>NZ_CP058334.1:0-321168 GCF_013391085.1 Natronomonas halophila | reverse complement strand
GAACTTCGACTTCAACGTCGGCTTCTCGCCGGCCGCACGGTTCGATGACCCGGTCGTCGACTTCACGGCGACCGGGACCCGAAGCGACGATGGGTCGGTCTTCCTCGGTGGGCAGACCAACGAGGTCAACGTGACCCTCGAGAGTTTCAACGACGACCTCACGGACGAGGCGGAACTCTACGACGTGATTCCGTCGGAGTGGTCCCTGCAGACCGAGTACAGCGACGCAGTCGTCGACGGGGAGACGGAGGACGGCCGTACTCGCATCCAACTCGTGCGCAAAGACAATGCGGGGAACGTCAGCGACGAGACCGTCGATTCGAGCGACGTTTCGGGCGACGACACGGAGACGTTCACCTACTTCGTCGAGGCCCCGGCATCCCCCGGTGCGTCCGGCCCGTACACCTTCGGACCCGCAGAGGCCGTGGCAGTCGACCCCGATGCCGGCGAGAACAAGGAAGTCGGCAGCGAATCCTCGACGGTCGGCAGCGAGGACCAAAACGTCCTCATCGGCCAGCAGACCTGAGCGCGCCGCCGCTGTTTTCGACCCGCCTTTTTGTAAACACCTTTTAGCCCCGCCCGCCCGTAGCGAGACGTATGATATCCCTTGACGAGGCGGTCACCGCCCGTCTCGAATCCCACGGACAGCGGTTCGAGGTGCTCGTCGACCCCGACGCGGCGCTGGCCATCAAACGCGGCGAGTTCGACGGCGACCTGGAGGACGTCATCGCCGCAGAGGACGTCTTCGAGGACGCCTCCTCGGGTGACCGCCCGCCGGAGGACGCCCTCGAAGAGGTCTTCGGGACGACCGACCCCCTCGAAATCATCCCCGAGGTCATCAAGCAGGGGGAAATCCAGATTACGGCCGAACAGCGCCGCGAGATGCAGGAGCAGAAGCACAAACAGCTCGTCAACAAAATCGCGCGCAACGCGGTGAACCCGCAGATGGACGACGCGCCACACCCGCCCGAACGCATCGAACGGGCCCTCGAAGAGGCGGGCTTCCAGGTTGACCCGATGGAACCCGTCGAACAGCAGGTCGACGAGGCGCTGGACGACCTGCGGCCGGTCATCCCCATCCGCTTCGACGAGGTGGTGATGGCGGTACAGGTGCCCGCCGACTACGCCGGCAGCGCACAGGCGCAAATCCGGCAGTTCGGCGACCTCAAAAGCGAGGAATGGCAATCAGACGGGTCGTGGGTCGGTGTCATGGAGTTCCCGGCCGGCCTCCAAAACGAGTTCTACGACCTCGTCAACGAGGAGACCAGCGGCGAGGCGGAAACGCGGGTTGTCAAAGACGAAGACGAAATCTCGACTCGATAGCCACGACTGTCAACGAATCACACGGTGTCCGGGTGCTTAAATACCGTGGCCATCTATCCTATAGTAAGTGACAGGGACTAACGGAAAGGCCGTCGTCGCCAAGCGCGTCGACGACGGAGACCCCGATACGGAAGAGGTACGTGACCTCGCTCGCGCGGCCGGCTACACCGTCGTCGGCGAGGTGACCCAGACCCGAAAGGAGGACCCCGCACTCCACATGGGGGAGGGGAAGGTCGCGGAGTTGGCCACCGTCGTTGCCGACAGCGACGCGACGACGGTGATTTTCGACAACCGCATCGGCCCCTACCAGATGTACAACCTCGGGACCGAACTCCCCGAGGGCGTCGAGGTGCTGGACCGCTTCAAACTCATCCTCGATATCTTCGGCCAGCGCGCCCAGACCAAGAAGGCGCAACTACAGGTCGAACTCGCGGAACTGCGGTACGAACTCCCGCGCGCTGAGGCGAAAGCCTCCCTCGCGAAACGGGACGAGCGACCGGGCTTCATGGGCCTCGGTGAGTACGACGAGTCCCGCGAACAGGACATCAAGGCCCAGATAAGCCGTATCAAGGACGAACTCGAACGCATCGAGCAGACCGAGGAACACCGCCGCGAACAGCGTCGGGAATCCGGCTTCGACCTCGTCGCGCTGGCGGGCTACACCAACGCCGGCAAATCGACGCTACTGCGCCGACTCTCCGAGGACCTCGATATCGACGAAAACGAGGGTCTCCACCCGGACCTCGATGCGACCGCCGAATCCGAAAATCGGCTGTTCACGACGCTCGGAACCACTACTCGACGCGCGGAGTTCGACCGCCGCGACGTGCTGGTCACCGACACCGTCGGCTTCATCTCGGACCTCCCGCACTGGCTCGTCGAATCGTTCAAATCGACGCTCTCGGAGGTCTATCGGGCCGACCTCGTCCTGCTCGTGGTCGACGTCTCCGACTCCGTCGAGGAGATTCGCGAGAAACTGGTGACCTCCCACGACACCCTCTATGAGCGCAACGAGGCGCCCATCGTAACGGTCCTCAACAAGATAGACAGAATCGACGACGAGGAACTCGAACGGAAGAAGGACGCGCTGAACGCGCTGGCGCCCGACCCGGTCGCCGTCAGCGCGAAGGACGGTGAGAACATCGCGGAACTACGGGCCCGCATCGACGCCGAACTCCCCGACTGGCTCCACGAACGCCTCGTCATCCCGATGGCCGACGATACGATGAGCCTCGTCTCGTGGCTCCACGACCACGCCCACGTCGAAGACGTCGACTACGGCGAACAGGTCGTCGTCGACTTCGAGGCTCGGCCCGCTATCGTCGAACAGGCCCGGGCGAAGGCGGGCGACCTCGTTCCCGCGACGGCGGAATAACGCTTGCTTCGGGATTTATTCTAACCGGCCGGTACTTCCCACCCGTCACTCCCCGTCCAGCCGCCGTTTTTCCTTCGTAACGACTTCGACATCGGAGATGCGCGTTCCGGGATACTGCCCCGCGTCGTCCTTCTCGGCGGCTTTGACCATATCCCAGACCGTGTTGAGGCCGGTCGTAACGCCTTCGAGGGCCTCCATCTCACAGCCGGTCTTACCCGTCGTCTCGACGGCGACGGTCAGCGACACGTGGTCCTCGCCGAGTTCGAAATCGGTGTCGACGTTCGTAATCGGAATCTGGTGGCACATCGGAACCGTCTCCCAGGTGTGTTTGACGGCCTGAATCGCCCCGACGCGGGCGACGGCGAGCACGTCGCCCTTCTCGATGCCGTCGTCCCGAATCGCGTCGACCGTCGACGATTCGAGACTGATTTTCCCGCGGGCGACCGCCCGCCGGGCCGTGTCGGGCTTGTCGCCGACGTCGACCATCTGGGCGTCGCCCTCGTCGGTCACGTGCGTGAGGTCGGACTCGTCGCTCATACCCGAACGTGAGAGTCACGGCGCGAAAAACTACCGGGGTCGAAGCGGACTGGAGGCCCCTCACTCGTCGGGCCACAGCGCCCGCGGGAGGGCTTCGAAGAGGTCCGTCGCCGTGAGACCGTAGCCCTGCTCGTCGACGACGATATCGCCGGCCCGGCCGTTGGCGTAGGCGGCGAGGGGGGCCGCATCGTCGGGGTCGAGCACGCAAGCGAGCGCGCCCGTCGCGCCTGCGAGAACGTCGCCGGTACCGCCGACGGTCATCCCGGGGTTGCCCGTCCGATTAATGCGGGTCGTCTCGCCGTCCGAGATGACGTCGTAAGCACCCTTGACCAGCAGCGTGTGGCCGAGTTCGTCGGCGAAGTCTGCTACGAGGTCCGCACGCTCGCGCCAGTCGTCGTCGGTCTCGCCGCCCATCTTCCGCAACTCGCCCTGATGGGGCGTACAGACGAGCGTCGCGTCGGTCTCGACAGAGGGTACGACCTGCAGGGCGTCGGCGTCGACCACTGCGGTGCCCGAGAACTCCTCGAGGAAGTCCGCGACGGCCTCCAGCGTCACGTCCTGGTCGCCGAGGCCCGGACCGAAGACGACACAGTCGGCGTCCTCGGCCGACTGCAGCAACTTCTCGACGTGCGGCGGCGCGAGGTAGTCGCCGGGGAGCGTTTCGACGATGAGGTTCTCGCTGTAGCCCTGTACCTCGCGGGCGACGGGTTCGGGACAGGCGACGTAGGCGAGGTCCGCGCCCGCCCGGAGCGCGGCCTGTGCGGACAGCGCCGGTGCACCGGTGTAGGGGCCGCCCCCGACAACGAGGACGGAGCCGAAATCGCCCTTGTGTCCGGTCGGGTCCCGCGAGAGTCGCTGGAGGTCGCCCCGTTCGACGAACAGTTCGGCCGCTTCGGGAATGCCGATATCGGCGACGGTCAGGTCCGCATCGAGGTCCGCGAGTCCCGGCTTTTCGTCGTGGAACGTGACGACGTGGTCGGCCTCGACGGCCGGACCCGGCGCCTCGCCGGTATCGGCGTCGACCCCGGAGGGGACGTCGACGGAGACGACCGTCGCCTCGGTTGCGTTGATGGCCTGCGCGGCGGTCGCCTCGGGTTCACGGAGCGCGCCGGTGACGCCCGTTCCGAGCATCGCGTCGACGACGACGTCCGGAGCGTCGAGGTCGAAACCGGCCGAATCAGTCACCGTTCGGGCGTCGATTTCGGCTTCCTGCAGGGCGTCCCAGTTCTCGCGCGCGATGTCGGTCCGGATTGTCTCAGGTCGGCCGAGCAGGAGCACGGTAACGTCGAACTCCGAGAGGAACCGCGCGGTGACGAAGGCGTCGCCGCCGTTGTTCCCGCGGCCACAGACCAGCGTCACGGAATCTCCCGGAGCGGCGTGCTCGCGAACGACGCGAGCGACGGCGTTGCCCGACGACTCCATCAACTGCTTGCGAGGCACGCCGAGGGCCTCGGCGTTCGCGTCGACGACAGCCATCTCCTCGCTCGTTATCATACGTGAGGCTTCGTGCGGTCAGGGGGTAATTTTTCCGGCGTGTCAGTACCGTATTTCGAAGCCATCGAGGCCCTCCGGCGGTTCGTATTCGACCTCGACGTCATCGACGCGGGCCTGCGGACTGCCCGTGTGACACCACTCGACCATCCCCTCGACGGCGTCCTCGTCGCCCTCGAAGACGGCTTCGACGCGGCCGTCCTCGAGGTTCTTGACCCAGCCGTCGACGCCACGCTCGCGGGCCGTATCGCGAGTGGTCGCTCGGTAGTAAACGCCCTGTACCGTCCCGGAGACGAAGACGTGCGCGCGGGTTCGGTCGCTCATGGGCGTGCATGGTGCGGGATTCTTCAAAAACGTCAGGTCCGCGTGGGGGGTGACGCCGGATTACTCGCCGCCGTTGCGGAGGTAATGGAACACGTACGTCTGAGCATAGCCGGCGTAATCGCCGCCGAACTGCTCGCGGATAGCGCGAGACGTGTCTGTGTAGGAACCGCGTTCGCAGTCCGGGTAGTAGTCCTCGATGGCGGTCCGAATCCAAGTATCCAGCGGGACGGCCTCCAGATAGCCGAGCGAAAACAGGAGGAGGCAGTCGGCCACCTTGTCGCCGACGCCGACGAAGCGGGTCAGCGATTCGCGGGCGTCCTCGTAGGCCAGTCCCTGTGCTTCCTCCGGCGTCGCCTCGCCGCTGGCGACCATCTCGGCGGTCCGCTGGACGTAGGGCGCACGGTAGCCCAGAGAGAGGTCCCGCAGTTCGCTTTCGGTCGCTTCAGCGAGTTGTTCGGGCGTCGGGAAGGCGTGGTACTCCTCGCCGTCGAAGGCGACCGAATCGCCGTACTCCTCGGCCAGCGTCGTCACCATCCCGTAAATCCGGGAAACGCGCATCTGTGCTGAGCAGATGAAGGAGATGAGACAGCCGAACGGCGGGTCCCGGACGAGACGGAGCCCGCCGTACTGCTCGTAGGCGCGGTCGATGAGCGGGTCTTCCGGCGTCGTGTCGATGATTGCATCGAGGTCGTCGTCGAGTCGGAGCAGGTGTTCGAGGTGGGCAGGTGCATTGGGCGTGGACGCTTCCCAGTCGAGACGGCCGTCGGTCTGGCGCGCGCGGACGACTTCGGGTTCGTTCGTCCCGGTTTCGGTCGCCGGAAGCACGGTGTAATACCACGCGTCGCCGCCGTGGGCCGCGTCGGTTTCGTACATCCGGTCGTCCTCGCGGCGCCACAGATACGACTGGCCGCTCTCGACGGTCGACTGCAAATCGAGGCCGCCGTCGAGGTCCGCTATCGGAATCGTCCCCGTTTCCATACCTACCCGTAGGTGTCGGGTGGTTTCGGCCTTTCGAGTCCCGCCGATGAGTGGTCGTGAGTCCCAAATCGCGTGCGGCCGAACCTTCATGTCGGTTCGGACGTTAATGACTAACATGGACTGCCGAGTCGTCGTCGAAGCCGCGGTACCGGTGTACGACGTATCAACGGCCGACGAGGCGGTGCGAATCGCGATTTCGAAGACGGGGGAGATGCTGAATCCCGACCTTAACTACGTCGAGATCAGCATGGGGAGCCGTGACTGTCCGCATTGTGCGGACGAACTCGAACCCGCGTTCATCGCGGCCGACGAGGGGTTGGTCGCACTGGAGTTGGAGATGACCGTCTTCAACGTCGAGCGCGACGAACACGCCGCCCGAATCGCCCGCAAGGAGATCGGCAAACGCCTCAAGAACATCCCGCTGGAGGTTCTGGAAATCGAGGTCCTCGAAGAGGACGAGGAGGAAGCGGAGGCCGCCGAAACGTCGGAGACGGACTCCGACGGCGAGGACGACGACGAAGTCCTCCCGGAGTTCGAGGAACTGATCGACGAGTAGCGCCGCTGTCGGGTGTTGCGTTCTGAGAGAACCGCCGCGCTATCGGCGAGGTTAGTCGGCCGTTGCGGAGACCGGCGTCTCGGCTTCCGAGCTCATCTCTTCAGTGAGTCCGTCAGCGAGCGCGAAAACAGCTGCCTTGTGGTCGGTTTTTGATTTGTGGATCGATGTCGGTCGAACGCCGAGTTCGGTGTATTTCTGGTGTTCGACTTCACAATCGGCTACCTGCTCGTAGTGGTTGCATACCTCTGCAAGCAGGCCGTGGAGATGAATGAGCTCCTGCTTTTTCATGGTCATATGCGCGTAGCGACTCGGGACATATAGAACTATCCTGACACAGGTTAACACATATCCCCGATAGACGCTCCGTGCGTATCGTTACCAACGGTTTCGGATTTCCGGCAAGGGCTGTCGATTTCTGGGAAAATTTTTCCCCGAGGAGGGGAAAAGAGTAGTCATGGACTACGAAGAGCAACTCGACCGCGCCATCGAGGAGACGCCCGATATCGAGGAGGCCGCAAGCCGCTTCGACCTTCCCGACCCGGACGTCCGACAGGAGGGCAACGTCACTGTCTACGAGAACTTCCAGTCCACTATCGACACGCTGGACCGCACCGAGGACCACGTGATGAAATACCTCCAGAACGAACTCGGGACCTCCGCGACCATCGACGAACGGGGGCGGCTCCGCCTGACCGGCGAGTTCCGTCGCAACCGGGTTCAGGAGGCCATGGACGAATACGTCGACGGCTACGTCATCTGCCCGGAGTGTGGCCTTCCGGACACGCGTATCGAGAAGGAAAACGGCGCCGAACTGCTCCGGTGTGAGGCCTGCGGCGCGCGGTCGGCAGCTGGGAACTAGCCACTTTTTGCACGCTCCGCCGGTCTGGCGCGCTACGGCGCCTCGCTTCGCTCGGCGCCGCGAACCGCTCGCTCACTCCGTTCGCTCGCGGATGCTAACGTCTGTTTTACCCGCCCCTCTGTTCGACCGTTTAGGAATCTCCTTACTCGAAAACCGATGCTGGTACTCTTTTAGTAGGCGGTCGATACCCTCGCTATGGCCGCCGACCTCGAAGAGAAAACGGACCGCTACGAGCGACTGCTGGCGGAGGCGCTGGACGCCGCCGAAATCGCCCCGCAGGAAGGAACGCCGCTGCACGACGCCGCGCTGGAATACGAGGAGATGGCCCGGTCGTATCTCGAAGACGGCCGGCACTTCCGCGAGGAGGACGACCTCGTGAACGCGCTGGCGTCGTTCTCGTACGGGCATGGGTGGATGGACGCGGGTGCGCGAATGGGCATCTTTGAGGTGCCAACTGAGGGACACCTTTTTACTGTCTAGACCCGCCGGAATCCCCCTCTTTTACGTCGGATGCCTGTGTGTGCGTTGGTAATGGAGGCGGCCCTCTGGTATGTGCTCTCCGGAACTCGGGGTGGGGCGAACCGCGCCCGCATCCTGCGGGCGCTGGACGAGCGGCCGCGAAACGCCAATCAACTGGCTGAGGACCTCGAACTCGATTACAAGACGGTCAGACACCATCTCGAGGTGCTCGAAGACAACAACGTCGTCACCGACAGCGGCGACGACTACGGGAAGGTCTACTTGCCGAGCGAATCGACGCGGGTCCACTGGGACACCGTCGAGGAAATCTTGGAGAAGGTGACCTAATATGGGTGAATTTGGGAAAGTGTATATGTACGTCAGATTGGAAGGTGATGTATAGTGCTCGTACGTATCGTGCAGGTCTTCGCCGTCCTGAATACCGTCCTACTTGCCGGGCTCCTCTACGTCTGGGGCCGCAACTGGTGGCAAATCCGCTCGAAACACACGCTGGGGCTGGTCATGTTCAGCTTCTTCCTCCTCGGGGAGAACCTGATGATGGTCTACTTCTTCATCCTCCATCCGGGACTGAACGCCTGGATTCACAACGACCAGATGGTCCCGCCCATCGCCCAGACCGCCCTCGCGTTGCTCCGCGTGCTCCAGTTCATCGGGCTGGCCTTCCTGACGTGGGTCACCTGGGACTGACCGCCCTTCCCATCCGAACGGTTCCATCACGTCGGTAGACACGGCCTACCGAACCCCCGCCGTCGCCCGGTAACTGTTTTATAACATCATTTCAGCGAAACCTTCCCGTAGCGATGCGAACACGAACCGGACGGAATGGAGTCTCTTCTGTCGATTCTGTATTCCTCTGGGATGAATTTGGGCCTTAGTTCGGCAAACGCCTTTTTATATGTTTGAGAAGGTATACCCATGCATCGTAGCATAGGTGCTGTCCTAATGGCGTTCCTGCTGGTCACGAGCGGCGTGGCCTTCGGGTTCGCCGGAACGGTCGGCGCCCAGAGTCAGTCCGCAGACGCAACGATTTCCCAACAGACCTCCGGCGGCACGACGGTCGTCGTCGACGAAGTGACGGTACCCGACGGCGGGTTCGTCACCATCCACGATTCGACCGTCCTCGACGGCGGCGAAGCCGTCTTCACGAGCGTGCGTGGCTCCTCCGACTACTTGGAGCCGGGCACCCACGAGAACGTCACCGTGACCCTCGACGAGCCGCTTGCCGAGGACGACACCCTCGTCGCCATGCCGCACCGTGATACGGACGGTGACCGGATTTACTCGTTCGTCTCCAGCAGCGGGGAAGCCGACGGCCCCTACACCGCCGACGGTGAGGCGGTCGTCAACACCGCCAACGTGACCGTCAGCGCGACGGTCCAGATGGGCGACCAGCCGACCGACGGCTCCTCCGTCGTCGTCGACCGCGTCGAGCTCTCCGAGGACGGCTTCGTGACGATTCACGACTCCTCGCTGCTCGATAGCGCAACCTTCGACAGCATTCGTGGCACGAGCCAGTACCTCGAAGCCGGCGTCCACGAGAACGTTCGGGTCCAACTGGACGACGAACTCCAGAACGAGGACACCCTCATTCCGATGGCCCACCAGGATACGAACGACAACCAGCAGTACGACTTCGCGGAATCCGAGGGCGGTGAGGACGGCCCCTTCGTCAACGACCAGGATGAAGCCGTCCTCGACACCGCGGCCGTGACGCCGACCGACGAGACCACGGTCACGATGAACGACACCGCGACTTCCGGCCACTACGTTACCGTCGACGAGGTGTTCGTCGCTGAGGGTGGCTTCGTGACGGTTCACGACTCGACAGTCCTCGACGGCGAGGTCTTCGGTAGCATCCGTGGCTCTTCCGAATACCTCGAACCGGGTCTCCACCGGAACGTGGGCATCCACCTCGACGAACCGCTCGAAGAGGACGACACCCTCGTCCCGATGGCCCACCGCGACACGAACGACAATCAGGAATACGACTTCGCTGACAGCGAAGGCGAAAACGACGGCCCGTACACGACCGACGACGATGACGCGGTCGTCGACACGGCCAACGCGACCATCTCCGCGGAAGTGAGCATGGACAACGCGCGTGTGAACGGTAACACGGTCGTCGTCGACACCGTCGACCTCGCGGAGAGCGGCTTCGTGACGATTCACGACTCCTCGCTCTTCGCCGGCGAAACCCTCGGTAGCGTCCGTGGCACGAGCCAGTACCTCGAAGCAGGCCACCACCACAACGTCACGATTCAGCTCGACGAACCGCTGAAGACGTCCCAGACGGTGGTTCCGATGGCCCACCAGGATACGAACGACAACGAGCAGTACGACTTCGTCACCAGTGAGGGCGCCGACGACGGTCCCTACACCTACGCTGGCGGCGCAGTCGTCGACACCGCTCGCATGAGCGTGCTCGCGCAGGTGTCCTTCTCCAGCCAGGAGAACGTCGAGAACACTGTCACGGTCGACAACGTCACGCTCCACAACGGTGGCTTCGTGACGATTCACGACTCGACAGTCCTCGACGGTGACGTCTTCGACAGCGTCCGTGGCACGAGCGAGTACCTCGCCCCCGGCACGCACCAGAACGTCGAAGTCGAGATCGACGAGGTGCCCGGCGGCGAGGACACCTTCGTGGCGATGCCGCATCAGGACACGAACGGCAACCAGCAGTACGACTTCGTCTCCAGTGAGGCCGCCGAGGACGCGCCGTACGTCGCCGGTGGCGGCGCCGTGGTCGCCGCGGCGAACGTTTCGGCAGTCCAGACCGCGGAGGTCTCCATCAGCGACCAGACCACCGACGGCAGCACCGTGACGGTCGACAGCGCGTCGCTGTCCCACGGCGGGTTCGTCACCATCCACGACGGCTCCGTGCTTGACGGCGCGGTCTTCGACAGCGTCCGTGGCACGAGCGAGTACCTCGAAGCCGGCCAGCACTCCGACATCGAGGTGTCGCTGGACAGTTCCTACGAGGAGGACGGCACGGCAGTCGCCATGCCCCACCTCGATACGAACGGCAACGAGGAATACGACTTCGTCTCCAGTGAAGGCGAAAGCGACGGCCCCTACACCGCAGACGGGAGCGCGGTCGTCGACGACGCCTCGCTGACGGTCGAAAGTATGAATGAAGGGACCGAAACGATGGGCGGCGGCAACGACGCCGACGGCATGTCCGACGGTGACGGTGCCGGCTTCGGCGCAGTCGTTGCGCTGCTGGCCATCATCGGCTCGGTCTTCGCGGTCCGCCGACTGAACTGAACGACAACCACGCGGCGTGGCATCCACCAGCGGTTTTTCTTTTGACGGTCGAACCACCGGCAGAGGAGTCCGTAGTAAGGCTTATATGTTAATCGGGGTGTGGTAACCCAAATCACGCGTTACTCGCTAACACACGTAATGCCTTCAGACGTCTTCTAACGGCTGTTTGACTGCCAAAGCCGGCGAAAGGTTTAAGTACCTTTCGAACTAACAGTATGTTAGGAAGAACGGTCCCGGATTTCTTGGGTTTTCCTCCTCCGGTGCCGACCGTACTCCATCACATCCATCATGAGCGACACAAGTATCCGAACCTACACGGACGAGAATCGAACCGAGAGTACCCAGCAGGCAGAGTCCGAAGAAGCCGACGAGTCCGAACTGACCTGTCCCGAGTGTGGTTCCCGCCTCGAAGCGGACACCGAGCACGGCGAGACCGTCTGTAGTGAGTGTGGCCTCGTCGTCGAAGAGGACAACATCGACCGCGGTCCGGAATGGCGTGCCTTCGACAGCTCCGAGAAGGACGAGAAGTCCCGCGTCGGCGCACCCACGACGAACATGATGCACGACAAGGGCCTGTCGACCAATATCGGCTGGCAGGACAAGGACGCCTACGGGAACTCCCTGTCCTCGAGCCAGCGTCAGAAGATGCAGCGCCTCCGCACCTGGAACGAGCGCTTCCGGACGCGCGACTCCAAGGAGCGCAACCTCAAGCAGGCGCTGGGCGAAATCGACCGGATGGCATCGGCGCTTGGCCTCCCGGACAACGTCCGCGAGACCGCCTCCGTCATCTACCGCCGCGCGCTGCAGGACGACCTCCTGCCGGGCCGCTCCATCGAGGGCGTCTCGACGGCGTCGCTGTACGCCGCCGCCCGACAGGCCGGCGTTCCCCGTAGCCTCGACGAGGTCGAACGCGTCTCCCGCGTCGACAAGATGGAGCTCACCCGGACGTACCGCTACATCATCCGGGAGCTCAACCTCGAGGTCAAGCCCGCCGACCCCGAAAGCTACGTCCCGCGGTTCGTCTCCGACCTCGACCTCGAGGACGAAGTCGAACGCCGCGCTCGCGAACTCATCGAGGCGGCCCGCGAATCCGGCATGCTGTCGGGCAAATCGCCCGTCGGCCTTGCCGCCGCGGCCGTCTACGCCGCCGCGCTGCTCTGCAACGACAAGGTGACCCAAAGCGAGGTCAGCGAGGTCGCTGACATCTCCGAGGTCACCATTCGGAACCGCTACAAGGAACTCCTCGAGGCGGCCGAAGTCGCCACCGCGTAAGGCGACGACTCGTCCGGTTCGGGATGTGAGTTTGCGGCTTCGTTTTTATAATAACTGCCGACGTGAGCGCGGTCCCTTCTATCGAGTCGTTCGAACCACGAGCGACAGCACCGACTCGGAAAGGTAATGCGTGACAAAGGTTTTCATACCTCCCCGACGATGCCCCGGTATGGAAACGTACGTCCGACTGTTGTGTCCCGAATGTGGTAAGAACTGGCAGGATTCTCCAAGCGACCTTCCCGACCCAGCCCGGACGTTCAACTGCCCGAACTGTCACGCGAGTCGCCCCCTCTCGGAGTTCGCTCGCACCGAACACGACCTCCAGAACCTCAAACAGTTCTAAGGGCCCACCGGCCCCACCGTCTCGCCGCCCGTTCAGAACGTCGTTAGCTCGCCGTCGATGACGCGCTCGGTAATCGAGGAGACGTCGCCGAGTTCGCGGTCGATGATGTCGCTGACCTCGTCTTCGATGTCGCTGACTTCGACGCCGTCCTCGGTGACGAGGCTGGCGTCGGCGACGTGGGGGCGGTCGATGGGCTGGCCGATCTGGGAGAGCAGACGGATACGAATCTCTCGAATCCCGTCGACTTCGTCGACGACGGTTTCGGCGATGTCCGTCGACAGGAGGTTGTAGATTTTCCCGATGTGGTTGACGGGGTTCTTCCCGGAGGTGGCCTCCATCGACATCGAGCGGTTCGGCGTGATGAGGCCGTTGGCGCGGTTGCCGCGGCCAACGGAGCCGTCGTCGCCCTGTTCGGCGGAGGTGCCGGTCGTCGTCAGGTAGATAGAGCCCTCCTCGTAGTCGTCGGCGGTGTTGACGTGGACGTTGACCGAGCGGTCCGTAAAGCGGGTCGCGAGTTCCTCGACGAATTCACGGACGTCGCGGACGGCGTCGTCGTAATCGTCGATATCCTCGATGTACCGGTCGACCATCGCAACGGCGATTGTCACGTCGATGTCGTCGCCCTCGCGTTTGCCCATGACCTTGATGTCCTGACCGACGACGGGGTTGTCGTCGCTGTAGTGGCCGTTGAGCTGTTTTTCGGCCTCGAGAACGATTTTCTCGGTTTCGGTCAGCGGCGCGTGGCCGACGCCGAAGGAGGTGTCGTTGGCCATCGGGACCTGCGCGCCGTCCTCGCTGAAGACCTCTTGGAGGTCGCCGGAGCCCTCGCCAAGCTTGACGTCGACGATGATGTCGGTGCCGAAATCGAGAAGCGGGAAGTGTTCGGCGAAGTACTCGCGGGCGGCCCGAAGCGCGATGGTTTCGGCCGGAATCCGCTGGTCCTGATACTCCTTTGTCGCGCGGCCGGTGATAAGCAGATAGATAGGTTCGATGACTTCGCCGCCCTCGAAGGCCGGCGCGGCGGAGCCGGCGACCAGTTGCGTCTCGTCGGTGTTGTAGTGAAGTACCTTGCCGACACGGTCCAGATAGGCGCGGGCCAGCGCCTGCGAGACGTGTTCGGCGATGCCGTCACAGATGGAGTCCGGATGCCCGAGGCCCTTCCGCTCGACGATTTCGACTTCCTGGTCTTCGACCGCGCGGCCGTCGACCGGCTCGACGCGAATGTTTCGCTCGCTCATTACACCATCGTACCTCTCGGGCGGTTCTATAACTTACGGAAACCAAACGCACAACACTAATTACCAGTAGGTATATCTACGCGCTCTCGTCGAGCAGCAGGCCGAGATAGGAGGTCCGGACCTGTTCGTCGGCGTCGAGGCCGAGGTCCTGAAGTAGTCGAATCGCGCCCTCGCGTGCGGAGTCGATGGATTCCTCTTCGGCTTCCGTTTCGACTTCGACGTACTCGCCGAGGCCGGCAACGTTGTCCAGCGTTACCGTGTAGCCGTCACAACTGAACCGCTCACGAATCTTCTCGACGGTCGCGGCCGGCGCAAAGCCGAGTTCGTCGAGGATGCTCGCCATCGTCTCGCCGTCGTCGACGCCCGTCTCCCACTCCTCGCGGGTCTTCGAGGCTTCCTCGACCAGCGGACCTTTATACGTTACCCGAGCGGTCGACTCGTCCTCGTAGGTCTCTCGGCGGATGCGCAGGGCCTCGTCGGTTTCGGCGAAATCCCGGACCGGGTGGTCGTAGTAGGTGTCGACCTGCTCGACGATGCCCTGTGGTTCGGCATCGAGTTCCGCCAACCGCTCGCGGACGGGCTCGTGGTCGGCCCGCACTTTCAGTTCGACTTCATACATACCCGCTCCGTCGCTCGGCACGAGTAAAAGCGCCGTGGCTCGCCGAACGGGAAACGTGATTGTTAAGGGTGCGACGACTGACGTTCACAGTATGAGTGATGAACCCGATGAGGTCGAGGAGACCGACGACGCGGCCGAGGATGCCGCCGAAGAAGTGACCGAAACCGAGACCGAGGAGCAGGACGTCGAGGCCGAAGCGGAAGCCGAGGGCCTGCAGGACGGCGACTTCATCCGTCTCGCCTACACCGCCCGCACCGTCGAGGACGACCAACTCGTCGACACGACCGACGAAGAGGTCGCCGAAGAGGAAGGCGTCGCCGACCAGGGTACCTTCGAACCCCGCGTCATCGTGCTGGGCGAGGGCCACCTCTTCCCCCAGGTCGAAGACGACATCCGCGGCAAGGACGTCGGCGACGAGGGCAGCGTCGTCGTCTCCGGTGAGGACGCCTTCGGCGAGTACGACGAAGAGCAGGTCCGCACCGTCTCCGCCGACAAGATCGACGAGGACGACCGCTACCCCGGCGCCCGCGTCCAGATCGAGGGCGAACAGGGCGTCCTCGAGACCATCATCGGCGGCCGCGCACGCGTGGACTTCAACCACCCGCTGGCCGGCGAGGACATCGAATACGACTACGAAATCCTCGAACAGGTCGAGGACGACCTCGAGAAGGCCAAAGGCCTGCTCGGTATGTTCCTCGACGTCGACCTCGAGATGTGGGTCGAGACCGACGAGGTCGAGGAAACTCGCGTCGAAGAACCCGACGAGGACGACGACGAGGACGCCGAACCCGAGACCATCACCGAGACGGTCGAGAAGGAAACCCTCTACGTCGAATCCACGCCCCAGCTGGCGATGAACCAGCAGTGGATGATGCAGAAACAGCAGATTGCACAGCAGGTCATCGACCTGACCAGCATCGACCGCATCGTCATCGAGGAAGTCCTCGATGGCTCCGGCATGGGAATGGGCATGGGCGGTATGATGGGCGGCATGGGCGGAGCCGGCGGCGCCCCCGAGGACGTCGACATCGAGGAAGCCCTCGAAGAAGCCGACATCGACGCCGACGAAATCGCGGACGAACTCTAGCCACTTTTTGCACGCTCCGCCGGTCGCGCCCGCTACGGGGCGCGACCCGGCTCCGCGGCAAAAACGTGGTGAAAATATGCGCGACTCGTTCCCGTCGCACGCCTGACGGCGTGCGGTGGTCACTCGTCGCTACGGCGCCTCACTTCGTTCGGCGCCGGGAACCGCCTCGGGGGCGTTTTTCAAACGCCCCGCTCGGCGGATACTAACCTGAATTCTTGCTAAACTGTTGTAGAGAAGTTCTTGTGTAGACTGGTGGGACAGAACTAGTGGACATGTCCGCGAGCGCGAAGCGCTCGCGGTTCACCGCGCCGAGCGTAGCGAGGCGCGGGACCAAGCCCCGACCATCGGGAGGGGCGCCGTGTCTTTTTCATCGAAGTTTTTGCCGGGTCGGCGAAGCCGACCCGTGCAAAAAGTTCGTCAGAAGTAGGACTCGGGATTCGCCAGCCACTGGCGGTTTTTCGCGCCGACGAAGATGGTGGCCACCAGCATGATGCCGACGACCACGAGGGTGGCGACGGAGGCGGTGACGTACTCACCTACGAGCGTTGTTCGGAGCAGTTCGACGACCCCGCCGACCGCAATGGCGGCGACGAGCAGGGCAAACAGGAACGACACCGGTTTCGTCCAGTCCATAGGTGAGTGTCCGAGGGTGGGATTATAAAACTCAAGACGTTGCCGCGAGTTATGTCGGTATGACCACCGTCGCCGTCCTCTGTGACCCGCCGAAACCCGGTCAGGTACTCGATGAACTCGTGGAGACCACACCGGTCTCGGAGACCGAAGCCGTCGAGTTATATAAGGCGCTTCTGAGGGATACCGTCACGGCCGTCGAGAAAAGCGGCGGCGAGTTGCTCGTGAACTACCGGAGCGAGGATGACCTCGACGTCGCAGTCGAGGACAGCGAGGCCGAAATCCGAACCGTCATCGAGGATATCGTCGATATGGAGGAGGCGCGCTTCGAGGTGCAGGTCGGCGAGACGTTCGCGGGACGCGTCGGCAATACGGCGACGCACCTGCTGGAAAACGAGGAGGCCAGTTCGGTCGGTATCACCCGCCCCGAGGCTGCGTTTCTCGCCCGAACGGAAATCGACGAAGGGGCGATGAAACTCCGGAGCACGGACGCCGTCGTCGCGCCGTCGCCGGGCGGTCGCGTCTACTATGCGGCCTTCGGCGAGGCCATCGACTTCACCGACTGCTTCGCGCCGCCGGCCCTCGAAACGGTCGTCGACCGGTGTCTCGACGCGGGTCTGGACGTCGAATTCGAACAGCAGAAGACGTACGTCGAGACGGGTGCGGACTTGGCGGACGCGCTGACGCAGGTCCGAACGCGCCGGAAGGCAACCGGAATCGTTCCGAAACACTTCGCCGAGTGGGCGGCCGAATCGGACCTCGTCGTGGAAGCCGACGACGAGGGGTTGTCGATTGTTCGGTGATTAGTTGAGGATAATTTAATAATATTTCGGGGTAAATATCTGGGGTGTGAACACAAAACAGAGGGGAGATATTACGGAAGCGATAGCAGTTGCAGAGTTGAAGAGGATGGGGTTCACTGTCTCGACGCCGGTCGGGGAGACTTCTCGATATGATTTGATTGTTGACACTGGGAATGATTTGCTCCGTATCCAGTGTAAGACTGGTTGGATGACCGATGATGGTGCTCTGGTTTTTAAAGCGTGTAGTACGGAGTACAATACTTCCGGCCATCATGCAAACCGGAGTTATGATGGAGAAATCGATGCGTTTCTCATCAGACAACCGGAGACTGATGCCCTCTATTTTATTCCGATTGAAGATGCTCCCTCCCGAGAAATGACGCTACGGTTAGACGGAGAGGCTAACCAAAGACAAAACGACGCCTCGGAATACCGCCTCTCAGAATCCCTCGCTACAGCAGGGGAATGAGTATGAACCGATTCAAACCAGAGCGGTATCAGTCTGGAATACAGATGTCGGTAGAGGACCGATAAGTCTTACAACGACCGACGAGAACTCCGACATATGGTGGGATGGCAGAGCGGCCCATTGCGCCGGTCTTGAAAACCGGTCCCCGGAAGGGGTTCCTGGGTTCAAATCCCAGTCCCACCGTATTCTCTCGTGAATCCCCGGCCAGCGGCGCGACCGATGTATCAAACGCCCGTTTGACCGTCCACGAGACTTATTCTTAGGCGGGGGCGTACTCGGAATATGAACCGCCGTGGATTCCTCGCGACGACGGGAATCGCCCTCTTCAGCGGCTGTACGTTCGACAACAGCGGGCGAAGTACACCGACCACCGACACGCCGACCGATGGCCCGACCGAGACGCCGACGGAATCGCCTGACCCGTCCGAGGAGCCGTCGGTTTCGGCGGAGGACCTCCGTGAGCGCCGCGTGGTCGATTTCGAGAACGTCCCGCTGACGGTCGCGGTGTTCGGGGCCCGGACCATCAACGACCGCGTCAGGACGACCTACGGCATCTCCGAACCGGCGACCGACGACTCGCCCGCGGTCGTCCACGCGCTCGTTCGGAACCACAACGGCTTCGAGCAGACGTTCCACCTGCGCCGGATTCCGGGTTTTTGGGACTCGCCGAGCACGCACCGAGAGACCGAAGACGGGGAGCGGGGTGGGACGGCGTATCTCGCACCGACGGAAAACCACGACCTCGTCGAATCGGTGCCCGGAGTCGCCCAGGACGATGCGGGCTACTGGCGACTGGCGAGTTCGGGCCGGGAGTGGCTTCCCGAGACGGTCACGCTCGCGCCCGACGAGGCCATCCTCGGCGAGTACTACCTCGTCGGAAGTGACGATACGAGCAACGAACCGCTCGGTGTCGGCGAATACAGGTTCCGCTACCAGGGAGAGGGATTCACCATCTCGGTGTGGGACACCGAATCGCCGGGGCCGGCCGAGGACTCGGCACACGCGGGCACGGAGGTTCCCGAACTGCCCCACGGCGAGTCGACGGCGTGGTATCACGAGGCCGACGCCTCGACGGCCGTCTACCTTCAGCCCTCCACCGAGCGCGTCGAGGCGCCCGCCTGCATCGAATTCGAACTCCGAAACCGGAGTTACGAGCGGCTGTCGGGCAACCCCTACGACTGGACGCTGTTCAAACTCGTCGACGGCGAATGGTTCCGTATCGACCCATGGGGGATTCCGCAGCCGCTTTCGAACGTTCAGCCGGGCGAAACCAACCGTTCGGAGTTGTCCCTGTTCCACGGTGATGCGATGGCCTGCGACGAGGGGCGCAGTGCCGGCTATCTCGGCGGCGGGCGGTACGCCTACCGCGTCGGGCACAGCCGCGACGAGGAAACACAGGCCGCGCTCTTCGACCTCGATGCACCGGCCGTCTCCCCGCAACCGGACGACGACGTGACTATCGAACGGGATGGGGCGGACCTCGTCGTGACGATGCCGGAGTGGAACGACGACGAACATCCCCCGCAGGCCGAAATCGTCTTCGAGCGGGCCGAGGGCACCGACGCGGACCGACGGCTCATCCCCGAACAGCTCTTCCGTCAGCCGATGCGAGGCTATCGGAACACCCTGCCGCTGTTCACGGAGGGCGTCGAACGGATTACGCTCCGGGCGGACCGCCACGTCGTCGGCCACACAACCGGCTACGACAGCCTCGAAACGACCGTCGAATACGACGGAGAGACGTTCCACGTAACGGGCGAAGACCCATTACGGGAGTAACAAATCTACTCGTTTTGCGGGTTCGACGGGTGGTAGTCGGTGTCGTACTCGCCGGGCTGGTCGTCGATTCGCTCGGGGTTGATGCGACCACCGAGGAGCATGAAGTCCAGCACGGTCAGATAGAGCATCGCCTCGACGACGGGGACGCCGCGCGGCGGCAGTACGGGGTCGTGGCGGCCGATGACTTTCGCGTCGTCGACGATTTCGCCCGTCTCCCAGTCGGCCGTCTGCTGGGCTTTCGGAATCGAGGTCGGCGCGTGCAGCGTCACCTCGCCGTAGATGGGCAGGCCGGTCGTGATACCGCCCTGCAGGCCGCCGTGGTCGTTCTCGACGGGGATGGGGTCGCCTTCTTCGGCAACGACGTCGTCGCGGTCGCCCTCGTAGAAGGTCCACTCGTCGTTACGGTTCTTGCCCGTGTAGGTGCGGGCTTCCTTTCCGAGACCGAACTCGAAGGCCGTCGTCGCAGGGACGGACATCATGGCCTTGCCGAGGCGGGCCTCGAAGGAATCGAACCGCGGGGCGCCGAGACCGCGCGGGACGCCGCGAACCTCGAACTCGATGGAGCCACCGATGGAGTCGCCGGCTTCCTGATACTCGTCGATTCGCTCGCGCATCTTCTCGGCGGTTTCGGGGTGGGCACACCGGACCTCGTTGTCCTCGCTGTGTTCGAGCATCTCCTCGAAGGAGATGTCCGGGGCCTCGATATCACCGATCTGGTTGACGTGGGCCTTAATCTGGACGTCGTGGTCGGACTGTTCGAGGACCTGCTTTGCGATGGCGCCGGCCGCGACCCAGTTGACCGTCTCGCGAGCAGAGGAGCGGCCACCGCCGCCCCAGTTGCGCGTGCCGAACTTCGCCGAGTAGGTGAAGTCGCCGTGGGACGGTCGGGGGGCGGTAATGAAGGGTTCGTACTTGCCCGAGCGGGCGTCCTTGTTCTGGATGACCATCCCGATAGGGGTGCCGGTGGTGTAGCCCTCCAGCGTGCCGGAGTTGATGGTCACCTCGTCGGGTTCGCCGCGGCTGGTCGTTATTTTCGATTGGCCGGGTTTCCGGCGGTCGAGTTCGTACTGGATGGCCTCCTCGTCGAGTTCGACGCCGGCGGGACAGCCGGAGACGGTGACGCCCATCGCGTCGCCGTGGCTCTCGCCGAACGTGGTCACCTGAAAGAGCCGACCGAAGCGGTTGCCGTTCATTGACGGACCCTCGGGACGCCGGGGGTTTAGACTTTTCAATGGCGCAAGGCGGGCCTCACGAGTTCGCCGTTCCGATGTGCTTATACGTGACGATGAGTTATGCTTGGAAGGTTTGCGTATGCCCTACGAAACGGGACTCTCGTATGACGACGTGTTGCTCGTACCCCAGCGGTCGCCGGTCGACAGCCGTAGCGACGTCGACCTCTCGACGGAACTGGCGGACGGACTCGAACTCGCCGTTCCGGTGACGACCGCTGCGATGGACAGCGTCACCGAAACGGCGATGGCCCGCGGGGTCGCTCAACGGGGCGGCCTCGGGGTCCTCCACCGCTTCCTCTCGGTCGACCGGCAGGCCGAGATGGTCGCGTCGGTCGCCGACGAGGGCCTGCAGGTCGCCGCCGCGGTCGGTATCGCCGAGGACTACGTCGAGCGAGCACGCGCGCTCGTCGAGGCGGGCGTCGACATGGTCGTCCTCGACGTCGCCCACGGCCACATGGAACGGACCATCGAGGCGACCGCGGAACTCGCCGAAGCGTTCCCCGAGACGCCGCTGTGTTCGGGTAACGTCGTGACCCGGCAGGGCGTCGAGGACCTCGCGGCCGCCGGCGCCGACTGCATCAAGGTCGGCGTCGGCCCCGGCTCCCACTGTACCACCCGCGAGGTCACCGGCTTCGGCGTGCCGCAGTTCACGGCCGTCGAACGCTGTGCGGCCGAGGCGCAGAAGCACGACGTCACCGTCATCGCCGACGGTGGTATCCGGACCTCCGGGGACGCCGTCAAGGCGCTGCTCGGCGGCGCCGACGCGGTCATGATGGGCGGCTTCTTCGCCGGCTGTGAGGAGGCCCCCGGCGAAGTCGTCGAGGTCGACGGCAAGGAGTACAAGCGCTCCCGTGGGATGTCGACGGCGGCGGCCGCCGAGGACCGCGAGGACAAGGAGGCCGACATCGAGGCCGACGAGGGCGTCGAGTCGCTGACCGAATACACCGGCCCCGTCGCCCCGCGACTGGACGAGTTCGCGGCCGGCATTCGCTCCGGGTTCTCGTATGCGGGCGCCCACGACCTGCAGACCGCCCGGGAGAACGCGGAGTTCATGGAAGTAAACGAGACGACGAAGGGCCGCAACGGCGCACACGGCTTCGGCAACGACGTATAGCGGTCCCGAGGCTACTCGGGGCGGTCGTTCGGAAAGTGGGAACAGGGATACCAGGTGTTCCCAGGTGGACCAGCAATCGCGTCGGTTGAGGGCTGTCGAACCAACGCATCTCACCCTTCCGCACCTCCCCACCTGAACGTTTTCCCTTATAAATTAGGCCGCGCCCTACAGTACCGATAGCTACGTGGTCTCGACTCCGCGCCGGATACTCGACATCCGAACATGTTCCGGGAAACTGGCCTGTTTCGCCGGGCCGTCGTTCCGTGCATGTCGAGGCCGCGATTCACGAACGCCCTTACGGCGACGACCGTCGGTACCTACGCCCTCGTCGTCCTCGGGGCGACGACGGCGGCGCTGGAATCGTCGACGACCGTGGCGACGCTTCACCACCTGCTCGCGGTGGCGGTCGGCGCCGCCCTCGCGTTCGTCGTCTGGCGCGTGTGGCACGCGACGGCCTCGCGACAGGTCCGGGCTTCCGTCGCCGTTGCGGGCCTGCTCTACCCCCTGCAGGCCGGCGTCGGTGCGGCCACCTACGCGGGCGTTCCGCTCGCATCTACACATCTCCTGCTCGCGATGGTCATCTTCGCGTCGCTGCTCGTGGCCCTCATCGGACACCTCGATACCGACCAGCGTGCCGATTCGATAGAACGCCCCGGCCGGTCGGATTCGGGGGCGGAGGCGGATTCCACGTCGACGCCGCCACGGGACGGTATCGTAGCGACGGTCAGAGCGTATCTCGCCCTGACGAAACCGCGGCTCATGTGGCTGCTCTGTCTGCTCGCGCTCGGCGGGATGGGTCTGGCCGCTGCGACCGGCGCCCGTCTCGACGGGACGACCGTCGCCGCGACGCTCGGCGGCGGCATCCTCGCGGTCGGCGCCTCGGGGACGTTCAACCACCTCTACGAGCGCGACCGTGACAAGCGGATGGGTCGGACCGATGACCGCCCGCTCGTCTCGGGTCGGGTGACGCCGCGCGGTGCGGCCTGCTTCGGCCTCGGCCTCGCCGCCGCCTCTATCGCGGTCATGCTCGCGTTCGTGAACCCCCTCGCGGCCGGCCTGACTGTCGCCGCCATACTCTATTACAGTGTCGTCTACACGGTCCTCCTGAAGCCGAACACGACCTGGAGCATCGCCATCGGCGGCGGGTCGGGCGCGCTTCCGGCCGTCATCGGCTGGGCTGCCGTCACGGGCGGTATCGGGATTCCTGCGCTCCTCTTGGCTGCTGTCGTCGTCTTCTGGACGCCGAGTCACTTCTACAACCTCGGCATCGCCCACCGGGACGACTACGGCGCCGCCTCGTACCCGATGGTGCCCGTCGTCCACGGCGTCGCCCCGGCGCGTCGACGCATCGGCTACGCGCTGGGTGCGACGCTGTTGACCGCGGCCGGCCTCGGCGCGGTCGCTGGCCTCGGCATCGTCTACGCCGCTGCCGTCGTCGTCGGAGCGGCCGTCTTCCTCGTCAGTATCGTGTGGCAGTACCGCGAGCCAACCTATTCGGCGACGATGCGGAGTTTCCACGCCTCGAACGCCTTCCTCGGGCTTCTGCTCGTCGCGATACTCGTCGAGACTGTCCTGGTCTAACCCGGCCGGGAGAGGCGTTCGGCGGTCGAATCCCGAACATGTACGCGAGAATCACCATTGACCCATCGGTCAAATCGCTCATATGTGACCATGCCAGAGACAGCAACTGATACCGATTCGGCGCCCTTCATGCAACGACTCTACAACCGTATCTGGCTCCTCGCCGCGGCGGCGTTCGTGTTCTTCCTACTTTCCTACGTCGGATGGGGCCTGCTCGATATCCTCGCGGCCACGCCGAGGTGATTCCATGACATCACCGACAGAACCCCCCGAAGGCAACTGGTGGGACGAACCAGTGAGCCGCCGCGAGTCGATGTGGCTCGGCATCGCCGGCATCTGGTCTATCGGTATCTTCAGCTGGATGCGCGGCTTCACCGAGTTCGGCGACCAGAACCCGACCGGCACGACCTACGACGTCAGTTCCGAGGAGTACCGCCAGCGCGTCTCCGAGTACAAGAACGCCGCCGAGGATACCGACCGCGGCCTCGTCCCGCCGGGCGACGACGTCTACATCGGCGCGATGCGATACCTCTGGGACGGCCTGCCGGTCGTCCTCGAAACCGGGAAAGAATACGACTTCCACATCGGTTCCTACGACGTCCAGCACGGCTTCTCGATACGGCCCGAAGGAACCCTGAGCCAGCAGATCAACCTGCAGGTCTACCCCGACACGGAGTGGGTGATACCGATGACCTTCGACGAACCCGACACGTACCACGTCATCTGCAACGAGTTCTGTGGAGAGGGCCACCGAACGATGCACGGCACGCTCGTCGTGGAGGAGGGCTAACATGCTGGCGCGAATCACCGACCTCTTCGAGAACGACTACGGCCCCGACGGCTTCCGGACGTGTTCGGTGACCGGCCTCGACATCCACCGCTCGGCCGAGAAGTACGTCAAACTCTTCGGCCTGACCGCCGTCATCGCGCTCGTCGTCGGCGGTATCTTCGCCTTTAACGTCGCGATGACGCGGTGGGAACTGGTCGGCCTGCTGGAACCCAGCAGTTACTACACCCACCTCAGCATGCACGCGTGGAACCTGCTCATCTTCTGGATGGTGTTCATGGAAATCGCCATCCTCTACGTGGGCGGCCCGATGATTCTCGGGCGACGGCTCCCGTGGACCAAGGTCGCGGCCGCCGGGTGGGTGACGATGGTCGTGAGCGCAATCGGCGTCAACTACAGCATCTGGACGACCGAAGCGCCGAACCAGGCGCCGCTTTTGACCGCCTACGTCCCGCTGCCGGTCTCCTCGCTGTTCTACGGGATGGCCATCCTCTTCCTCGTCGGCGCGACCATCGCCGCGCTGCCCTTCTTCGTCACCATCTGGAAGGAAAAGCGTGGCCGGCCCGAGGCGACGCTGCCGCTCATCGCGTTCGGCGCGTTCGTCACAGGTATCATCGCTGTCGAGGCGATTCTGGGCGGCATCGCCGCCTTCGGCTACGCGCTGGCGTGGCGCCTCGAATTCATCGCGACGGCCGATGCCGGCGTCTACCGACACCTCTACTGGATTGTGGGTCACGGCACCCAGCAGATCAACCTCGTGGCGATGATTACCGTCTGGTACTTCCTAACCCACGTCGTCGGCGGGGCCGTCGTCGTCAGCGAGAAGGTCTCGCGGTCGGCCTTCATCCTCTATCTGTTCTTCATCAACATGGGCGCGGCCCACCACCTGCTCGTTGACCCCGGCATCTCCGCCAACTGGCGCATCTGGAACACCTCGTATGCGTTCTACGGCGCCGCCTTCGCCAGCATGATTCACGCCTTCGCCATCCCGGCCGGCATCGAGGTCGGCCGGCGGCGGCGCGGCCTCGGCGGCGGCCTCTTCGGCTGGCTCACCTCCGCGCCGTGGAAGAACCCCATCTTCGCCGCCATCACCTTCAGCGTCATCCTCTTCGGGTTCCTCGGCGGCATCACCGGCGTCGTGATGGGTCAGATGCAGGTCAACATGACCTGGCACAACACCTTCGCCGCGGTCGGTCACTTCCACGCCACCGTCGCGCTCGGGACGACGCTGGCGTTCATGGGGCTGGTCTTCTTCGTCGTCCGGACCATGTTCCAGCGTCAGTTCGTCTCGGGCTTCCTCGCGATGCTTACGCCCTACGCATACGCTGGCGCGATGGGTATCGCGACGATAATGATGATGTACGCCGGCATCCTCTACGGCGTCCCGCGGCGGACCGCCGAGGTCGTCCGGAACATCCCCGGGAGCGACTTCAGCCTCGCGGCCGCGACGCCGCTTTTTGCGGTGTTCGGAATATTCGCCGTCCTCGCGATTCTCGGCGGCGTCTGCTTCGTCGCGGTCGCCGTCGGGTCGCTGCTCTTCGGTGACCGCATCAACGAGGGCGACAACGACGACCTGCTGCCGGAGGGCGGCCTCCGCTCGGACGGCGGCAAGCCTGTCCACGCCTACGACATGCGCGGGACCTTCACCCTCTGTCTGGTGTTCATGGCCGTCTTCGTCGCCAGTTACGTCCTCAACTGGTACCTGCTCACCGAACTGTGGGCCATCGGCCTCTGACCGACTCTCGAACTGCCTTCGAACCACACCACACGATTCCAAACCGATGACCGATTCCGGATTCCACACTCACGCGACGTCGGGTGCCCGCCGCATCCTCGGTCAGGCGTGGCGCGACCTGCTGAGCGTCTACTACGCCAACACGCCGGCCTGGCGCTGGCTGAAAAGCGGCGGCCTCGTCATGTTCGGCCTCGCCATCTGGAGCGGCGCGAACGTCCTTCACTCCTACGTTCCCGAGTGGGATTTCCTCACCTACGTGATGGCCTACGGCTTTCTCGTCATCGCGTGGGGGCCGCTGACCCACTTCCTCGTCGTCCCGGGCGTTATCCGGCTCCGACGGACGGCCGACGGCGGCGTGCGACGGTGGATAGCCCGCAACGGCTCCAAACTCAACCTCTCGGTGTTCATCGCACTGGTGGTCGTTCTCGGCACCCTCACGCCGGGCGTCATGATGCTTGAATTCTCGGGGGGGCTCACCGATTCCGGCGGCGGTGACGTGACCGCCGACCTGGTCTGTGAGTCCGGCGAGGAGACCATCTCCTGCACCCTCGAAGAGCCCAACGGGTTCGACCACGCAGTCGTCAGTTCCGGCGGGGAGCGACTCCAGCGAGTCGACGGCCCGCCCTACGCGTTCGAAATCCAGCGCGACGAACTGACCGAAACCAGGGACGGAGCGACCTTCGTCGTCGAACTCAAGGCCGAAGACGGGACCACCCTACGTCGGTTCGTCCGGACAGTCTGAGTTGGGGGATTCCGGCCCTTACCGCTCGACGCCCGCACCGAGGTGGAAAAGCACTTCGAAGAAATCGGGGAAGGAGACGTCGACGTGGTCGGCGCCCTCGATTGTCGTCTCGCCGTCGGCGACCAGCGCGGCCGTCGCCAGCGCCATGATGATGCGGTGGTCCTCGTAGCCCTCGACGGTCGCCCCTTCGAGGCCGCCGCCGTGGACGACGAGTTCGTCCTCGTACTCCTCGACGTCGACGCCCATCTTTTCGAGTTCCGAGGCCATCGCAGCCACGCGGTCGGTCTCCTTTAAGCGGACGTGCTCGCAGTCGGTAATCCGGGTCGTTCCCTCGGCAACGGCCCCCAGCGCGGCGATGGTCGGCAGGAGGTCCGGCGTGTCGGCGACGCCGACCTCGATGCCCTGCAGGTCGGACTGCGCGACGGTGATGACGCCGTTATCGCGGTCCCAGTCGATGGCGGCACCCATGTCTTCGAGGATGCCGACGATGGCTGAATCACCCTGCGCGCTCGGGTAAGCGCTCTCGACGACGAGTTCGTCCTCGGCCGCCAGCGCACCCGCCGCCAGCAGATACGACATCGACGAGAAGTCGCCGGGAACGTGATACTCGCCGTCATCGGGTTCGTAACTCTGGCCGCCCGGCACGCGGAAGCCGTCGGCGCCGGCCGCTTGAATCTCGGAGTCGTCGCCACCGAGTACCTCCGCCTCGATGCCGAAGTCCTCCAGCACCTCCAGCGTGATGTCGACGTAGGGCGCGGATTTGAGGTCCGTCGTCAGGTCAACGTCGACGCCCTCCTCGGTGACTGCTCCGGCCATCAGCAGCGCGGTGATGTACTGTGAGGAGACGTCGCCGCGGATGGACACCTCGCTGCCGACGACACCCTCGCCGACGATTAGCGGCGCCTCGCCGTTCGAGCGCGTCGATTCCGCGCGAGCGCCGAGTTGTTTCAGCGCGTCCAAAAGTGGGCCTTGCGGGCGGGAGCGAAGCGACGAATCGCCCGTCAGCACGGTCAGGCCGTCGACGAGCGCGCCGGTTGCCGCGGTCAGTCGCATCGTGGTTCCGCTGTTGGCGCAGTCGATGACGTCGGCCGGCGTCTCCGGGTCGCCCTCGAAGCCGACGACTTCGAGGTCGCCGTCATCGAGTTCGGTCGTCGAGCCGCCGTAGGCCTCGACCGCACGCATCGTCGCGCGTGTATCGGCGCTGAAAAGCGGGTTCCTGACGACGGCGCCGCCCGCGTAGCCGGCCGCGAGGATGGCGCGGTGCGTGTAGCTCTTCGACGGCGGCGCTCGGGCCGTCCCGTGTACCGTCGACGGCGAGATGTGTACGTCCATACCGGGCCGTCGACGGGCGGCGAAAAGAGGCTACCGATGGCGACGACAATCCCTATTACCACGCCGCCCCGCGATGTCGGTATGGACCCGGACCTCTCGAAACTCGACGACTATCTCGACGAGGCGGACGTCGACGGCTACCTCATCAAGGCCGACGGCGAGGACTCAAACCAGCGATACCTCTCGGGCTTTACCGCCCCGGACCCCTTCGTCACGCTCTATACCGGCGAAAACCACCTGCTCGTCTCGGCGCTGGAGTACGGCCGCGCCAAGCGCAACGCCCGCGCCGAAAGCGTCGAACGCCACTCCGAGTACGACGCCCGCGCCAACATCGACGAGTACGGCCGCCCTGAGGGCGAATACCGGACTCTCAAATCGTTCCTCGATGCCCACGACGCGTCGTCGGTGGCCGCGCCCGCCGACTTCCCGCTTGGGGTCGCCGACGGCCTCCGCAATCTCGGTGTCGAAATACAGGCCGACACCGACGACGTCATCGAGTCGATTCGCGCGACCAAGACCGACGAGGAAGTCGAACACATCCGCGAGGCCCAGAAGGCAAACGAGGCGGCGATGGCCCGCGCCGAGGAACTGCTCGCCGCGGCGGACGTCGATGACGGCACGCTCGTCTACGAGGGCGACCCGCTGACCTCCGAGCGGGTCAAACAGGAAATCGAAATCGAACTCCTCCGGCACGGCTGTGCGCTCGACGAGACCATCGTCGCCTGCGGTGCCGATGCTGCCGACCCCCACGACCGCGGCTCCGGGCCGCTGGAAGCCGACGAGGCCATCATCATCGACATCTTCCCGCGCTCGAAGGAGACGGGCTACTACGCCGACATGACCCGAACATTCTGCGTCGGCGAACCCTCGGAGACCATCGACGAGTGGTACGACCTGACGCTTGAAGCACAGGAAGCCGCCCTCGACGCCATCGAGGCGGGCGTCACCGGCAGCGAGGTCCACGACGCGGTCTGTGACGTCTACGAGAATGCGGGCCTGCCGACGCTGCGGGCCGACGAGACGACCGAAACCGGCTTCATCCACACCACCGGCCACGGCGTCGGCCTCGACATCCACGAGTTCCCGCGCGTCTCCGAGCAGGACAACGAACTCGAAGCCGGACACATCGTCACGGTCGAACCCGGCCTCTACGACCCCGAGGTCGGCGGCGTCCGCATCGAGGACATCGTCGTCGTCACCGAGGACGGCCACGAGAATCTGACCGACTACGAGAAGTCGTTGCGGCTCTGAGAAAGGGCCGGCTACGGCAACTCCCTTATATCTTCAGGACACTTCGACTGTCGATTGGTAACACACCTCTTAGAGCCGGGCGTCCGATGGTACAGATATGTCGAGCAGCAACGAATCTCGGAGCGGTATCGCAGTCTGTGAGGACTGCGGAACGATTCGCCCAGTCGAGATACGGGCCGGTGGGACGGTCCGCGCGCTCGGCGATTCGAACTGCACCTGCGGGAAGAACGACTTCCGGGTCCTCGAATAGCGGTCCGCCACTGACGCTGGTGCCCCGGCGGACTGGTAAGGTACAAAAGCCGCCCGCACCTACCGTCCCTCGGCGGCTATGATGAGGCTCGTACCCCCGCTCCGAGCCCCTTGTGACGACGCTTACTCCTGAGCCGCCGTCTACCTTCGGAGCCGCGCCGAAACCTCCGATAGCTGCCCGCAGGGGCGCCGAAACGGATGGCAATCCCGAACCCCTTTTGAGTCGGCCGTGGTTACCCGTGCCCATGCAACTGCTCGTCGTCGGTGCCGGGGAGATGGGCCGGTGGTTCGCCCGCCACAGCGGCGCCGAGGCCGTCGCGTTCGCCGACCGGAACCCGGACGTCGCCGAAGCGGCGGCCGCCGAACGCGACGACGCCACGACGGTCCCGCTGGACACCGACGAGCGTTTCGAGGTCGTCTGTATTGCGGTTCCCATGACGGCCGTTCCCGAGGCCATCGCCGACCACGCCGGGAAGGCGACCGAGGCCGTCGTCGACGTCTCCGGCGAGATGCGCGATTCGGTCGCCGCGCTCGCCGACCACGCCACCGAGCGCGAGCGGGCGAGTTTCCACCCGCTGTTTTCGGCGTCGAACGCCCCGGGGAACGTCCCCGTCGTCATCGACCGCGAGGGGCCCGTCATCGACGGCATCTGCGACGCACTGACTGCGGCCGGCAACGACGTCTTCGAGACGACGCCCACCGAACACGACCGGGCGATGGAGACGGTTCAAGCGAAGGCCCACACCGCCGTTCTCGCCTACGCGCTGGCAGCCGACGACGTCGACCCGCGGTTCCACACGACGCTGTCGGCGCCGCTGGAGGAGTTGGTCGACCAGATGGTCGACGGCACGCCCGAGGTGTACGCCGAGATTCAGGAGCGGTTCGCGGGCCGTGAGGCCGTCGCCGAGGCCGCCAGAGAACTCGCCGAAGCCGACCGCGAGACGTTCATCGACCGCTACGAGGACGCCAGCAAATGACCGACACAGACGCCATCATCGACAACGCACGCTACCTCCGAGAGGTCCGTCCCATCGACCCAGATGAGATATACGAATACATCGAGAGCCAGCCACATCCGGCCGTCGTCCGGGAGACCCTCCGCGAACACGCCTTCGAGTTGGGTATCCGCGAACGCGAGGACGGCACCTTCGTCCCAATCGAGGAGGGCCCGATAGACGTCGACTTCCACGGCGTCGAACGTTTCCCCGAACCCTATGCGCGCCGCTTCGAGGACCTCTTGGTCGAGAAGTACGGCCCCGGGTGGCCCGACGGCGACAGCGGCGACGCCCTCCGAGGCCGCATCGACGACCTGAAGGAGGCCTACTTCGCTGACGTCGACGTCGACTACGACGAAGAGACTGCGCTGGCCTACGGGGTCTACCACCTGCCGGATTACTACGCCGCCATCCAGTACGTCCTCTACGAACTCGCACGGGACGGCCTGCTGGACCACGACCTCCGCGTCCTCGAAGTCGGCGCGGGAACCGGCGGCCCCGCCCTCGGCCTCCACGACTTCCTGCCGGATGGCGTCCTCGTCGACTACGACGCCGTCGAACCGAGCGCCGCTGCGGACGTCCTCGAACATATGCTGGCCGACACTCATCCCAGTTTCCGGACGACGATTCACCGCGAGCGGGCCGAGGAGTTCGACCCCGAAGACGGAACGGAGTACGACCTGCTCGTCTTCGCGAACGTCCTCTCGGAACTCGACGACCCCGTTTCGGTCGCCGAACGGTATCTCGACGCGCTGGCCGACGACGGGACCCTGTTGGCCATCTCGCCGGCCGAGGAACGGACCGCCACGCGCCTCCGTGAAATCGAACGCGACCTCGTCGACCGGCGGCCCGACGCAACCGTCTACGCGCCGACGGTTCGGCTCTGGCCCGACGAGGACCCCGAGGACCGCGGCTGGACGTTCCGACGCGAACCCGATATCGAGCCGCCGGCCTTTCAGAGCCGCCTCGACCGGGCGGCCGTCGGCGGCGCTGACGACGACCGGCGCGGCCTCGTGGCCAGCGGCGACGGAACGTATCTCAACACCGATGTGCAGTTCGCCTACCTCCTCCTGCGGACCGACGGCAAGCGAGCCATCGAGTACACGCCCGACCCCGAGCAGGTCGCGAAGATGGCCGACATGGAAGCCCACGTCACCGAGCGTATCGACCTCGACGCGCTCAAACTCTCGCCGAACCTCGCCGAGGAGGGCAACCCCCTGTTCAAAATCAGCGACGGCTCCGAGACGGTCGATAACTACGCCGTGCTGACGCGCGAATCGGCGCTCAACGAGGCGCTCGCACGGGCGCCCTACGGCTCGCTGCTCCGCTTCGAGAACGTACTGGTGCTGTGGAACGACGACGAGGAGGCCTACAACCTCGTCGTCGACGCCGAGACGGTCGTCGACCGACTCACGTAGGGCGCTGTCGGCCGTCTGAACATGTTCGCAACAGGGACTTCGGCGACGACGGCCGACGCGTTCACCGATGACCGACCGGGACGCGGAACTCCGAGGCCTCGCTTCCGAACTCCGCGAACACGACGCCGTCGCCGACGCGTTCCTCGCGAAGAGCTTTACCGACCAACTGCTTGTTCTCGACTTACAGCAGGACGGAGCAGTACCGTCGGATATCGTCGAATCGCTTCGGGACCACGACCTCGTGGGGGCAAACGAGGTCTACGGCGAGGACGGCAGCGACGTTTCGTTTGCGGGCACCGTCGGAGAGACAGCACGGCACCAGTTCGTCGACGTGCGCACCCGCGGCGACCACCAGTCGTACGTCGTGGAGTGATGGACGTGCCGCGATTGTCGACCCGCCAGCTATCGGCCTAATCGTCGTCGGCTTCGGGGGTCATCTCCGCGTCGGCCCACGAATATCCGGGCGGTATCTCGTCGCCGCCCGCCTGTTCGGCTTTCGTGACCGCTTTCGCCGCGTAATAGGTTATGACGACGACCACGACCACGGGGATGAGGATGAGCGATAGCTGGACCACGGTGACCAGTGTATTGCTCGGGTAGGACCCGTAGCCGAGGAAGAGGAGCGTGAAGAAGAGTAGAATCCCAACCGGAACGACGTTGACCAGAATGTCGAGCAGTGTCTCACGGTCGAACAGGGTATCGGTATCCAGCATACCCGAAGGCCGCTGCGCTCGGCGATTATCGATTATGGCGAACATGTTCTCGGCGTCCGCCGGTCGGGTCGGCCCCGTCGATATCGAAACTCCGGAGTGCGTGCGATGAACTTTTGCGAGGGCGGCCCACACCACCGGTATGGATATCCTGCTCACGAACGACGACGGCATCGACGCGCCCGGGATTCGGGCGCTCTACGAGGAACTCGATGCCATCGCCGACGTGACCACGCTGGCGCCGGCAACCGACCAGAGCGCGGTCGGCCGCCAACACTCGAAACACGTTGAACTCCACGACCACGAGTTCGGCTACGCCGTCGACGGGACGCCGACCGACTGTGTCATCGCCGGCATCGGCGCCCTGGACCTCGACCCAGACCTCGTCGTCGCCGGCGTCAACGCGGGTGCCAATCTCGGCGAATACGTTCTGGGGCGGTCGGGCACCGTCTCCGCGGCCGTCGAGGCGGCGTTCTTCGGCGTACCCGCCATCGCCGCCTCCGTCTACTTCCCGGTCGGCGACATCTCCTTTCAGGACTTCGAGGCCGACCCCGAGGACTTCCGGGAGGCCACCCGCGCGGTCCGGTATCTCATCGACCACGCGATGAACGTCGGCGTCTTCGAGGACGCGGACTACCTCAACGTCAACGCGCCGCTCCCGTCGGAGGAGGGCCACGCCGACATGGAGATTACGCGTCCCTCTCACGTCTACCAGATGGACGCCGAACGCGACGGCGAAACCGTCACCATCCACGACCGCATCTGGGAGCGGATGGCCGAAGGCGACATTCCCGACCCGCTCGGCAGCGACCGCCGGGCCGTCGTCGAGGGACGGGTCAGCGTCTCGCCGCTGACCGCGCCACATACGACGACCCACCACGAGGCGCTGGACGGCCTCGCTGAGACCTACTCGGAGTAATCAGTCGACGTAGCCGAACGCTTCCGCGTCGATTTCGGTCTCGACGTAATCCGCGCCGTGGTCGGTGATGACGTAATATTCCTCGGGGCGGTCCAGTCGCCGGACCATGCCCTCCGCTTCGAGGGCTTCCAGCGTTTCCTGGGTCTCCACGATGGACGGTGCCTCGCCCGCGTACTCCTTGATGTTGGTGACGATGCTGTGCGGCGACAGGGCGACGCCGGCCTGATACAGCACGCGCATGATGGGGTCGGTCGCGTCCGTCTTCCACTCGGGCATACCCAACCTGTCGGCCCGGTGCCACAAATACCCACGCCCGGGGAAGATACTCAATCCCCCGCCACATGGCCGTCCGTATGACCGAGCAGGCTGCCATCGAGCGGGTCGAAAGCCCCGTCACCGTCGACGATATCGCTGCCGACTGCCGTGCTCTCGGTGTCGAGGCCGGCGAGACGCTCATCGTCCATTCCTCGATGAGCGCGCTAGGGTGGGTCGCCGGCCAACAGCAAGCCGTCGTTGAAGGTCTTCAGCGGGCGGTCACCGAGGAGGGAACGCTCGTCGTGCCGACGCATTCGCCCCAGTACAGCGATTCCGCGAAGTGGTCGAACCCGCCGATTCCCGACGCATGGGTCGAGGCGATGCCCGAGCGGCTGCCGCCGTTCCGTCCCGAGGCGACGCCCTCGCGTGGCGTCGGTGCGGTCCCCGAGTGTTTCCGGACGTTCCCCGACGCAGTCCGAAGCCGGCACCCCGAATGCTCCTTTGCCGCGTGGGGTGCCGACGCCGACGCAATCGTCGCCGACCACAGCTACGATTACGGCCTCGGCGATGGGTCGCCGCTCGCCGAGGTCTACGACCGCGACGGCCGCGTCCTTCTGCTCGGCGTCGGTCACGACGTCAACACGTCGTTGCATCTCGCCGAACACCGCGCTGATTTCGAGAAAGAGCACGTCAGTCACCGAGCGCCAGTCATCGAGGACGACGAGCGCGTGATGGTCAGTTACGACGACATCGTGACGACGACGGAGGATTTCGAGGACGTCGGCGCGGCCTTCGAATCCGAGTTCGGCGCCGAGAAGGGGTCGGTTGGTGCCGCCGACGCGACACTCCTCAGTCAGCCAGAACTGGTCGATTTCGCCGTCGACTGGTTCGAGACCCATCGGTAAATTCGCACGACTGCGTGGATTCTGAAACCGGGAGGCCCACTGCCTTTCTGCCTCTACCGTGATGTTTGCTCCGTATTGAATAAGTGCGTGTTCGAACGACCATCAGAACCGATATTTGGAATACGAATTTATGCTAAATCGGGTGTCGAGTATTCATATACAAACCCTTATCCGTGTCGCAGGTCACTATTTAATTGCAATGGCTAACGGAACTGTTGATTTCTTCAACGACACAGGCGGTTACGGCTTTATCGAGACTGAGGACTCCGACGAGGACGTTTTCTTCCACATGGAGGACGTTGGCGGCGAGGACCTTACCGAAGGCACCGAAATCGAATTCGAGATCGAGGACGCCCCCAAGGGCCCCCGCGCGACGAACGTCGTTCGCGCTTAACTGACTACCGACGCCTTACGGCACCGGTAGACTATATCCGATTTTTGCGACCATCGCTCGCATAGCGTTCCGCTCGATAAGCGGCAAGCGACACCCGACAAACACCACACCATGTACGGAACACACCGATGAAACCACGCCGTGTAGACTACTTGACCGACCTCGCCTACGGAGCCATCATCTTCGTTTCGGTCCTGCTCATCATCGTCGTCCGAAACGAAATCGGCATCGCGTTCGGCCTCGGCGTGCTCGTTTCCTATGCGATTCACGTCGCCTGGAAGATGGCCCGCTTCGACCCCGAGTGGATGTCTCAGGAAGTCGCTGAGAACGTCGAGGAGACGCTCAGCGAGGACATCGACGAGGTCATCGACCGGCTCGAAGCGGTCAACGAGCGCGTCGACCGCCGGCCCCGAACGGACGAGATTCAGGACGCCGTCGACGACATAGCCGAAGGTGACGAACCCCTCGACGACATCGATGGTCGCCCCACTGCAGGGGCCGCTGCCGAAGACTGAGGATGCTTGGTTCGGGGGACTTACTCCTCGGCCAGTTGCGTACCGCGAACGATGACGTAGATGAGAACGACACCGGCACCGACGGCGAGAACGAACTGTGCGAGGAGCACGAAGACCACCCCGACGGTTGAATTTCCGTATCCGAAGGCCCCGATACTGAACGGGATGAACCCGATTACGGCGAACAAGCCGATGAGTCGGCCGAGCGGAACGGCTTCCGAGATAATCTGAGCGATATCCAGTTCGCCTGTGGCCGGGTCGACGAAGGGTGGAGAGGAGGGCATTCAACGATGGATACTGGGCGATGCCTAATATCCCTGTCTAAGGCGGGTCTGTACCCGCCAATCTGCTGTCTTACCGAGTTTATTCCGCTAACAGATACGGCTCCTCGTGAGGGGACCGAAACGACGCCAGAATCGCCAAGCCGTTTTTGGGCTGAAACCATGTCTGTCGCTGCGGGTCGGTGTCTATCGAGTTACGACGGGTTCCCCTGAACAGAGAGATGTGAATCGGTCGATATCGTAGAATGGCTCATTTATAGACCATTACTTGACCGACTTCCTCTCCATGGTAGTAGCCGTGAGCAGTCGCAACTGTCGCAGGTTTGATTTCACCGTCAATAGTCTTGATTCGGAATTCTAACTCGGGCAATGACTGGTCTTCGGCCATGAGTCGCTCGAAGCGTTCGAGTGCGACATCTCTATCGTCGGGATGGAGAAAATCGACCATTCGTTTTCCTTCTATCTCGGCGTGTGAATCGGCATCGAGGAACGCCACCGCTGCCTCATTCGAGTAGACGGCACGTCTCTCTTGATTAAACAGAACAATCGGAATCGGGGCCGTATCCACCAAGTTATGATAGCGTTCCTCCGTTCGTTTAACAGCCTCCTCGGCACGAACGCTCTGGACGGAATTTCGGATTCGATTGGCGAGAATCTTGTATTGCTCTGACCCGCCTTCTTTCTGGAGGTACTCAGTGACGCCAGCAGAAATCGCCTCACTCGCAATCTGTTCTGAACCGCGACCTGTAAACAGGATAAATGGCAGCTTCGGGTACTCGTCCCGAACCAGTTCCAAGAAGTCAAGCCCGTCCTTTCCCGGCATATCGTAGTCGCTCACGATACAGTCGATTTCCGTCTCCTGAAGAATCGATAATGCCTCGTCTACGCTTGTCGCGTTACAGATCGCTAACGTCGAATCTTCACGTTTGAGGAAGTCTGTAACCAGTTCCGTGAATCCGGGTTCATCGTCAACGTGAAGAACGGTGATTCCCTCAAAGGTGAATGAACTCATAGAGGAAGAAGTATGACTGGTGTTCATACGTCCCGGTCTTAGGTGTTGTCCCTAATTTCACCGAGCAACACTCACCGATTGCGATGCCTTTGCAGGCTCTACTGAGGATATAATCGTTAGTGTATAGTATAAAATAAAGTGTTGTAAAAACACATATTGTGCGCTGCCGAGACCCGCGCTGCTCAACTTTGCTCAGGTCTCGGACTGACGTTACGGATTTCGTCTATCTTGCCGCTTCCTTCGCCGTATACTCAGTCATCGTCGGCGGTGTATGCACCACCACGGCGCTTGATTCGAACAACCACGATGCGCCGTTCGTTCTGACGGAACGTCACGGCGGGACGGAACCCACCAACGCGCATTTTCTTCCGTGGACTGTTCTGGAGTGGTTCGCCGTAATCGGGTGGGTCGCGCCACGGCGAATCGACGATTTCGTCGAGTTTGTCGAGAATACGGTCTTGCTCGTGGGAGTCGAGCGCGGCGAGGTCGTCTTGGGCCTTCGATGAGAGTTCCCACGTCCAGTCGCCTCACTCATCGCCGTCCGTGCCGAACCGCTCGCGCGCCTCCTCGGCGCTCATGATTCGCCCCTGGCGAATGTCCTCCTCGGCTTCGAGGAGGGCAACCAGTTCGTCGCGGTCGAACGTCGGGAACTCGATCGCATCGCGCAGATTAGCGCAGTAGGCCACCGGTCGCCAATCTACGGGTTTCCCTGAACAGAGATATGCGAATCGGTCGATAGAGGGGCCGAATTAGCCAACCCAAGCGATATATTAAACGGCTGTCAAGTGGTTTAGCAAATGAGTCGATTCGAAGAGATGGCAGTTATCGACACGAAGTTCAGGATACTTCTTGCCGCTACCGGGTTGGCGTTTTTTGGAATTGGATGCCCCCTTTACGTTGTTTTAGAATCTGGCGTTGGATTCCTGATTGGTGGGGTCGTTGCGATAGGAGTAGCCTTCCTCACCGCTAAAGGTCTCCGATAGATACGTACGCTCGTTTTCGGAGTCGATTCAGTCGATCCTCGCTGGAACGCCCAGTAGAGGCAAATCAGCCATCGTGAGCGATACAGGGAGGATAGACATTAGAGATTTATTGATGGCCAAAAAGATACACCCACCGAGATGTCCGTTCAAAAAGCCCTCCTGCTTGAACTGTTCGCCATCCTCCTCGCACTTTATGGGGGGTTCACCATATTGTCCCCGGATATAATGGGCGAGAGATGGGCTCTCTACGCTGGATTCTATCTCGGTCTCATCGGGTTCGTCTACGGTCTCGTGGGTGTCAGGATAGTAGCAGCCTTCCGAGACGGTGCGTAAGAAGCGTGTGCTTATCATTCCCACTTCGATAGTTAAGAGATGGACTGGCGAATCATTATTGGCAGTTTTATCGTGGGCGTTGGGTTCCTCATCGGATAGAAGCAGTTTGGTACGCTCGCCGGTACGCTTTTATCAGTCGTCTTTTGCGCAGGACTCTTTATCGCCAACTGGCTAATTGATAGGTTCATTTACGACTTGTAGGCCGAGAGGAAACACCATGGCCGCAACTAACATAACCGGAACATCTGCGGGCTCTACCGAGCAGCTAATCAGGCCATTCTAACGTGAAATTATAGTACAAATCCGCGTTGTGAGCTACCGAGACTCCCGTTGATCGACTTTGTTCAGATAGCTGAAAGCCACCATACGCACTATTGAAAAAATCTTGTTTGAACCATCAGTCTCAGTCTGATGGTAAGATTCTTTGTCTGTGGTAACATATACTTCTCTATGTCAGCAGAAACGGATGCACAGGGGCGGCTGTACATCCCGAAGGAGGTGCGCGAGAAGTACGGCCAGAAGTATCACATCGTCATGTACGAGGACAGAATCGAACTGATCCCGGTCGCGGACGACCCACTCGCCGCTGTCCGCGAAGCGGCAGGTGAGCTTCACGATGCACCCGTTGAGGATATCCGAGAGGACATCGAGGCAGAGGCGAAAGACGAAGCTGAGAAAGCCGGCGGCGACAGATGACGGTGTACGTCGAAACGGATTTTCTGCTCGCACTCGCCAAAGATTCCGATTGGTTGCAGGGCTCCGCAAAGGACGCCCTCGCGGAGTACGACGTCGAGACATCACCGTTCTCGTACCTCGAACTCCTCCTCGCCCGGGAACGATACGAGTTCGATTACGTTCCGCTGGTGGCGAACCTGCTCGAACTCGTCCCGGTGCAGAGCGAGGAAGAGAAACAGGTCGTTCTGAAAGCCGTTAACTACTACGACGAGGGGATGACGTCGTTCGACGCGTTCCACGCAGCGACTGCGGAAACGCGTGGGATGGACGTGCTCTCGTCCGAGAAAGACTACGAAGAGATTGAGGTCGGACGAGTCCCACTCGAACCACCTGACGAGGAATAACTTCGGACTGAGGAGGGTACTAACTGAACGAAGCGAGGCACTCACTAGCAGTTGTCGTGACCGCGAGAACGACAGATCTGGTCGAATCTTCCGACTGCTCATCGAGCCCAAAATTTGTGAGGCGGCGTCAAGAATCGACATCCAATCCACTAATATACAGCTAGAAGCCCCGTAACAGCCGTTCTCTCAGCTACCTACTTTCCCGCTGCTCTACTTTGTTCAGTTCGATGAGCAGCCGGAAAATCGCCTTCACGAGGTTGGCATCGACGTCGAACTGTTCGGCGTTCTCGCCGGCCCGCTCCATAACGGCTTCCTCCTGCGATTCGTCGGTTGTCGGCAAACCCTGCTGTCGTTTGACCTCGGCGATACTGTCGGCGACGTAGGTTCGTTGGGCGATTAACTCGACGATTTCTTGGTCAATCGTCCGTATCTCCTCGCGGAGTTCGTCGAGGTCCATCTCCGCGGGGTCGCCGCGGAAGTCGGTCTCGTCGCTCATTTCGTCGTTGCTCCCGTCGTTTGCGTTGTTGTCAGCCATGTATGTCCGTCCCGTTCGTTCCAGATGTCTTCGAGTCGCTGCAGCGTTTTGCGGTCGCCGACGGCGGTGTAACTCGGCCCGGTACCCGAAAGCGAGGCGGCGGCCTCGGGCATCGCCTCGACGATTGGCTCGCTCGGGAAGCCGAGGGCGGCACAGAAGGCAAAGCCGTTGACGCCCATCGCCCGCTCGTAGTCGCCGTCCATCGCTAACTCGTAGACGACGTCGGCCATCGGGGCGATTTTCTCACACCGGGAGACGTCGGCGTCCGAGGAGAAGGCCCGTTCGTCGGGCGTGTAGACGAGGACGTCCCAGTCGGGTTCGTCCCGTCGGAGGAGTTCGTCCTCGGTGTTGTCCGTGACGGTGACGCCGCCGAGCATCGACGCCGAGGCGTCGTCGAAGGCGCCCGTAATCGTGACACCGGCATCGCGGGCGGCCTCAACGCCGATGCGACAGGCGTCCTCGCGGTCGAGTTCGTCGCCGGCGCCGAGAGCGTCCAGCGTCGCCAGCACCGTCGCGTTGGCCGCGGCGCTGGAGCTTTTGAGGCCGGCGGCCATCGGAATCTCGCTTTCGGTGCGGACGTGGCCGCCCTCGCCGTCGCCGAAGCGTTCGACGCACCGCTCGACACAGCGTTCGATAAGCGCGGTGTCGGCGTCGGGCGCTTCCGCAACCTCACCGGTCACCTCGCCGGAGCCGTCGAGTTCGACCGTCGCCTCGGTGTAGGCGTCGATGGCGAAGGCAGCGCCGTAGCCGTTCGCCAGCGCGTTCAGTACGGTGCCCGCCGCCGGGGCGACTGCGCGACCATCCATCAGGCTACCCTCACCGTGGCGGCTACAAATTGGTGGCGGTTAGCGCAAGCCGACACCTTAGGCCTCCAGCAGTTCCACGAGATTGCCGTCCGGGTCCCGGACGAAACCGAGGCGCGTGCCGCTGTCGGTCGTCCGGGGGCCGCCGACCTGCTCAACCGACTCCGGTAACGCCTCGAAGGCCGCGTCGGCGTCCTCGACGGCCAACGCGAGGTGGGCCGCGCCGGGCTGGTTGATATCTGGTCGCGTGTGGTCCGCGCCCATGGGTTCGTATTCGACGAGTTCGAGGCGGACGTCGCCGGCATCGAGATGGACGAACGACCCGGCGGCGCTGTCGATGTCCGTCACGTCGGCGAAGGCCTCCCCGGAAACCTCGAAGCGGTCGAGAACGGGAAAGCCGAGCGTGTCGCGATAGAATTCGAGCGCGCGGTCGAGGTCAGAGACGGTGAGTCCGACGTGGTGGGCGTTCGGGTTCGACATACCGACGGCAGGCGTCACCGCGGGAAATGTCCTGCTATGGGTGCCTTCGGTCTCGCGGGCAATCGCCTTCCTTTTGCCGCCGCCCGCGCTAGCACCGCCAATGACCCAGCGAAGCGATATCGCCCCCGAGACGATCAGCATCTCGCTCGAACGCGAGGGTATCGAAGTCGAGTATCTCGACGGGCGGACGGTCTTCTATCACGGCGTGCCGACGAAAAAGGAGGAGTCGGTCGTCACCGGTCCCGGAAAGGAGGTCCACGTACTGGTCACCTCGCCCGACGAGGAGGAGGGCGTGATGGTTTACGTCAACGACCGGCGGACCCACGACGACATCCTCGAATCGACCGGCGTCGGCCGCGTCATCGTTGACCGCGGTGAGGAAGCGTCGCTGTTCCCCGGCGTCGACGCCGAAAACCACGGCTACCGCACCGAGATTACGGCCGACCCCGAAACCGCCCGCGGCCGCGTGTTCGTCTTCTCGGAGGACGAACGCGGGGAAGCGTCCTACGAACTCGTCAAAGAGGACCACGCCGAGGGCACGGGCGACGCCGACCGCGAGGACTGACCATGCCACTGAAAAAGGCGTGGGAACCGCTGGAGCGGTCGACCGTCGGAAAGGTCCCCGACCGCTACGGCGTCTACGAACTCGGGGACGGCGACGGAAACGTCATCGCCGTCGACCACGGCCCGCTCCGGGACAGCCTGAAGGAGGCACTGGGCTACGGCGACGGGGAGCAAGTGCGGTGGACGGCCACCCAGAACCGGCAGGAGGCCGAGCGGTTGGTCGCGGAACACCGCGAACGCTTATAGGTGATGTACGGTCACTTCTTCGCCGAGAAGCGCGGCGGAATTCGAAGCGTCACCTAAGCATTCGTTTGTGGTCCATCAGTTCGAACACTGGTCTATGACTGTTATTTTATACTATGTGGTGTCCCGAAGATTAATACTGCAATACTCGGACTAGGTAGGTGCAAGCGGGATGGGGACGGATGGGGATGTACCTTTACCCGCTTGTGACGACCTATGATCGAACACGGGGAACTCAGTTGTGCATGCGGGGCGCGAGTACCGTTCGACAACCAAGACGACCGGGTGCGGTGTGACTGCGGTGCCGACTATCTGATTACGGTAACCAAGATTCGTTCCGAGCCCGACAGTTGAGGCCCGGTTACGGGTGAGAGGTCGGTCCGGCCGAACCGAGTCGGTCGGCGTATAAATACGAATCAGGCACCACTGTTCCGGAATCCGTTATCTTACACTCCCGTCCAACGCCGAAAAGCGCCCACTGAACTCGGATGGTAACGCCACCTATCGTAAACGCGGCTTCACGACAGCGGTCGGACACCACGGCTCCGTAACGCCGGGCGAACGCTACTGGATATAACTGGGTTCCTCCGCGTCACAGGTGGATTCGTGCTGTTTCGCATCGGAGCGGTCATCGAAGAGCAACCCGCATTCTTCACACTCGTACCACGTCGACCCGTCCCGCTCTGTGGTCGCGACCATGCGTGATATTGTACCGCGCGGACGTATATTCGTTTCTCTGAACGAGCGGCCGGGGTCGGTGACGGCGGAACGGTAAAGCCGTGGGCGGCCTCACACCCTCCATGGACAATCGGGTCACCCTCACCGTCAGGGGTGCCGAAAAGCGAGACGCTGGTCGCGGTGTCGCGCGCCTGCCCGAATCCGCCCGGCGTGCGCTCGGCGTTCTCAGCGGCGATACCGTCGTCATCGAGGGCGACCGACCGACGGTCGCGAAAGTCTGGCCGGCCAGCGGAGAGGACGGCGTCATCCGCATCGACGCCGACACCCGCGCGAACGCCGGCGCCAACGTCGGTGATATGGTCTCCGTCAAACCGGTCTCCGTCGAGGACGCCGACCGCGTCCTCATCGAACTCCCCGTTCCCGTCGATGACGACCTGCTCGACGCGGTGACGAGCGACCTGCGCGACCGGCCACTGCGTGCCGGCGAGGCACTCCGACTCGAACGGCCGGGCGTCCGGGCTACCGTCGCCGAAACCAGCCCGGAGGGAACCGTCCGGGTCACCGACACAACGACGGTTCGCGTCCGAGAAGTTTCGGACGGCTCAGTCGGCGGAGCCAGCCCTGACGTGGGCAGCCAGCAGGAACCGGACGCCGCCCAGACCGGCGGCGACGGGGCGGACGTGACCGCGACAACCGACGCCACCTACGAGGATATCGGCGGCCTCGACGAGGAACTCGAACAGGTCCGGGAGATGATTGAACTCCCGCTGTCGGAACCCGAGTTGTTCCGCAAACTCGGCGTCGACCCGCCGTCGGGCGTCCTGCTGTACGGCCCGCCGGGCACCGGCAAGACGCTCATCGCCAAGGCCGTCGCCAACGAAGTCGACGCCCACTTCGAGGTCATCGACGGCCCCGAAATCGTCTCCAAATATAAGGGTGAAAGCGAGGAGCAACTCCGAGAGACCTTCGAGCGAGCAGTCGAGAACGAACCCGCGGTCGTCTTCATCGACGAACTGGACTCCATCGCGGGCACCCGCGACGAGGACGCCGACATGGAGAACCGCGTGGTCGCCCAACTGCTGACGCTGATGGACGGCCTCGAAAGCCGGGGACAGGTCATCGTCATCGGCGCGACCAACCGCGTCGACGCCATCGACCCGGCCCTCCGCCGTGGCGGTCGCTTCGACCGCGAAATCGAAATCGGCGCTCCCGACGAGGCGGGCCGCCGCGAAATCCTCGACGTCCACGTTCGGGGGATGCCGCTGGCAGAGGACGTCGACCTCGACAGACTCGCTGCCCGCACCCACGGCTTCGTCGGCGCGGACGTCCACTCGCTGGCGACGGAGGCCGCCATGCGCGCGCTCCGGGCCCGCGACGACCGCGAGGAACTGGTCATCACTCGTGAGGACTTCGAGGCCGCCCTCGCCGCGGTCGACCCCTCGGCGATGCGTGAACACGTCGCCGAGACGCCACACACCACCTTCGACGACGTCGGTGGCCTCGACGAGGCCAAACAGGTCCTCACCGAGGCCGTCGAGTGGCCGCTCTCCTACGGCGCGCTCTTCGAGGAGACGAGTACGGAGCCGCCCTCCGGCGTCCTCCTTCACGGCCCGCCGGGGACCGGCAAGACACTTCTCGCGCGGGCGCTGGCCGGCGAAAGCGACGTGAACTTCGTCAGCGTCGCCGGCCCCGAACTGCTGGACAAGTACGTCGGCGAATCCGAGAAGGCCGTCCGGGAGGTGTTCGACCGGGCGCGACAGGCCGCCCCGGCAATCGTCTTCTTCGACGAAATCGACGCCGTCGCCGGCGTCCGCGGCGATTCCAGCGAGGCCAGCGAACGCGTCGTCTCCCAACTGTTGACCGAACTCGACGGCCTGTCGGACAACCCCAACCTGGTCGTGCTGGCGGCGACGAACCGCCGGGAGGCGCTGGACCCCGCGCTCCTGCGACCGGGCCGCCTCGAAACGCACGTCGAGGTGCCGAACCCGGACCGTGAGGCCCGCCGGAAGATTCTCGCGGTTCACGGCCGAGGAAAACCCTTTGCCGACGATGTGGACCTCGATGCCATCGCGGCCGACACCGACGGCTTCTCCGGGGCGCAACTGGAGTCGCTGGTCCGAGAGGCTTCAATGCGGGCGATTCGAAAACACGCCGCCGAACTCGGCCCCGAGGAAGCCGCCGACCGGGCGGGCGAGGTGACGATTCGCCGCGAGCACTTCGATGCGGCGATGGAACACGTTCGCGAGCAGTAGCGTAGGTCAAACGCGCGTTTGGGCCTTCTGAAGGCACTTATCAGTCCCACGCAACCCCATCGGTATGGAACGACGACGATTCCTCGCCGGCTGTGGGATCGGCATCGCCGGATTCGCCGGCTGTCTCGATGGGTCCATGCCCAGCGCTGAGGACCCGACCGATGACGCGGCTCCCTCACCATCCGGAACGCCGCCCGAGAACCCGCCGCCTCACGAGGACCCGATGACTGAACCGGACCCCGACCTTGATGTCGGTATCGAAAACCGGTCGGACGAGGCACAGACTATCAGGCTCGAAATCAGCCGCGAATCCGGGGGGATAGTCTACGAGGAGACCCGCGAGGTAGCCCCTGAAACGGACCGTGACGTCTACAACCTCGAACGGGCCAATCCCGACGGCATCGAAGAGTTCGTCATCGCCGCCGAACGCGGCAACAAGCGGGAATCGGCGACCGTCAAAACCAGCGAGTGCTACGGAAACGCCTTCGTCGCGATAGCCGAGGACGGCGAGTTCTACGTCACCTACAGTATCTGTTAGTCCCAGAAGGACTTCGTCTTCGCGTACTGCCGTTCCCGCTGGAGGATGTCCCGGTAGAAATCCTCCTCGTCCTCGCGGTGGTTGTTGATGATGTAGGCGGCGTTCCGGGGGCCGACACCCCGGGCCGCAAGCGCGATGACGGCCTCCTTGCCGTGGCTCTGGACGAGGCTAGCGGCTTTATAGGCACGTTCGGTCTGTTTCCGCTGTTCCTCGTCCTTGTCGCCGCTCCGGACCGATTCCAGCACCTCGTCGGCCCAAGGATTCAGCGCGGCGATACGCGTCGACCCGCACTTGGGACATTCCGGCTGGTCGTCGACGCGGCGGACCTGCTGGCGGCGGTCCCAGTCGTTACAGTGGAGACACGCCAGCAGCACGCGGTCGCCCTGAATCCGCTCTTTGACCGTCTCGATGACCGACGCGTCGGCGTTCTCCGGCGAGAGCAGTTCACGACCCGACGACCGGCCGGCACGACCCAACGGCGTCCGGTTGCCGACAGTTTTGAGACTGAGTTCGCCGTCCTGGAGCCGCCGGAGGACGTCGCTCGCGCCGTCGGCATCCAGTTGCTCGTGGAGGACCACGCGAATGGCTTCGTCGTAAATCGGCGTGTCCTCCAGCGCCTTCAGCAGGCGGTCCTTCCCGAAGCGGTTCTGGCTGGAGCCCTTGCCTTTCCAGCGTTTGAGCGCGCCGAACTTCGCGGCGACCTGTGCCAAGGTGAACTTGAGCGAGTCGCTGTTCTTGAGGCTCAACTCGATGAGCTGGCCGACGTGGTCAGGGTCGGTGTCTTCCAGTACCTCGACAACGTCACCAATGGTCGTCCCGCCCGGCACTTCGAGTTCAATACGGTAGGGGTCGGCCTCCATCGCGACCGAGGAGCCGGTTCGCTGGCCGATAAGCGCCGAGAGCAGGCGACCCAGCGTCTCGTTGATGGTGTGGCCGAAGGCGGCACTGACGACGATTTCACGGCCATAGCCCTCGACGACGATTCGCTCGTCGGAGGGCATCGCGTCCTCGTGTTTCTCGACGGGGTCGAGTGCCTGACTCGCGGTGTATTCATCCGTCGGGAAGCGGTCGGCGAGACCACGGGCGACCGTCTCGCGGCTCACGGGTCGCTCACGCTCCCCGTTCGCCCCTTTCGAGGCCTCCCTCTGGTCGGCCTCGCACCCCTCGTCGAAGCGCTGGCGAGCCTCCGCCCGCGTCCGGCCGACGTGCTGGGCGACGTCGTAGGGGACCGGAATCTCCTGGCCGACCCACGACGGTACCTCGCCGGCCGGGTCCTCGATGGGCGTCACCAGGACTTCCTCTTCCTCGTCGTCGATTTCCGTAATTCGCCACATCTCGCCGCCCTGAATGAACGTCTCACCGGGTTGGGCGAAAGTGACGACGAAGCGCTCGGCGAGGGTGCCGACCGGGTCCCCCGAGGCCATGTCCTTGACGGTGTAGTTGGCCTCGTCGGGAATCATCGAGAGGTTGGCGTAGAAGTACTGCCACGTTCCGCCGGACTTCTCCAGTCGGTCCTCGCTCTCGTCGAGCCACAGGATGCGGTTCTCCGAGAGTTCGCGGACGACGGCCTTGAAATCCTCCTCGGGGAGGTTCCGGAACGGGTAGGCTCGCGTCACGATGTCGTAGGCCCGCGCCGCCGAGAGTTCGCCGAAGCCCATCAGCAGCCCCGGAATCTGGTTGGCGACGGTATCGAGGCTGGCGTGGTGGATGCCCGCGTCCTCGACGTCGCCGCGCTCGGCGCGGTCGACGATGGCCAGCGCTTCGAACGTGTCGTCCGGTCGCGTCGTGATGACCGTCCCCGAGGAAACCTCATCGCGGCGGTGGCCGGCACGACCGACACGTTGGAGCAGGCGCCGGACCTCACGGGGACTCGAATACTGGACGACGTGGTCGATGCTGCCGACGTCGATGCCGAGTTCCATCGAGGAGGTACACATCAGCGCCTCGATTTCGCCCGCCTTGAATCGGTCTTCGACCTCGATGCGCGCGGATTTCGACAGCGAGCCGTGGTGGATGCCGATGTCCGTCCCGTAGGCTTTCAGCCGGGAACCGAGACCCTCCGCGGTCTGCCGAGTGTTGACGAAGACTAGCGTCGACTCGTGCTCGGAGACGAGTTCGTCGATGACACGGACGTGGCTGGCGACTGACGCCTCTGTCATCAGTTCGCTTGCGGTGGTGTGGTCTTCGGGGTGGATTTCGGGTTCACGCACCTCGACGTCGATGTTCGACCCTGCCGAGACTTCGACGATGGAACAGCCGCGGTCGCCCGTCAGAAAGCGCCCGACCTCCTCGGGGTCGCCGACGGTCGCCGAGAGGCCGATACGCTGGAACGGGCCGGCGTGTTCCCGCAGGTGTTCGAGGCCGATGGTCAGCTGCGCGCCGCGTTTCGAGGCGGCGAGTTCGTGAACCTCGTCGATAACGACGTGTTCGATATCGGCGAGTGCCCGGCGCAGTTTCTCGCCGGTGAACATCGCCTGCAGCGTTTCGGGCGTCGTCACGAGCACGTCCGGCGGGTTCTCGGCCTGCTTGCTCCGCTGGTAGTCCGTCGTGTCGCCGTGGCGGACGTCGATATCGATATCCAGCGTCTCGCCCCACCAGTCGAGGCGCTCGCGCATGTCGCGATTGAGCGCGCGGAGAGGGGTGACGTAGAGGGCCTGCAACCCGTGGCGGTGCTCGCGCTCACAGATTGCCGAAAACACCGGTAGCATCGCGGTTTCGGTCTTGCCGGAGCCGGTCGGTGCGATGACCAGTCCGTGCTCGTCCGAGGACAGCGCGGGGATCGCCTTTCGCTGTGGCTCCGTCGGCGTCGAGAAACCACGTTCCGAGAGGGCCGCGCGGACGTCCGGATGGAGGTGTGAAAAGGCGTCCATCCCCGTCCCCGTGGCTCGCCCCTGACTCATTGTCCTCGTTTCGTGTCCCAGCGGATTAAGCGGACCGCTCCCCCGTGTGAGAATCGCAGGCGTCTCGTCGGCGGTGGCGGCTCACCCGGCCACTTCGTAGCCAGCGTCCTCGATGGCTGCGGCGACCTCCTCGTCGGAGACGCCGTCGTCGGCTTCGATTTCGACGGTATCCGCCTCGTGGTCGGCCTCCACAGCCGAGATGCCGTCAAGGGCTTCGAGGGCGTCCTCGACGTTCTCCTCACAGCCGGTACAGGCCATGTCGGTGACCGAAATCGTTCGATGGCTCATATTTACCGATTGGACCTCAACGCCAAAGGCGATTTCGCCCCCGTAGCGGTTTTGCCGCTTGAGTCCTCAATCCGGGTGTGCAACTCGACGCGGTCCTCTTCGATATCGACGACACGCTCTGCCGGTATCGCCGGTCGGGCGCGGACGTCCTCGATGCGGCCTTCGAGCGGACGGGCCACGACCCCTTCATCACCCTCTCGGAGTACCACGACCGTTACCCCGAGTTCGTCGACGACAGCGACTCGATGGCCGACCTCCGCGAGCGGTGTTTCGCGGCCATCGCCGAGACGAAGGGCCGAGACCCCGAAACCGGCCGCACGGTCGCACGCGCCTACGCTGCCGAACGCGACCACGCCAACGTCGAACCCCTCCCCGGCGTCGAAGAGGCCCTGTCGGCTGTCGAGGGACTGCCCGTCGGCGTCGTGACAAACGGCGCGCCCGAGATGCAATCACAGAAACTCGCCGGCATCGGACTGGATGACGCCTTCGATACGGTCGTCTACGCCGGCTACGACGCGCCGGCCAAGCCACACCCCGAACCGTTCGAGACGGCGCTATCGGAACTGTCCGCGAGTCCCGACCGGACGCTCCACGTCGGCAACTCCCTGCAGTCGGATATCGCCGGCGCTCGGGCGGCCGGCCTCGGGTCGGTGTGGGTGCCCGACAGCGACGAACCCGCCGACCCGGAGCCGGATTACACCCTCTCGACGCTTTCGGAGTTCCCGTCGCTGCTTTCCGAACGGACCGCTACTGATTTATAAAAACCGAGGCGTTTCAGGGCTTCTCGACGCTGACGGACGCGCCGGCGTTCACGTAACCGCTGTTGACGTAGACGTGGGCGCCGTGGCGTGTCGTGAAGTTACCGGGGTCCGTCACGTTGTCGGCGTCGCCGGAGACGCCCTGACTGAGATAGACGTCCTCCTTCTCCTCGCCGGTTTCGAGCGTCGTATCGCCGTCACAGTCGAGTAATCCCTGACAGGCCGACGCCGACGCGACGCCCCCGAAGAGGAACGCGACGGCGACCATAATCCCCAGTACCACGCGAACCGAACTGTGTGCGTTCATCACATCACCCACGATACCCTCCGTATAAAAACCGATAACACCGATTTCGAGTCGCGTTTCGAGAAAATAAAATCAGGAAGGGATTTCTCGGCGTTTACTCGACAGGCGTGACGTCCGTCACCGTGCCGACGCCCTTCGAACTGCCCTCGCGGAAGACGAACCGCTGGCCCTCCTCGACGAGATAGGGGTGGAACTTGAACCGAATCGTCGCCATCCCGGAATCGCCCGGCAGCAGTTGGCCGCCCTCCGGGTGGATGGACACCGTCTCGCTGACGGTTTCGAGGTGGACGACCGGCTCGTAGCCGTCGTCGATACGGGTCGGGTGGTTCAGGACCATCACCTCGGCTTCGAACTCCCGGACCGGGTCGGGGTCCGCATCCCGCGGCAACAGCACCATCCCGCGGTCGAGGTCGGCCTCGTTGATGCCCTTCAGGGCGATGCCGACGATGCGGCCCGCCGAGGCCTCGTCGACCCGGTGGTAGTGCATCTCGATGGAGCGGACCTCGACCTCCTGAAACGTGCCGTCCGCCAGCGGCCCGACGAGCAGTTCGTCGCCCGCCTGCACGCTGCCGGAGCGAATAGTCCCCGAAGCGACGGGGCCGACGCCGGTCACGCTGTAGGTGCGGTCGATGTACATCGAGAAGTCGCCCTCCGTCGCGCTCGTCTTCGGCAGGCGCTCGAAGAGTTCGTCGAGGACGGGCAGGCCCTCCATCGTCACTGCACTGGTCGTCAGCACGGGAACGACCTGCTCGTTTATCTCCTCGATGGCTGCCTCGACGCCGTGCCGTTCGACCGGCAGCGGCGTCTTGTCGGCGTTCCGGAGCAGGCGTTCGACCTCGCGTTCGACCTCACTGACCCGTTCGTCGCTCACCATGTCGGCTTTCGTAATCGCGACGATGGTCGGCAGTTCGGTCGCCAGCAGGATGCCGAGATGCTCGCGTGTCGTCTTCGTCGGGCCGTCATCGGCCGCCACGACGAGCAGGCCGTAATCGAGTTTCTGCCCGACGAGACCGCGAATCGTCGTCCGGAGCCACGGTTCGTGGCCCACGGTGTCGACAAAGGAGACGAGTCGGTCCGCCTCCTCGACGACCCGCGCCCGGTCGGATTTTCGGTGGGGGTTGTCCATCCGGACTGCGCCCTCGTCGTCGAAGCCGTAGACGCCGTACGAGAGGTCCGCCGAAAGGCCGCGTTCCATCTCGTGGGGCTGGACGTCGAGGAAGCCACGCGTCCCGCCCTGACCGTCGTCGGGGTCGCCGGTCACCAGCGACCCGACGAGCGTGGATTTGCCGTGGTCGACGTGGCCGGCGGTCCCGACGACGATGTGGTCGTCGTCGACGTCGAGGACGGCGCCTTCTTTGAGCGTCGCCACGCCGACAAGGCCGTTCTCGTCGGCCTTGCTGTCGATTGGACCGGCGCCCCGTTTGGCGGCCGTCCCGTCGGAGCTGACGCCCCACGTCTCGACGTCCTCGATGTGGGCGCCCGCCTCCTCGGCCAAAAGGGAGAGGACGTCCATCGACTCGGAGAAGGCCTCCGGCGAGATACCGGCGATACCGCCGTCGTCGGTGACGCCGACGACGTAGGTCGCCTCGCCGTCCCCCGAGAGGATGCGGTGTCGCAACTGGGCGACGAGGGATTCGAGACGTCCGTCAGCAAGGTGCGTTCCGCGTGTGAGCCGTTCTTTGAATTCGACGCTGCCGCCCTCCCGTTCGCCCTCCTCCAGGGCCTGACGGAGCGCGGCCCGGTCGGCGCTCATTTCTGTGTGCGGATAACAACCACACCGATAAAAGCCTTCCCCGGGAATCCCCCGTAGGCGACGTTACTCATGGTTCAAGCGGCTGTCAGGATGGCCCGGCCAACACTTTGATGGGTCCGAACCGAAGCCCGGCCTGTCGTGATCAGGTCTCTTCCCGGAGGCGTTCCAGCGCCTCCAGAAAGCCGTCGGCGAAACTCGCCTCCGTCGTCTCGTCGGCCGCCGCTTTCGCCGTCTCATCGGCGTTCGCCACCGCGAACGACCGACCCGTGACCTCGAACATCTCGGCGTCGTTCTCCGAATCGCCGACGGCGGCGAACTCCTCCGGGTAAAGGTCCAAGAGTCGGGCCGCGGTTTTCAGCCCCGTCGCCTTGTCGACTTCCGACGCCTTGACGTGGTAGGCGTAGCCGGTATCGACCACGTCCATGCCGTGGTCGGCGGCGATTCGCTCCAGCGGCTTCAACGGCTGGTCGCGGGCGACAGCGACCTCCGTCTCCCGCCAGCGGTTGACCATGTCGACCTCGCCCCAGCCAAGCGAGTGGCCCGCCTCGATATACTCGGTCGCGACCGCCTTCGCCCCTTCCGGGTCGCCGTTGTAGACGACTTCGTCGGCCTTCTCGATGTAGACGGCACCGCCGTTTTCGGCGATAACGTTCAGCGGAACCCCGAGAAATTCACAGAGGCCGACGGGATAGGGGAACGACTTGCCGGTTGCGATGACCACCGGCGCCTCCCATTCCCGAATCGCATCGAAGATTCGCGGGTCGATGGACTTGTCCGACCGTGTGAGCGTGCCGTCGATGTCGGCGGCCAGCGGCTGCATACTCACAGTCGGGACGCCGCAGGTATCAAAACCCTGCCTGTCGTACCGCGGCGTATGGCAGTCACCCACGCCCTCGGGGACATCTACACCGTCGACCCACACCTCATGGGGTCGCCCGGCGCGCTCACCCTCTATGTCATCGACGCGCCCCAACCGACCATCGTCGACACCGGGTCGGCGAACTCCCCCGAGAAGATTTACGACGCCCTCGACAGCATCGGCATCGACCGAACCGAGGTCGAACACGTCCTCGTCACCCACGTCCATCTCGACCACGCGGGCGGCGCCGGCCACCTCGCCGCCGAACTCCCGAACGCCGAGTTCCACGTCCACGAGCGCGGCCTGCCCTACATTACGGACCCCGACCAACTCGCGCGCCTCAAACGGAGCGTCGACCGCGCGATGGGTGTCGAAAACGCCTACGGTGAACCGAAACTCCTTGACGCCGACCGGTGCCACACGGTCGCCGACGGCGAACGCGTCGATATCGGCGACCGGGAACTCGAACTCATCGACGCGCCGGGCCACGCCCCCCATCACTTCGCGGCCTACGACCCCAAAACTGAGGCCATGTTCTCCATCGACGCTGCCGGGATGCACCTCGCGGGCGCGATGCGACCGACGACGCCCCCGCCGGGCTTCGACCTCGAAGCGAACCTCGAAACGGTCGACCGCCTGCGGGCCTACGACCCCGAAAAGAACCTCTACGGCCACGTCGGCCCGGGCGGCGACGACGCCGTTGCCGAACTTGACCGCTACGAGGCGATGCTCCCCGAGTGGGTCGACCTCCTGCGAGAAAAGCGGAACGAACACGAGGACGACGTCGGCGCCATCGTCGCTGACCTCGGCGACGAATGGCAAAGCCCGACCGTCCAGCGGGACGTGGCCGGCGTTCTCCACTACCTCGACGAGGACGACTAGCGTCTACTCGGTCAGCGTCTCGTAAGCCTCAGTTACCTTCTTGAAGGTTTCTTCGTCGCCCCCGCGGTCCGGATGGACTTCCTTTACCTTCTCGCGATAAGCCCGCTTGACTGTGGCTTCGTCGGCCCCGGGGTCGAGGCCGAGGCGTCGATACGCCTCCGCCTTGCTGATTGAGGGCGACGGCTGCGGGCCGGCACGGCGGCCGCCCCCGTCGGCAGCACCGCCGGCCCGCTGTTGCCGCTGTCGTCGCTCCCACGCCTCCCGAGCGCGCTGTCCGCGGGCACTCTCGAACCCCTCTCGTGGCCCCGCCCCGAACCCGCCCGTTTCTGTGCCAGCCCCTCGTCGGGAGCGCGTTCCGGACTGGGCGATTCGCTCCCGGAGTTTGCCCGACGAGCGATACCAGAACGCGTAGGTCAGCACTACCAGCGGCACGAGCATCACGAGGAGTACCGGCTCCCAGAGGACCAGGCTCAACGCGGCGACGAGCGCGGTCATGGCCGCAAACAGGACGGTCAATCCGAAGACGAGCCGGTCTTGCTGCACACCCGCAGTTGGGCCTCCCCGAAAGTAAGTTCGGGGTTTATCCGGATGGCCGTCCAATCGACTGACATGAGCGTCTCGGGGCTCTGTGAAATCTGCGAGGCTGCCAGCATCGAGGACCAGTGTGACCGCTGTGGGCAGTTGGTCTGTGAGGACCACTACGACCGAGAAACCGGGCTCTGCACGGACTGCGCGGCGGAAACCCGCGGACCGACGGACCGACCGGAGAAGGACGACACCGATTACCCCGATGGCGTCGGGGAGTACGAGTTCTAACCTACGCCTCGTCCTCGGGAATCGACAGGCCGGCGTGCCAGTGGTCGACGCCGGATTCGGCCTTCTTTCGGTCCATCTTCGCGAGAATCGACGCTGCCAGCGATGCCGTTTCGGCGGCCCGACCCTCGCCCTCCGTCCGGAACTCGCCGGTGACGCGGTTGGCGTAGGCCGTACAGACCGCTCCCGCACGGAGGCCGTAGATGTTCGCCAGCGTCATGATGGCGCTGGCCTCCATCTCGAAGTTCAGCACGCCGGCCTCCTGAAGCGCCTCGATTCGCTCCTCCGAGCCGGCGGCACGGAAATCTTCGAATCCGGGCCGGGACTGGCCGGCATAGAAGGAATCGGTCGAACAGGTGACGCCGAGGTGGTAGTCGTAGCCGAGACGTTCAGCCGCCGTCACCAGTGCCGTCACGACCTCGTCGTGGGCCGCCGCCGGGTAGTCCTCACGGACGTATTCGTCGCTGGTGCCCTCTTGGCGGACGGCAGCGGTCGTGATGACCAAATCGCCGATGTCGACTTCCGGCTGAATCGCACCGCAGGAGCCGACGCGGATGAACGTCTCGGCGCCCACGCGGGCGAGTTCCTCGACGGCGATGGCCGTCGACGGCGAGCCGATACCCGTGGATGTGACGGAGACGGGCTCCCCGTCGTAGGCGCCCGAAAGCGTCCGGTATTCGCGGTGGCGGGCTCGCTCCTCGTAGTCGTCCCAGTAGTCTGCGATGACCTCGACGCGGTCCGGGTCCCCCGGCAGGAGGACCGGCCCATCGACGTCGCCGTCGGCCAGTTCGATGTGATACTGGAGGTCGTCGTTCGGGTCTTCGCTATCCCCAGTCATTCGAGCGTCTCCGGGGAAATCGTGTTCGGAATGAGTTCGCCGAGGGTGTACACCACCGGTTTAGCCTCCGGGGTTTCCTCGTTCTCACAGATGACTCGTAGGTCGTCATCGCAGAACTCCCGCAGCGATTGCCTGCACATCCCGCAGGGCGTAATGCCGTCGCGCTTGCTGCTGCTGACGGCGATGCGCTCGAAGGAACGATGGCCGGCTTCGATGGCCTTCGAGAGCGCCAGTTCCTCGGCGTGGATGCTGTTGGAGTAGTTGGCGTTCTCGATGTTACAGCCCGTATACACGGTCCCATCGTCAGTTTCGAGCGCTGCGCCGACGCGGTACTCGGAGTAGGGGGCATACGAGTCGTCGACGGCCTGGCGGGCCGTTTCCAGCAGTTCCCTGTCGTCCATACCGGAGCGTCGGCCGCCGGGCGCAAATAGCCTGTCCTACGCGGTATCGCCGGCGTCGGCGATAGCCCCTTCGACGATTTCGACGACCTCATCGACCAGCGCGTCGACAGCATCGCTTTCCGCGTAGATGCGCATGTACGGCTCCGTGCCGCTCGGACGGACGAGCGTCCACGATGCGTCCTCGAACGTCAGGCGGACGCCGTACTCCGTGTCGACGGCCGCCTCGGGGAACGCGTTGGGGAGTCGGGACTCCAGCAGCGACATCGCTGCTGATTTCCGTTCGTCGGGACAGTCGACGCTGACCTTCCGATACGGACGCTCCGTAATCGGCTCGCGGAGCGAATCGAGTCCCTCGCTCGCGGCGAGGGCCGAGACCAGCGCCGCGCTGGCGACGCCGTCTATCCACAATCCGAACTGCGTGTGGACGTGTTTCCACGGCTCCGCGGCGAAGACGACTGCGGTGTCCTCGCTTCCTTCCTCGCGAACGGCGGCGATGCCCTCGTGAAGCGCGCCGAGGCGGACCCGTTCGACGCGACCCCCGACGCTTTCGACGTGGTCGTCGATGCGCGCCGAGGCGTTCGGCGTCGTCACGACGACGGGGTCGCCAGCATCGCTCGCTCGGACGTAGAACCCCGCGACGATGGCCAAGACCGTATCCTCGTGGATGACGTCGCCCTCGCTATCGACCACGACGAGTCGGTCAGCGTCGCCGTCGTGGCCTATTCCGAGGTCGAACTCGCCGTCGGCGACGAACGCCCGCAGATCTTCGAGGCTCTCCGGCGTGGGCTTGGATTCTCGACCGGGAAAGTGGCCGTCGACGTTAGCGTTGAGCGCGACGACGTCGGCGCCGAGTTCGCGGAGTACCTGCGGGGCCGCGAGACTGGCCATGCCGTTCCCGCAGTCGACGGCGACGCGAATCCCGTCGGCGCTACCCACGAGGTTGCGGACGTAATCGGTGACCGCCTCGCGATACTCGCCGAGTAGGTCCGAGCGAGACGTATCGCCCCAGTCGTCCCAATCGGCGAGTTTCGGGCCGGCTTCGACCCGGGACTCGATTGCAGTCTCGGCATCCCGGTCGTACTCGGTGCCGTCGACGAAGAGTTTCAACCCGTTATCAGTCGGCGGGTTGTGGCTGGCGGTGACCATGATGCCTCGGCGCCCCTGCGAAGCGTAGGCTAGCGCCGGTGTCGGGACCTGCCCAAGTCGGGTCACGTCAGCGCCGCCGCTTTCGAGTCCTGCTTCGACGGCGGCGACGAGCGCCGACCCAGTTTCGCGGCCGTCACGGCCGACGACGAATTCGTCGCCGTCCACGGCGGCCGCCTGCCCGACGGCGAGTGCGAGCGACGGGGTGACGTCCGTCTGGACGTCCCCACGGATGCCGGCGGTTCCGAAGAGTTCCATACCCGTAGTTGGGCGGGCCGGGTACTTGACCGTTGGCGAAGTAGCGAACAGACGGTGTGTTCCAGCGATGACCCGTTCACCGTGCTCCCGCCTCGTCGGGCCATCGGCGACTGCTCAGAGCATGGGCCGTCTGGTCTCGGCTTTGTTTATAAATGGAAGGGTGAGAGCATCCGCCGAAGAGGCGTCCGATGGTCGCTCCCGAGGCGGTTCCCGCTGGCGACCGAAGGGAGCCAGCGTAGCGCCGACTGACTAACGCGAGCCTGAGCGAAGCGAAGGCTCGCGGCTGGAAGGAGGCGCGCATATTTTCCCCACGTTTTTGCCCGACTGAGCGCGCCGCAGGCGCGCGAAGGAGGTGCAAAAAGTGGGTGTTCTAGGCGATATCCCGACTCGTGTCGATGTCGACCTCGTCGGCCAGTTCGAGTTTGATAATGTCGGACAGTGCCTGCCCGCCGCGGAACTTGGGGACTGCGAGATGGTTCTCGATGCGGTCGCCCTTGATGGAGGTCTTCAGTTGGAAGACGAGGTCCGCCATGTGTTCGGTGGTGTCCCGAAGCGGCGGGATATCGTGGCCATCGAGACAGTGGAGGATTGCGAGGCTCTCGGTGTTGTAGATGTGGTTCTGGAGTTCGTTCAGGAAGTTCCGATAGCGGGTCGCTTCCTGCCGTTCGAGCACGTCCGCGGGGTCGATGATGAGATTGGAGTTCTCGGGTAGCGCGGACACGAGTTTGGCGGCGTTATCGAGCGGCGCGTCACCGGTCACGTCGCGGACCGTCGGGTCGCCCGTCTCGGTATTGGAGTTGGTAATGCTGTTCGAGACGGAATCGCCGGTCCGGTCCAGCGAGATGTAGAGCGTGCCGCGAGTCGCGGTCAGTTCGTACAGGAACAGTTCCGCCTGGCTCGCGGGCTGAGCGGTGAGCGCGACGATGCTTCCGGCCGGAATCCCTCCGTTAAGCTTCCTGTCGAGGACACCGATTCCGGTCCGAAGCCGCTCGCTCATGGACCCTAATGCGGGAGCCAGCCGATTAAGCTTTCGGGCTAATGGCCCCGTTACTGCCCAACGTGAGCCTTCAGCACGGTACTCATGGGCGAAGTCGCGATTGGTCGGGGGATTCAAGAGCGTCCGCGCCGGGTGTTTCCCTAATGCGTCACGACCACCTCATCAGCGCGAAACAGTTATCGCGTGATGATATCGAGGCGGTGTTGGACCGAGCCGCCGAGATTGCCGACGACCCCGGCGCGGTCGCCGATGCCCGCGAGGACACCCTGCTGGGCCTGTGCTTTTTCGAACCCAGCACGCGGACGAAGATGTCCTTCGATACCGCGATGAAGCGACTGGGCGGCGACACCGTCGATATGGGCAGCGTCGAATCCTCGTCGGTGAAGAAAGGCGAAAGCCTCGCGGACACCGTCCGCGTCATCGAGGGCTACACGGATGCGGTCGTCTTGCGCCATCCCTCCGAGGGGGCGGCCAAACTGGCCAGCGAGTTCGTCGACGTGCCCGTCATCAACGCCGGGGACGGCGCCGGACAGCACCCGACTCAGACCTTGCTGGACCTCCACACCATCCGGGAAAACGCCGGGTTCGAGGACCTCACCATCGGCATCATGGGCGACCTGAAATACGGTCGGACGGTTCACTCGCTGGCCCACGCGCTGACGAACTTCGACGTGAGCCAGCACTTCATCAGCCCCGAGAGCCTCCGGCTGCCCCGAAGCGTTCGTTTCGACCTGCACGAATCTGGCGCGCAGGTGCGCGAACACACCGAAATCGAGGAGGTACTCGAGACGCTGGACGTGCTCTACGTCACGCGCATCCAGCGCGAGCGCTTCCCCGACGAGAACGAATATCGGCAGGTCGCGGGGCAGTACCGCATCGACGCCGAGATGTTGGAGGCCGCCAAAGACGACCTGACGGTCATGCACCCGCTGCCGCGCGTCGACGAAATCGCGCCGGACGTCGACGACACCGACCACGCGACGTACTTCGAACAGGCACACAACGGCGTTCCCGTCCGAATGGCGCTTCTAGACGAGATACTATGACCGAAACCGAACTCCGCGTCTCGAAAATCGAGAACGGCACCGTCATCGACCACATCACCGGCGGACAGGCGCTCAACGTCCTCGCCATCCTCGGCATCGACGGCTCCTCCGGCGAGGAGGTCAGCGTCGGGATGAACGTCCCGTCGGACCGCCTCGGCCGCAAGGACATCGTCAAAGTCGAAGGCCGCGAGTTGAGCCAAAACGAGGTGGACGTGCTGTCGCTCATCGCGCCCGCGGCGACCATCAACATCGTCCGGGATTTCGACGTCATCGAGAAACACCGCGTCTCCCGGCCCGAGGCGGTCACCGGCGTCCTCTCGTGTCCGAACGCAAACTGCATCACGACCGAAAACGAGCCGGTCGAATCCCGCTTCGAGGTCCTCGAAGAGGGCGTCCGCTGTGCCTACTGCGATACCATCATCCGGGACTCGCTGGCGGCCCACATCAGCGTCGCGTAGCGACGGCGGAAAGACTATGCTCCCGGCCGCCGAGATATGCCCTGTATGTCGAAGAAAGTACTCGCCCTGGTCCTCGTCGCCGCGGCCGCTCTGCTCTACGTCAAAAAGCGGTAACGCCACGGTGGGGACGACGGTCCGTCGCATCGCTTTCCAACTACCTTTTCCGAACGACTTACCCACGCCGAGAGACGACTACGGGTATGTACGGCGTCGTCACGCGAAACGAGGAGGAGGCCCGGTGGCCGGATTTCGACAGCGCCTTCTACGAGGTCAAGGACGTCTCGGGTCGGTCGGCCGAACCCATCGAGGAAGCGGTGAGCATGATCTCCTGCTTCGGCGACAACGCGGCCGGCGAGGAGAACCCCGAACTCGTCCCCGTCGACCCCGACGGCCAGAAAGCTACCCGCGACCGCACCTACTTCGATTGGGCCTACATCTGCCCGACCCACGACGGCTACCGCGAGGGCCTGCTGGAGATCATCGAGGACTGCGCGGAGGTCAATCCCGACATCCGACTGGACGATATCGGCTTTCCCCGGGCCGAATACTGCTACTGCGACCGCTGTAACGAGCGCTTCGAGGAGTGGGTCGAAACGCGCCACGAGAACGGCGAGGGGCCGCCGCCCGAGGAGACGGGCGTCGAGGACCGCTACGAGTGGCGCGCCGACGTCATCACCGACTTCGTCGAGGAAGCGAGCGACCGCATCCCCGGCAAGACGTACATGACGCTGTATCCGGACCCCTACGAGGGCCACCTCTACGAGCGGGCCGGCATCGACCTCGACGCCATCGAACCGCTCATCGACGAGTTCGTCGTCCCGCTCTACGACACCCACTACGGGACGACCTACTGGCTGGAGACCATCGCAAGTGGATTCGTCGACCGACTCGACACGCCCGTCAGCATCGAGCTCTACGCGGTCGACGTGGATATCGACGACCTGATTCACGCAGCGGACGTCGCCGAGGAATACGCAGAAACGGTCCTCTTCGGCTACGAAGCCTCGAACGCGCGGGCGGCGCTCCGCCGGATGGACGCCGACCAGCGCGACGGCGTCGAGTGGTAGACTGGGAACTCCTTTTTAAGTCAGGCGATAGCGCGGACGGCGTCGATGAGGTCCTCGCGGTCCCGAGTATCCTCGGGAAGCGCCTCCGGTTCGAACCATCGGGCCTCGCTGATTTCGTCGTCGGGGTCCGCGACGGTGGGCGTGGTCGTTTTCGCCTCTGCACTGAAGACCGGGAGGACGCCCCATGTGTCGTGTTCGCCACAGGAGATCTCGACGCGGTTCAACATCGCCAGCCCCTCGTAGGCGGCGTCGATGCCGGCCTCCTCGTCGAGTTCGCGCTCGGCGGCCTCTCGGAAGGATTCGGAGCCGTCGACGCCGCCGCCGGGCAACACCCACATGTCGACGCCCTCGTGGCGGACGACCAGCAGTTCGCCGGACGGGCGATAGACCAGCGTGTGTGCGCCGTAGGGTGCGCCGCAGTGCTGGATGCGCTCGGCGAGGGTGCGAAAGCGGCCGCGGGAGACCCGCTTGCGATAGGTGCGTTCGAGACGGCCCGCGCCGTAGGTGTCAGCAGCGCGGTGGTACGCCTGTTCGGCGCGCTGGGCGGCCTCGTCCGCGAGATACCAGAGGCCGTCGACGGCGGTCATCGCTGCTCCCGTGGCGTGGCTGTCGGCGGGCGGTCCAGGGACGTGTCGCGTACGGTATGCATACCCGCCAGTTCGACCCATGTCTAAAAAAGCGTTCGCACGGCGAAACGACGGGCTTTTTCCGCATCGGCGAAAAGCGAGAGTATGGCATTCGAGAAAGGCGATAACGTCGTTCTGCACGACGAACACAGCGACTACGACGGCGAAACCGGTGAAGTGACGCAGGTTTCCGAGACGATGTTCGGTGACAACACCTACATCGTCCAGTTCGAGGAAGGCCAGGAAGCCGGCATCCCCGAGGACTCGCTGGAAGCCGCCGACGAAGACGACGACGAAGAGTGAGCCGATGAGCGCCGTCCCATTCCACTACGTCGACCTCCGGACGTTCTGCTACTCCACGGAGGACGAAAAACGGGTGGAGGCGGCGCTGCGGACGTTTCTCCCCGACGATGTCGACATCGAACGCGAAGAAAGCGAGGGCCACCACGGCGACCGCATCCTCGTCCTCTCGGCACGCCTCGAACGCGCCGACGAGATGCGACACGCCCTCTCGAAACTCGCGGAGTTCGAGGACATCGACCGCCTCATGGACGAACTCGACCAGCGCATCGACGAGAACTGCGCGTTCTTCATCCAGTTGGACAAGCAGGCCGCCTTCAACGGCGACGTCGAACTCGGGTCCGGCCTCATGTTCCGCGCGAAGGTCGAGGCCTACCCCGCGAAAAAGGAGAAGGCCGTCACCGCCGCCCGCGAGGCGCTGACTGAACTCGCCGAGGAAGGCGAACTGTAGCCGACGGCCCTTTTAGGTGGCTACGGGACCCGCTCCAGCATCGCCGCAACGGCCTGCTGTTCGACCTTCCGGAGGTGTTCGGAGGCCGTTCCCGGGGCACAGTCCAACCGATCAGCGACATCGGAAACCGACCCCTCGCGCGGCACGTCGTAGTACCCCAACTCGAAGGCCGCAGCGGCGGCTTCGCGCTGACGGTCGGTGAGTGTGGCGTCGGCCGTCGACGGCGGCGCGTCGTAATCACCGATGCGGTTGATGTCGATTTTGGCCTCTGCGGGCACGTCTTCGAGAGCGGTCTGGAGCGCCTCGGGTTCCCCGACGACGGTGAATCGGGCCGTCCCGTCGCTGCGGAACTCCACGGGTGGAATCAACAGGAGCCCGGGGCGCTCGAAGGCCCCTTCCAGTTGCGCATCGAACTCCGTCGATTCCTCGCGGACGTAGGCGTAGCAGGCATCGTCGCCCAGCGGCGCGATGCGATACTCGACGATTCGTTCGGTCGCATCGAGCGCGTCGACGAACGCATCGTGGTCCCCCTCGACGTAGAACAGCAGCGTATCCGGGCCATTCTCCGCGCGATGGCTGTGCAGGAGTTGGTCGGAAACCAGCGCGTCATCGGTCACGAGCCGCCGATGAATCGGATGCATCGCCGACTCCTCGAACCGGAGCGTACAGCGGAGGGATTTCACGGCAGGGCGTTCGGAATCCGTATTAAAATATCCTAGCGGATGAGGCTGTATTCAGAACCCGATGGAGTTCGTCTGCCCGCGTATGTCGATGGAGACTGTAGAGCAGGCCCGCCCGGAGACCGAGGCGGTTCCGGCGCCCTTGCGACAGTACGCTGTCACGACGGAAACACATCTGAACGCCCCCGCCGTAGTCGTCCGGGCCGACGAAGTGACCGACGCCCTCGAAGTCGCCCGCGAGGAACTCGACTACGACCACTGTGCCTGTGTGACGGGGCAGGCCTACGACGACCGCTACGAGACGATTTATCACCTCCGAAAGTACGACGACCCAACCGACGAACTGAGCGTCGTCGTCCCGACGCCCCGCGACGCCCCCGAAAGCCAGTCGGCCGCCGGCGTCTACCGGACCGCCGAGTGGCACGAACGCGAGGCCTACGACCTCGTCGGGATTCCCTACGAGGACCACCCTGACCTCCGACGGATTCTTCTGCCCGAGACGTGGCAGGGCCACCCGCTCGACCCGCAGTACGACCCCGAATCGCCGCAGGTCGTCCCCTATCGTCGCCACGAGAACCCCCTACAGGAACACCACGAGACGGGTGACACCATGCTCGTCAACGTCGGCCCGCACCACCCGGCGACCCACGGTGTCCTCCACCTCGCGGTGACGCTTGACGGCGAAGTCGTGGCCGATGTCGACCCGGATATCGGCTACATCCACCGCTGTGAGGAGCAGATGTGCCAGCAGGGGACCTACCGACACCAGATAATGCCCTACCCCGACCGCTGGGACTGGGGCGGTGGCGGCATCCTCAACGAGTGGGCCTACGCCCGCACCGCCGAGACGCTGGCCGATATCGAGGTGCCCGACTACGCGCAGGTCATCCGAACGATGGCCGCCGAGTTGAGTCGTATCCTCTCGCATTTCCTCGCTATCGGCACCTACGCGCTGGACGTCGTCGGGGAGTTCACCGCCGCCTTCCAGTACGCGTTTCGGGACCGTGAACTCGCCCAGGGCCTCCTCGAGGACCTCACGGGCCAACGGCTCATGTTCAACTACTTCCGCCTCGGCGGGGTCGCGTGGGACATCCCGTCCCCTCGCGAGGAGTTCTTCGAGAAGGCTCGGGAGTTCACCGACGGCCTCCCCGAGAAACTGACCGAATACCGCAACCTGCTCACCAGCAACGAACTCTTCCAGGTCCGGACGGTCGGCGTCGGCGAACTGCCGCCCGAACGGGCGAAGGCCTACGGCTGTACCGGCCCGGTCGCCCGCGGTTCGGGCGTCGATTACGACCTCCGGCGGGACGACCCCTACGGCTACTACGAGGAACTCGACTGGGACGTCGTCACCGACGACGGCTGTGACAACTTCGCCCGCGTGGGGGTCCGCCTCGGAGAAATCGCCGAATCGGCGAAAATCGTCAATCAGTGTGTCGACCTGCTGGAGTCGTGGCCCGACGAGGAGCGAACGGTGCAAGCGAACGTCCCGCGGACCATCAAGCCCGACCCGGATACCGAGATTTATCGGGCCGTCGAGGCCGCCAAGGGTGAACTCGGTATCTACATCCGCTCGGACGGCACCGAGAAACCCGCCCGGTTCAAGATTCGTGGCCCCTCCTTCTCCAACCTGCAGGCGCTCCCGGAGATGTCGGAAGGCGAATACGTTCCGGACCTCATCGCGACTATCGGCAGTCTGGATACGATTATGGGTGAAGTCGACCGATAAGGCGTCTCAGTCGAGGCGTTCGGCAGCGCCCTTATCAACTAACACGTCGGCGTTTGGTTCCGGAAGCGTGACGACGTCCTCGGACCCGAGGTCGTAATCCCGGTTGTCGGCGCCGACGACCTCGCCGATGTCGTCGGTGATGCGAACCGTGGTCCGGGGAAGTCCCGGAATGTTGCTGCTCTCGTCCGTCGATTCGTCGGTCGCCGACGGGTCGGCCGAAGTTCGCTCCTTGGAGCCCGACGTCTCCTCCGAACCGACGCCGGGCGGGGCATCGTCCGGTTGGACTTCTGTTGGGGAACCTCCTCCTGCCTCCAAGTTTGGCGCGGGCGGCTCTTCAGGTGGCGCCGACTCGGAGGCCTCCGTCGCCGTCAGGGCGTCGGCATCAGGGTCGGGCGTACTGTCGGCCGTCGGTTCGCTCGACGCGGTTGATTCTGCTTCCGTCTCCGCCTCCGAAGCGGCGGGCGAGGCTCCTGTTGGGTCGGCCGATTCGTCGGGCCCGCTGCCCATCAGGTCCGCCGCGCTGACGCCCTCGGTGTCGGGGGTCGGGTCTGAGCCAGCGTCTATCTCTGGCGTCGCGTCCGAATCCGGCGCGGGCGACGCGCTCGGGGACTCCATCTCAGTGCCGATGTGGTCGTCTTCGGTCGAATCTACCGAGCATGAGACGGAGGGCGCATTGCCGTCGAGCACCGACAGCACGTTCTCACGGTTGTTCTCGATACGGACCACGAGGTCGTCGAAAAGCGACGCCTCCTCGTCGGTGAGGCCGTCGGTGTCGACGGGCATCCCCGCGGCGGCGATGGAGGCCTTCTTGACGACCTTGCCGACGCGACGTTCGTATATCGCCTCGACGGTCTGTTCGGCCGTCTCGATGTCGTTGGAGAGTTGGCGGACTTCGGACGAGGAGAAGGGGTCGTCGGCGCGGTCGACGGCTTGGGCGCGCTCCTGTGTCAACTCCTGAATGAACTCGCCGACTTCCCGATAGAACGACGAACGCAGGTGCTGGAGGTCGCTAGATTGCCGCTCTCGGGCCTGCACGGATTGTAGTTCGTCGAGATTCATTCTCCTGCCTTTGTTGCGTGCCCGCGAGCCATCGCGAACACGCCGACGTACTCTGGGACGGAAGCAACACCCTCCGTGAGCCTAAAGCTTTCCCCCCGCAGTTCGACCGTCACCTCCTCGCGGGCGTAGACCGTTATCTCCTCGCCGACGAACGTTTCGGGGACGGCGTCCACGAGCGGGTCGAACTCCTCGACGGCGTCACGGTCGATATGCGTGACTTCGAGGCCGCTGCCGCCGTGGAGGCTGCCCGGCAGCCGAATCAGTCGGTTGATGTCCGTCGTCACGGGTTCGTCGATTGGCGCGCTGCCAGCCTCCAGTACCTCCCCGAAGAGGTGCTTGGCGATGCTGTGGACCGCCGGATGCACGTCGACGTTCCCGGCTTCGATTTGCTCGCGGTTGTTCTGGGCGGCGTTCAGCGCGGCCTGTGCCTTCCCCTGTCCGATACCCTCGAACTCCTGCAGGCGCTCCAGAGCGTCGGCTTCGTCCATCGCGAGGAGTTCGTCGAGGAAGGCAGTCAGTCGCTCTCGGGTCCGGCCCGCCCACCCGCCGTCGGGCAGCGAACGCTTTTGGGCGGGCGACTTCCGACCGGCGCTTCCGGCGACGGCTTCCGTCGTGACGATGTCCTCGAATGCGACGTCCTCGCCGAGGACGTAATCGACGATCTCGCGGCGGGCCGCCCGACTCAGTTCGAGGACGCCGGGGTCCCGAACGTGGACGTGATAGCCGCGGCCGCCCGAGAAAACGACCGTCATATCGTCGAAGGCGAAGTCGTTCTCCAGTAGGTCCAGCAGGCGAAGGAGTGCGTCCTTACAGACCGCCAGCATGTCGGCGTAACTGTCCTCCTCGGGGTCGACGCCGGGCAGGTGGTCGGCGTCGAGGTCGAAGACGAGGTCCGACCCGCGCCAGCCCTTCCCGCCCATGCTGGAGGCGCCGGGGTCGTCGTAGCGGCCCGCCGAGAAGTAGACGTGTCGCGGGCGCTCGCCGGCGAGGAAGTCCTCAAGGTCGCCGCCGCCAACCAAATCGAGATGGGAGTGGTGGCGGACCATCGTCGTCCCGCCCTCGCTCCAGGTGATGTAGCCCCACTCGCGCTCGTTGGCGGCAGGCGGCGTCGGGACCTCTACCCGGCGGTAGTGGTCGCCGAACCGACCTCTCAAGTAATCGCGGGTGCGGCCGTCCATAGCCCGCTTTCGACACTCGGGCGAAAAAGCGTTGCCCTCCGTGGATAGCAGATGAGTTCGTCACACAGAACGTCGCCCGAAACGGCTCGACTATAGGGGCGTTTATCGGTCGGGATTCGCGGGGGTCGTATAGACCGTAATCCGCCCGTCGCCTTCGACGGTCACGGTGTAGTCGAGATACTGGAACCTGACGAAGCCGTCCACTTGACACGAATCGAACTCCTCGGGGTCTCTGAACAACGTCCGTTCGAGCGCCTCGACGTCGATAGCGTCGTAGAGCGGCGGCGAAAGGAAATCCCGGTCGGAGATTCCCTCCGCCTCCACGATGGCATCGACGAGCGTCCCGACCAATCGGTCCGTCTCTGCGGGCTCGTACCGCCGCTCGGCGACCGTCTCCAGCGGCTCGTCTATCGTCGCGATAGTAACCCGGTGTTGCGTGCTCATACGCGAATGAAACGGCGAGCTATGTATCGAGGTAATGGCTCAATAATTAGGCATTCGACGGAATCGGGGCGTCGTTCGCTCCCTGCTTTCGGTTCGGCCGAACCGTTTACTTGCCGGGCATGAACTTCGAGAGTTTCTCCGCAAGCCCGCCTTCCCCCAGACGGAGATAGTAGGCGTCGCCGTTGTCCTCGTAGTAGCCGTCGATGCGGCGCTGAATCTCGAAGCCGAGATGCTCGTAGAAGGCAAGCGCGTCGTCGTTGGTCGCACGCGCGTGGCAGGTGACCGAACTGTGGTCTTCGGCGACCGCTGCGACGAGCCGGCGACCGAAGCCCTCACCGCGGTATTCGGGGTCGACGGCGAGAAACAGGATGTAGCCGTCCCGTCGGGTCGCGGCAAAGCCGACCAACTGCTCCCCGTCGTACTGCGGCTCGACGAGGGCATACACGCGGGAGCGGCGGTAGGCGTCCGTGAAGAAGCCGTGGCGCTGTTTGAGCACGCCCTCCGCGTGACGGATGCGCTCTTTCAACTCCCAGGCGTCGTCCACGAAAGCGTCATCCCCGGTCCCGATGACACGCGTATCGACGGTGACACTCACTATCACGAGATTGGAATCGGGTAAATATAACTCCACCGCCCGAGGGGCAGTGTTCCGATACGACTGCCGAGCGTGGCGGTGCGGTCTTCAGGTATCCCGCTGGGCCCCGCCCCACGGCTGCTCGGACGGAACCGGGCCAGCGGTCGTGCAGCGAGAGGCGACACCGCGGTTGCTGATGCGGCTCGACAGTTACGCCGCTCGGCTGGCGCATCCACCTTGTGACGGAGTAACATTATTGGGCCCGGTCGCCGTAGGGACATCCATGAGATTCGTTATCGTTGGTGCCGGCCGCGTGGGGATGCGAACCGCCCGCGTGCTGCGCGAGGAGGACCACGACGTGGCGCTCATCGAGCCCGAGGAGACGAAAGTCGAGCGGCTGCGGGACGAGGGCTTCGAGGTAGTGCAGGGCGACGGCAGCGACGAGGAGACCCTCGACGCGGTCGGTCTCGAAGACGCCGACGGCCTCGCGGGACTCTCCGGGGACTTCACCGTCAACGTCATCGCCTGTATGATCGCCAAATCCCACAACTGCCGGACGGTGCTGCGGGTCGACGACGACTACCGCGAATACGTCATCAGCAAATACGCCTCCGACGTTGACGAGGTCATTTACCCCGAACGGCTCGGCGCCATCGCCGCCAAGAACGCGCTGGTCGGCGGGAACGTCCGCGCCGTCGCCGATATCGCCCAGAACCTCCAACTCGTCCAGTTGACGGTTACCGAGGACTCCCCGATGCGGGGCTACACCCTCTCGGAGTTGGAGTTGCCCGCCGACGCACGGGTGTTGGCGTTCGGCAAAGAATCGGAATCGCTGGCACTGCCGACCGGCGACGTCTCGCTGGAAGTCGGCGACCGGGTCGTCGTCATCGCCGACTTCAGCGTGCTCCGGGACGTCGAACAGATTATCGTCGGTGAAACCGACCACGCGGTTGCCGCGGGAGGTGCCTGACATGGTCGTCGCATACGTCATGGTCAAAGCACACACGGGCGAGGCGGACCGGCTCAAACGGGACATCGAGGACATCGAGGGCGTCGTTTCGGCCCACATAGTCGCTGGCGACGTCGACCTCATCGCCAAAGTCGACGTGCCCTCGCCGGCCGACGTCAAGGACATCGCCGCCACCAGCATCCAGAACCTCGACGGGGTTGAGGACACCCACACCTACGTTGCGATGGCCGACGCCGAGGCCTGACCCCCGGCAAACACCCCGTTCGGCGCACGGTTTTTATCCGGTAGTCACATAGCGTGCGTATGCTTCACATCCGTGGGCACGCCGGGGGGACGGCGCTCACCGGGACGCTCTACGAGCGCGGCGAGGACTCACCGCAGTTTCGGGGTGCGCCGGACGACGACGCGCCCTACGTGTGGGTCTGCGACGCCTTCTACCGGGTCGAAAGCGGCGGCACGACCCAGACCATCGACGGCGAGGAAATTCAGGTCGCCTTCGAGTCGCCGATGCCGCGCGGCTTCGAGGAGCGCGGCGACGCCATCGAAGCCGCCAAAGAGCACGTCCGCACCCAGTTCGCGCGCTTGGGCGTGCCCGAGGAGGACGTGCGTCTGGAGGTTATCGAAGTCGCCGAAGACCCTGCCTAGGACTATTTAAATCCGAGTATTTTGAGGTCCACTACTCAAAAGGGACCGTCACCCCCGAAGCCCTCAGTCGGCTGGCGGTCGCTAAGCGGGATATCCTCACTTCGTTCGGATAGAGCCCGCTTAGCGACTCCACTTCGTCGCCAGCCGACTTCGCCCTTCGATTCCGCCAAGGACCGCACCACACACCTCCCCAGCCGACTCCCTCCTTCGCTGCGCTCAGTCGGTCGTCCCTCACACGGTGTCGTTCGACCGCCGCTCACGGGAGCGTTCGCGGCGGTCGCCCAGCGCGCGCCTATTGAATGGATAATTGGCCGGGAGCGAGTGGTCGCTCTCGGCGACCCTCGCGACCCGGGGAAGGGCAGGCGCCGTGCGGCTCCTCGGAGGATTGAAAGGGCGAGGCGCGCGAGACGCGAACGGAGTGAGCGTCTCGATATGGGCGAACGGGGAGCGGAGCGACCCGTGAGCCCGGTGGCGTCCAGTTTAGTCGCTGAGCGACCTCTATCCGAGCGGAGCGAGGATATGCCGCTCAGCGACCGCCAGCGAGCCGAGGGCTTTCCGGCTGTTTGCGGTCGAGAAGTCGCCAAGCTCTATTTATAAACATACGACGGAAGCAGCGAATCGAAATAAGAAACGCAAAACCGTCTACAACAACCCTAGGCGAGGTCGTAGAGGTTGTCGACGACTTCCTGCGCGTACTCGCTCGTCGCGAGTTTCTCGCCGCCTTCGATCTGGCGTTCGATGTCGTAGGTGACCTTCTTCGAGGAGATGGTCTGTTCGACGGCGTCGCGAACGAGGTCCGCGGCGTCGTCCCAGCCCATCTGTTCGAGCATGATACGGCCGGAGAGAATCATCGCGGAGGGGTTGACCTTGTCCTGGCCGGCGTATTTGGGCGCGGAGCCGTGGACCGGCTCGGCGAGGACGCGGCCGTCGCCGATGTTGGCGCCGGGCGCGATGCCGAGACCGCCGATCTGGGCGCCACAGGCGTCCGAGAGGTAGTCGCCGTTGAGGTTCGGCAGCGCCAGCACGTCGTACTGGTCGGTCCGGGTGAGGATTTGCTGGAGCATGTTGTCGGCGATGCGGTCGTTGACGACGACGGCGTCCTCGGGCTGTTCGCCGTCACGCTCCTCCCAGAGCGTGTCCTCGGTGATGACCTCGTCGCCGTACTCCTCTTCGGCGACCTCGTAGCCCCAGTCGCGGAAGGCGCCCTCGGTGAACTTCATGATGTTGCCCTTGTGGACGAGCGTGACCGAATCGCGGTCGTTTTCGAGGGCGTAGTCGATGGCGTTGCGGACGAGGCGCTTGGTGCCGAACTCGGAAATCGGCTTGATGCCGATGCCGACGGGGCCGTCGTGGATGGTCGAATCGAAGCCCATCTCCTCTTCGACGAAGTCGCGGACCTTCTCGACGTCGTCGGTGCCGGCTTCCCACTCGATGCCGGCGTAGACGTCCTCGGTGTTCTCCCGGAAGGAGACCATGTCCATCTGCTCCGGTCGCTTGACCGGCGACGGGACGCCGTCGAGGTGGTAGGTCGGCCGGATGTTCGTATAGAGGTCGAGCTTCTTGCGGAGCGCGACGTTGAGGCTGCGGAAGCCAGCGCCGACGGGCGTCGTCAGCGGGCCCTTGATGGCGACCTTGTATTCCCGAATCGCGTCGACGGTTTCCTCGGGCAGGTTCTCGTCGTAGCGTTCGCGGGCGGATTCGCCGGCGTAGACGCGCATCCAGTGAATCTCGCGTCCGGTCGCGTCAGCGGCTGCCTGCAGCACTTTCTGGGCTGCCGGCCCGACATCCGTCCCGATACCGTCCCCGTGAATGATGGGAATGATAGGGTCATCAGGTACGACGAGTTCGTCGTCCTCCGTTACCTCGATTTTCTCGCCCTCCTCGGGCACCTCCACTTTGTCGTATCCCATACGCGGGGATTTCTACCGGCCCCCTGAAAGGCGTACCGTTCCTTCGGCGAATTTTGCATGAACAACCGGGAAGGAATCCCCCAGTTGGGCGGCCGTTCGGAACCGTGCGAGGCACAACGCGTAACTCGCCATCGCCCCGAGTCAGGGATATGCGCGTTATCGTCCACGGCGGTGCCGGAAGCCCGCCCGACGAACCCCAAGAGCGACAGGCGGTACTCGACGAAGCGGCCGCGGCGGGCGCCGACGAGGAAGACCCGACCGACGCGGTCCGAGCCGCCATCCGAACGCTGGAATCCGACCCGTGGTTCAACGCCGGCGTCGGGTCGGCCGTTCAGTCGGACGGCTTCATCCGGACCGACGCGGGTCTGATGACCGACGACCGCGAGGCCGGTGCGGCCTGCAGTATGCCCGGCGTCGAGGCGGCTATCGACGTGGCTCGCGTCGTCAAGGAGGAGACACCGCACGTCCTGCTGTCGGGCGTCCACGCCGTCGACCTTGCCGAAGCCTACGGCATCGAGACGGGCGTCGACCTGTGGTCCGACCGGATGCAGGAAAAGTGGGACGACCTCGAAGAGTACCCCAAAGGCGACAAGAAGGGCCACGCCGAGTGGGTCACCGAGCGGTTCGGTGGCGACCCCGAAGGCAAGCAGGGCCTCGATGCAGGGACGGGGACAAGCACGGAATCCGACACCCCCGCGGACCGCGACCACGACACTGTCGGCGCGGTCGCGACCGACGGCGACAACATCGCCGCGGCCACCTCGACGGGCGGCCGATGGCTCGCCCTAGCCGGCCGCGTGGGCGACGTCCCGCAAATCGGCTCCGGCTTCTACTGCTCGGAAGTGGGCGGCGTTTCGGCGACCGGCGCCGGCGAGGACATCGCCCGCCTGAACCTCTCCCGTCGCGTCAGCCAGTTCCTCGAGGACGGTCTCGACGCACAGGCGGCGGCCGACGCCGCCCTCGCCGAGTTCGGTGACCTCGTCGACGGTTCCGCGGGCGTCATCGCGATGACCCCCGACGGCGACTACGGCGAGGCCTACAACAGCGACGCGATGCAGACGGCCGTCGACGGGAGCCTCTGACCCCGGCGAGGAAGCGAATCGATTGACCGAATCGCCGGTACCCGTGGGGGTTTTCACGCTCGAAAAGAAGGAGGTGATATGGATGCGTTCGAGGCGTCGGCGAACGTCCCCCGCGAGGAGTTCGCCTTCGACCACCGGCCCGAAACCGACCAGTCCTTTGAGAACGCCTTAGCGAAGGCGCGGGCCGGCGACCGCCTCGATATCGATGACGGCATCGAACTGCTGACGACCGGTACCGACACTGAGGGCATCGACCTCCAGCGGAAAGAGCGGGTCCTCGAAGCCGCCGACCGCCGCCGCGCCGAGGTGGTCGGCGAGGAGGTCACCTTCGTCGCCAACATCAATAACAACGTCACGACCGCCTGCAACGTCGGCTGTCTGTTCTGCAACTTCAAGGACGCCGCCCAGCGCTTCGAGGCCGACTACGAGGGCGAGAACGCGGGCTTCACGAAGACGCCCGCGGAGTCCCGCGATATCGTTTCTGACGCCGTCGACCGCGGCGTCTACGAGGTGACGTCGGTGTCGGGCCTCCATCCCGCCTTCGCCCTCGACGAGGAACACCGGGAGATACTGGAGGCCAAGACCGAGTCGCTCGCAGAGGCGGGCGAGTTGAACTACAAGCCCCCGGCAGCCTACGAAACCAACCCCGGAACCTACGTCGAGCAGATGGAAGCGATGAGCGCCACGGGTGCGCACGTCCACTCGATGACGCCGGAGGAAGCCTACCACGCCCGCCGCGGCACCGACTGGTCCTACGAGGAGGTCTTCGAGCGTCTCAAGGACGCCGGCCTCGATTCGGTGCCGGGGACGGCCGCCGAAATCCTCGTCGACGAGGTTCGGGAACTCATCTGTCCCGGCAAGGTCGGCGCCGACGAGTGGGTCGAAGCGATGGAAGCCGCCGCATCGGTCGGCCTCGATACCACGGCGACCATCATGTACGGCCACGTCGACAACGAGGCCCACCGCGCGATGCACCTCGACCGGATTCGCGACCTACAGGACGAGACCGACGCAATAACCGAGTTCGTTCCGCTCTCCTTCATCCACCACGACACGCCGCTGAAGGAGCGCGGCATGGTCGAGGACGGCGCGACGACCGACGAGGACGAGTTGATGATTGCCGTCTCGCGACTCTATCTCGACAACGTCGACCACATCCAGTCCTCGTGGGTCAAGTACGGCGACACGCAGGGTCTGAAGATGCTGAACTGCGGGGCCGACGACTTCATGGGGACGATTCTCTCCGAGGAGATTACGAAGCGCGCGGGCGGCGACTACGGCGAGTTCCGCTCCTTTCAGGAGTACGCCGACATGATTCGCTCCATCGGCCGCGTGCCCGTCGAACGGTCGACCGACTACGAACAGCGCCGCGTCATCGACGATGAGGCCGACGTCGGGCCGAAACTCGGCCCGAACGCCGACGGGACGCCTCTCCTTAGGTAGAAAACTTCGCCGCTGCGCCATCGCTCAGTCGCTCCCGATAACGCCGACTAGCATCGGTTTCGCCCCGGAGTTCGCCTTCGATGCGCTCGGAGAGCCACCCTTCCTCGATGAACCGCTCGTGGACCGGCAGGCGTTCGGTGAGGGGGACGCCCGCTTCCTCGGCGATATCCTCCAGTTCGCGCAGGGCGGGCCACTTGTAGTCGGGATTGATGTGGTCGTCGGTGACCGGCGAGACGCCGCCCAGATCGTCGACTCCGCAATCCAGCAACTCACCGACGGGCGCGAGGTTCGGCGGCGACTGGACGCTAATCTCGTCGGGCAAGGCGAACCGGGCCATCGCCGTCACGCGGCGCATGTCGTCGATATCCGGCGACCCCTCCTGCCAGCGCTCGTTGTTCACGACAGGCTGGATGATGACTTCCTGAATGTGGCCGTACCGCTCGTGGAGTTCGCGGATGGCGAGCAGGCTTTCGGCGCGGTCCCGCCAGTCCTCGCCGACGCCGACGAGGATGCCCGTGGTGAAGGGGACGCCCAACTCGCCCGCCACGGCCAGCGTGTTGAGCCGCTGGCCGGGATTCTTGCTTCGGGGGCCGCCGTGGGCCTGCACCTCCGCCGTGGTTTCGAGCATGACGCCCATCGAAGCGTTGATGTCGGCGACCAGTTCCATCTGCTCGCGGGTCTGGTCGCCGGGGTTGGAGTGGGGAAGCAGGCCGCAGTCAAGCGCGATTTCGCAGGCCTCCCGGAGGTAGCTGTGAATCGAATCGTGGCCCCACTCCTCCAACTGCTCGTGAATCCGGGTATAACGGTCGTCGGGGTCGTCGCCGAACGTAAACAGCGCCTCGGTACAGCCGGCGTCGGCGCCGCGCTCGCAGATGTCCCGTACTTCGTCGGGTGACAGCAGCGAGGCCTGCCCCGGCGGGTCGTAGTAGGTGCAGTACGTGCAGGTATAGCGGCAGGCGGTCGTCAGCGGGACGAAGACGTTCCGCGCAAAGGAGAGTTCCGGCGCGGCATCGACGTCCTCGGGGCCGACATCGAGCAGTCGCTCGACGGCCGCATCCTCGACGGTTATCTCTCGGTCGTAGGCTTCGGCGCCGAACACACCCACCCCTCAGCGGGTGAGTGCATTAAAAGGCTCGTCGCGGGCCGACGAGCGCGGACTCGAAGCGGGACCGTGACGACCCGGTCTGGCCAGGGTGCCCTCGACGCCACGACCGGGTCGTCAGGCTTTCCCACGCGAGGAACCCCCTCGCACCGTTCTGTTCTCACGGTGCGGTCAAAATGTTTGGCACTCCGACAAAGGCGGTGTTCGGAGACGATACCGATTCTGAATATTCGGTGTCGACGGGCTCGGTTCACTGCCGGCAACTGGCGTCGCCCCTCCGCATTCGTATGGTCTCAGCCCCCCGAACACGATTGCCCGAGGCTCCGCAAGGCTTTCACGTAGCCCCCGAGTTCGTTCTCGCATGCCGTCTTCGCCGTCCGATATCGAGGCCGCCGAGAAGGTCATGTCGGAGCGTCCGGACCCCAAGGAGGTCCTCAGACGGTCGTTCATATCGGGGTTGGCCATCCTCCTGCCGCTCGTCGTCACGCTTCTGGTCATCTCCTTTGTCATCAGCTTTATCGCCAACGCCCTGTCGCCGTTCGTCGGCGCCGTCCAGCAGACGCCGCTGTTCGGAACAGACAGCGACTCCCTGATCCTCTCGCTGACCATCGTCATCTTCCTCATGCTCGTCATCGCCATCGGGCTGGTCGCCGAATACGGCTCCGAAAGCGGCCGCATGAGTTCGCAGTTCGACGCGTTCATGGAGTCCGTCCCCGGAATCGGCTCGGTCTACACCAGTTTCAACGAGATGAGCGACCTCCTCCTCGACTCCGACACCGACAGTTTTCAGGACGTCAAACTGGTCGAATACCCCGGCGAGGACTCCTACGTCGTCGCGTTCAAAACCGCCGAAACGCCGCAGGTCGTCGCCGAGGACACCGGTAACGAGGACATGATTACGCTGTTCATGCCGATGGCGCCGAACCCCGTCATGGGCGGGTTCGTCATCCACGTCTCTCAGGAACGCGTCGTCGACGTCGACCTCACCGTCGAGCAGGGGATTCGCTCCATCGTCACCAGCGGCGTCGTCTTCGGCGATGAATCCGACGACCTCGCCGACCTCGACGAGGAACAACTCCGCCAACTCAGCAACGTCAATACCATCGACGACATCAAAGGCTCCAACCTGGGCGAGAACCGAACTTCGGATAGCCCGACCAGCGAGGACCGATGAGTTTCACTCTCAGAGAGCACACCGCCGATATCGCCGTCGAAGCCACCGGCGACTCCCTCGATGCGGTGTTCGCCGACGTCGCTGCTGGACTCACTGCCGCCCACTGCGAGTCGGTGCCTGACCCCGAGGCTGTCGACGCCGAGCGCTTTCCCATCGGCCTGCAGGCAGAATCCAAGGAGGCGCTGCTCTTCGATTATCTGGACGAACTCATCTACGAGCGCGACGTTCGTGGGGTCCTGCCGGCCAACCACGAGGCGCGGGTCCACTGGAACGGTGACTGGGTGCTCGAAGCCTACGCCCACGGCATTCCGCTGGATGCCGTGGCCGCCCGCGAAATCAAGGCCGTCACCTACTCCGAGATGGAACTGGAGGAAACGACGGAGGGCTGGCGGGCCTACGTCGTCTTCGACGTCTGATTCGCGGACGGCGCCGGGTCGTAACTTATTGGGCCGCGCGGAGCGAACCCGCAGGTATGACTACCTTCGAAGCCGGCGATATCACGCTCCACAAGGTCCGGGATTACGTCTGGGAAATCCCGCCCGAAGGCGGCATGCGCGTCCCGGCGCGCGTCTTCGCCAGCGAGGCCCTGCTGGAGGAAATCGCCGACGACAAATCGCTCGAACAACTCAAGAACACGACCCACCTGCCGGGTATCGAGAAGTACGCCATCGCGATGCCCGACGCCCATCAGGGTTACGGCTTCCCCGTCGGCGGCGTCGCGGGCATCGACGCCGAAAACGGCTGTATTTCGCCCGGAGCGGTCGGCTACGACATCAACTGCGGCGTCCGGATGGTCAAGACGGACCTCACCTACGCCGACGTGCAGGGCAAAGAGGAGGAACTCGTCGACGCGCTGTTCGACGCCATCCCCTCGGGCCTCGGCGGCGGTGGGGTCGTACAGGGCGATTCCGATACAATGGAGGCGATTCTCGACCGCGGCATGGACTGGGCCCACGAGGAGGGCTACGCCGTCGCCGAGGACCTCGCCCACTGCGAGGACGAGGGCGTCCGCCACGATTCGGACCCCGACGCCGTCTCGAAAAAGGCCAAGGACCGCGGCCGCAATCAACTCGGCTCGCTCGGGTCGGGCAACCACTTCCTCGAAGTCCAGCGCGTGACCGACGTCTTCGACGAGGACATCGCCGAGGCCTACGGCCTCCGGAAGAACCAGGTGGTCGTCCTCATTCACTGTGGCTCCCGTGGCCTCGGCCATCAGGTCTGCAACGACTACCTCCGGGACATCGAACAGGCCCACAGCGGCCTGCTGTCGAAACTGCCTGATAAGGAACTCGCCGCCGCGCCCGCCGGCTCCCAACTCGCTGAAGACTACTACGACGCGATGTGTGCGGCCATCAACTTCGCATGGGTCAACCGCCAACTCCTCACCTACCAGACACGGATGGTCTTCGAGGACGTCTTCGACGAGGACTGGGAGGACCTCGGGATGGACCTGCTCTACGACGTGTCCCACAACATCGCCAAGAAGGAGGTCCACGAGGTCGGGGTCGGGCCGGAGGGCCGACCGGTGGGAGACGGCGAAGCCGTCGACCGCGAGGACAAGGAACTGTTCGTCCATCGCAAGGGCGCGACGCGGGCGTTCCCGGCCGGCCGCCACGAGGTGCCCAAGGCCTACCGCGACGTCGGCCAGCCGGTCATCATCCCCGGTAGCATGGGCGCCGGCTCCTACGTCCTCTGTGGCGGCGAAGAGTCGCTGGACATCTCCTTTGGTTCGACCGCCCACGGTGCCGGCCGCCTGATGAGCCGAACGCAGGCGAAAAACGAGTTCTGGGGCGGCGACGTTCAGGACGACCTCCGAGAACAGGAAGTCTACGTGAAAGCCCAAAGCGGCGCGACAATCGCCGAGGAGGCGCCGGGCGTCTACAAGGACGTCGACGAAGTCGTCCGGGTCAGCGACGAACTCGGCATCGGCGACAAGGTCGCCCGCGTCTACCCCATCTGCAATATCAAGGGCTAATCCGATGACCGATTTCGAGGTCCCCCTCGGGGACGGCACGATTTCGGTCGCCCTTCCCGACTGCGACGTGACGGTCGCCGACCCGCCGGGCGGCGAGGCCATCGACGTCAGGGGGGCTGCGGAGGCGGCACTTCAGGAACCGAACGGCCCGAAACTCACCGAATACGTCGCCGCCGACGACACTATCGCCATCGTCGTCACGGATATCACTCGCGCGACGCCTGACGACACCCTTGTCGACGTCCTGCTGGCGGAACTCCAGCGCGTCGGCGTCTATCGCGAGCAGGTGACCATCGTCGTCGGACTGGGCCTCCATCGGCCGATGACCGACGAAGAACTCGCTGAGATGCTTGGCGAGCACGCTGACCTCGCCGTGAATCACGACCCTGAGGATACGGTCGAAGTCGGCGAGATTGACGGGACGCCTATCGAACTGAACCGCCGCGTCGCGATGGCCGACCGCGTGCTCTCGACAGGGATGGTCGAACCCCACCAGTACGCCGGCTTCTCCGGCGGCGGCAAGACGGTTGCCATCGGCGCCGGCGGCGAACCACTAATTCGCTACACGCACGGCCCGGATATGCTCTCACAGGAGGGCGTTCGTCTCGGGCGCATCGATGACAACCCGTTCCGCGAGGCCGTTGACGAGGCCGGAGACCTGTGTGGACTGGATTTCTGTCTAAACGTCACTCACGGACCTGCCGGTATTCTGGACGTAACCGCTGGCCTGCCGCGACTCGTCGTTCGGGGCCTCGCAGAGAGCGCTCAAGCAGCGCTGTCGGTCGACATCGACGACGAATACGACGCCGTCGTCGCTGGCGTCGGCTCGCCGAAGGACGCCAACCTCTATCAGGCGACCCGCGCGGCGACCTACGTGATTCTCGGCGCCAACAACCCGCTCCGAGCGGGGGGTCGCGTCGTCGTACCGGCCGAACTGCCGGAGGGCGCTGGCGAAGGGACCGGTGAGAAACGATTTTATAAGTGGCTCTCCAGCGCCGAAAGCGCCGAGGCGCTCTACGGAGAGATGCGTTCTGGCTACGAACCGGGCGCTCAACGCGCCTTCGTCGTCGCGCGAGCGCTCCGGGACCACGACGTCTACGTGACGAACAGCGAAGCGCCTGACGTGGTCGGGGACTGTCTCATGCACGCCCGCGATTCGGTCGAGGACGCCATCGAACCGGGAAGCGACGTCCTGGTCGTCCCCGACGCGCTGAATACGCTGCTTCGTTAGTCGGTGCCGGCGCTCACGCCGCTCGTTTCGTCGCTCTCGTCGATTTCCTCCATCACGCGGTCGTGGAACTCCTGCAGGACGGCCGATTCATCCTCGGCCAGAACCACGTCGCTTGCCATCAGCGTCGCGAGGCCGAAGGCCCGCGGCGTCGGCGTGTCGACTTGCTGGATGGCCACGTCGATGTTCCCCGACGCGACGCCCGCGACGAAGGTTTCGACGGCGCCAACGGCGAGTTTGTCCTCCAGGATCTCGCGGTAGGTCTCCTCCATGACGGCGAAGTTCTCCTTGCCCTCGGCGAACCCGAGCAGCATCTCGCTGGAGACCTGCTGTTGGCTGGCGGACTTCTCGTGGCCCTTGTACCGCTTCAGAATCATCAACGAGCGAGTAGCATTGATGCGGAAGTAACGCTTGAGCAGGTCGGTCCCGTCAAGGGCGGCCCGGAGGTCCGAACGCACGTCCTCGGGGTCGATATCGGCGATGATGCCGTCGATGTCGACCTTTCGGTTGAGCGGCATCGAGAGGGTGAATCCGTGGTCGGCGACGGCCACCTTGACGTTCGTGTTGGCCTGTTGGGCACACCGATAGGCCAGCAGTCGCGAGAGGCCCTCGTTGAACCGCCGGCCGTAGTTGGCGTGGACGTAGTAGTTGCGCCGGTACTCCTCCCGGTCGAGTTCGACTTCGATAGACAAGCGCTGGTCAGTCGAGACGCTCCCGATGCCGGCGTAGTCGACCTGTGCCTCGAACATTCGCGTGATAGCGCGGACGGTGTTTTCGTCCAGCGGGAACTCCCGGAGCCATCGGCGGACAGCGGAGGCACCCCTGTCTTCGAACCGCGTCAGCAGTTCGCGCTGGAAGGTCAGAATCTCGCGGCCGAGGTCATACGAGAGGGGCAATCGCTCGGAGAACCACGATGGCACGGTCGCGCGAGCGCTCGTGCGGTCGACGTAGACGTTCGACCCGCGGCGATAACTGTACTCGTAGTTCGACCCGCCGAGGACGAACACGTCGCCCTTTTCGAGCGTGTCGAGGTACTCCTCGTCGAGTTGGCCGACCCACTCGTCGCCCGAACGGACGATGACGTCGCAACTGAACGAGTCGGGGATGGTCCCGATGTTGGTCATATAGATGACCCGCGCGAGGCGGCCGCGCTTGCCAACCAGCGGCGTTCCGGGGGCGAACTCGTCGTAGTGATACTCCCCGCCCGGTGGGTCGTTATCGTCCCGCCAGACCTTCGGATAGACGTTCTTGTCCTCCATCCCGTCGTAGTCGGCCGTCAGATAGCGGAACAGCGACTCGTAGTCGGCGTCGTCGTAGGCACGGTAGGGGTAGCCGCTCCGCAGCGTCTCCCGGATTTCGGCCTCCGGAAGCGGGCCGTTGATGGCCATGCCGTAGACCTGCTGGGCGGCGACGTCCTGTGCGTTCTCGGGGACGAACACGCGGTCGACGAACCCCTCCTCGGCCTTTTTAAGCATGACCGCACACTCGACGAGTTCGTCGCGGTCCAGCGCGATGACGCGACCCTTGACCGTCTGTCCGAGTTGATGGCCGGCCCGCCCCACGCGCTGGAGCATCGCGGCGACGGATTTCGGCGAGCCGACCTGCACCACCAAATCGACGTGTGGCATGTCGATGCCCAGTTCGAGCGACGTCGAAGTCGTCACCACGTCCAACTCGCCGCTTTTGAGACCTTCCTCGATACGCTTCCGTTCGCCCTTCGACATCGACCCGTGGTGACACCCGGAGTTCGACTCGTCGTAGTCGCCGCGCTCCCGGAGGTTAGTGAGGACGCGTTCGGCACCTGACCGCGTGTTCGTGAAGACCAGCGTGTTGGTGTGGTCGGCCACGAGGTCGTCGAGTTGCCCGTAGAACCGCTCGGAAACTACGTCTCGCGGCGTATTGATGAGGTCGTCCGTCGGACAACTCAACTCGATATCGAAGTCCCGGACGAAGCGGGCGTCGACGATGTCGTACTCCCGGGGCGTCCACTCGCCGGATTCCTCGTCGTAGGTGCCGCCGACGAGGAACTCGCCCATCGTGTCGAGCGGTTCGACCGTCGCCGAACAGCCGATTCGCGTCGGCGAAGTCTCACAGAGGCGTTCCAGCCGTTCCAGCGACACCGAGAGGTGCGTGCCGCGTTTGTTCTCCGCCAGCGAGTGAATCTCGTCGACAATGACGTATTCGACCGTCTCCAGTTTCTCCTTGAATTTCGGGCTGTTGAGCAGGATGGCCAGCGTTTCCGGCGTCGTGTTGAGGATGTGCGGCGTCTCCTGCAGCATCTTCTGGCGGTCGCTGTCGCTCGTGTCGCCGTGACGGATAGCGTGGCGGATTTCGACCGACTCGCCGCGGTCGTCGAGTTTCTCTGTGATGCCGTCCAGCGGTTCGCCGAGGTTTCGGTGGATGTCGTTGGCGAGGGATTTCAGCGGCGAGATGTAGAGGCAGTAGACGCTGTTGTCGAGGCCGTCCTCGCTCTCGGCGCGGTCGAAGAGGTCGTTGATAATCGCGGTAAAGGACGCGAGGGTCTTGCCGGACCCCGTCGGCGCACAGACCAGCGTGTTCGTTCCGTCGTCGATGCGGGGAATCGCACCCTTCTGCGGGGGCGTGAAGAAACCGCCGTTGTCGGGGACGAACGCGCCGAACTGCTCGATCCACCACTCCCGAACGGCCGGGTCGAGGCGGGCGAACGCCTCGGCGTCGTCTATGTCGACCGACTCGGTGTCGTACGCGAAGTCGTAGCTGTCCAATAGCCGACGCGAATCGGCCTCGGCTTCGGCGCCCTCGGTCCCCATCTACGAATCACGAGGGCCCGGACGGGCAAGTGGGTTTTGTCGCGCCGCACCACAGGGCACTTGCCGCCGGCCGTCGACGCTCCGACCATGCGCGTGACTTTCCTCGGGACGGGTGCGGCGATGCCGACCGGCGACCGGGTCCAGACCGGCCTTCTCTTGGAGGACCCCGACGGCAGCGCCGACCCCCTGCTGGTCGACTGCGGCAGCGGCGCACTCCATCGCCTCGCCGAAACCGACGTGGGCTACGAGGGCATCGGCACCGTTCTCCTGACCCACCACCACCTCGACCACGTCTCGGACCTCATGGCACTCCTGAAAGCCCGCTGGCTGGCCGGCGAGACCGACCTCGAAATCGTCGGTCCCGAAGGGACTCAAGACCTCGTCGAGGACCTGCTCGGCGTCCACGACTACATGGAGGGCCGCTTCGACCTCACCTTTCGCGAAATCGGCCCCGGCGAGCATACCGTCGCCGGCTACGATATCGAGGCCAGCGAGACGATTCACTCGATGTACTGTCTGGCCTATCGCTTCGAAACGGAGGATGCCGTCTTCACGTTCTCCGCGGACACGGAGGCCAGCGACGCGATTGCGGATCTCGCCGATGGCTCCGCGGTCCTGCTGCACGACTGCTCGTTCCCCGACGAGGTCGACGTCGACAACCACCCGACGCCGACGCAACTCGGCGAAACGCTTGCTGGCCACGACATCGGCCGCGTCTACCTGACTCACCTCTACCCGCACACGCAGGGCAAACACGACGAGATGATTCAGGCGGTCGAAGCCAACTTCAACGGCGACGTGCGAATGGCCCGCGACGGCCTGACCATCGACCTCTCGAAGCGGGATGCGTAGTTATCGGTCGGGGGTTCGGATAGGCGGGGCTGATGAATCGACACGGTCGGAGTTGCGTACCGAGTGACCGATGCTCCGATAGATGCCTCCGTCTACTCCCTCGTCTTGGCTTCGCTGGCATCGCGGTAAATACGGATATCTATCAAAACTAACTTGCCGCTCGGAGCGTATTGATAAGCAAGGAGTGACGCTTCTACCTGAACTTACTGCGGCGGTTGCGGACGCGAAAGACAAGGAGCCGGAGGAGTTGGAAATCGTCCTCGAAGACCAGATCTCTACGGAGGCTATCCGGCGTTTGGACGACCATGAGGACGATTCATGGGTTCTCCAGTTCGAACTCCCGAACCATGCCGTACAAATCGAAGGGGACGGCGCTATCATCGTAGACGGTACACAGAAACGAACGTTCGCCTGACGCTCTTGGTGGTAAGGCGGCCGGTTAGCTGGCTCCTTTATCGACTGGTTTGGCCCAGTTCTATCTCGAAACGCGCACCGCCGGAGCCCCGATTGGCCGCTGCAATCGTCCACCCGTGGGCCTCGACGATCTGTTCGACGATGGCTAACCCGAACCCGGTTCCATCATCGGCCGAATATCCCCACTCGAACAACCGGTCACTGTCCGTGTCTGGCAGTCCCGGCCCATCGTCCTCGACATAGAACCCATCACCCTCGGCCAACGCTCCCACGCGGATAGTCACGTCACTCTCTCCGTGTTCGATGGCGTTTCGGAACAGGTTCTCGAAGAGCCGCTGTACCCGTTGACGGTCGCACTGAACCGACGGTGAATCCGCCATATCGAGCGTCGCTGCGCTATGCTCGACAGAATTCCACGCTTCGACAGCGACGTCCTGTACTGATACTGTCGTCGTGTTCGTTACCCTGTCTCCCTCACGGGCCAGTGTCAGTACGTCATCGATAATCGAGTCGGTGCGATGCAGCGCCTCCTCTACCTTGTCGAGGTCGGCACAGTCGTACTCTTGTTGTGCCAGTTCGAGATACCCCTGTGCGACGCTGACCGGACTCCGGAGGTCATGTGAGAGAACGCTGGCGAACCGTTCGAGCCGCTCGGTCTCCCGTTCGAGGTCCTGCTGGCGTCGCTTCTGATCGGTGATGTCCGTGGCGATTCCGCAGGTCGCTTTGATTTCGCCTTCGTCGTCGTAGACTGGCCCGCTGAGTGTCTTATACGTCCGGGTGTCACCCGCAACGGAGGCCTCCTCCTCAACCTCGATGACACCTTCCGCGTCGAGTACTCGCTGCTGGGTTTCGTGTGCCTGGTCGGCGAGCGGTTCCGGGAAAACCCCCGTCATGGGTCGGCCCTCCACCATCTCATCCGAACCCTCCAGCCCAGCTATCTTGCGGGCAAACTCGTTCAAGAGCAAAATTTCGCCATCGAGGTCCCACATGAAGACACCGGAGGGAACTGTTTGCAGAATCGCCTCGAGGCGGTGGGCGGTTTCCCTGAGTTTCTGCTCACGCGCTTTACGCTCGGTTATGTCCCGAATAATGCCAGTGAAGTAGTGGTCACCGCCGTGTTCGTATTCGCCAAACGAAATCGTGACGGGTACCTCGGTGCCATCGGCGTGAACGCCGGTCAGTTCGATATACTCCCAATCGAGGCTGCGCTCGCCATCTCGGAGATAGCGTTGCAAGCCTCGAAGGTGGTCTTCGGCCATGTCATCCGACATGACCTTCGTGATGGATTCACCGATCAGCTCGTCGGGACTATAACCGAATATCCCCGAGACTGCCGGGTTGACGTCTTGGATTATACTCTCCGTGTCCATTCTGACAACGGCGTCTGAGGCCGTCTGTGTCAGGGTTCGATAATGCTGCAACTGTTCCTTTCTGTCCTTCCGGTCGGTAATGTCGGCCATCGTCCCGACCATCAGTACCGGGTCGTCGTCTTCGAAGAGGAGCGTTCCACGCTCGCGACACTCGGCGAAGGTCCCGTCCTCCCGTTGGAACCGGTACTCGACCGAATATTGACCGCGGTCGTCGGTCAGTTCATCGAAGGCCGCTTTATCCCGCTGGAAGAGTTTGTCGTCGTGTTGGCGAATCCGGTCACGGTCATCGGGATGTATCCGCTCGAAAAACCACTCCCTGTCGAGGTCCGTATCGGGGGCGTATCCGAACTGTTCGATGCCGTCGCTGAGCGTAACCGAGTTCGATTGTGGGTCAACCGTCCAGAAGGCGTCGGTTGCTGTTTGGGCGACCAACTCGTATTTCCGTTCCAGTTGGCTGGCTCGTTGTTGTGCGCGGTATTGGCTGACCGTGTTTTCGATACGGTTGGCCAGCACGGTGAAGTTGCTCTTTTCGCCTTCCTTCTGAATGTACGAGGAGACGCCGGCTCTGATGGCTTTTTCTGCGACGTCTTCGGAGCCTCTGGCAGTAAAGAGAATGAATGGAAGTTCGGGTCTGGTCTCACGAACGGCCCTGAGAAAGCCGAGACCGTCCATGGTGGGCATTTCGTAGTCACTAACGATGCAATCGATGGGTTCCTCGTCCAGGCGAGCAAGGCCGCCGTCAACATCCGTTTCCGTGAGAACGGTGAAGTGGTCGTCGCGTTCGAGGGAGGCCGCAGTCATATCGGCAAAACCGGCGTCGGCGTCGACGCAGAGAACCCGTATCGGCGCTACACTCATTGCGGTTGGTAGTCCTCAGGTCCGTAAACAAGTTGGGGCCATTACATGCTTTGTCTCGTGACGAATGGCCCGATAAACTCTCCCGATTTCGAGAGGTCACCCGGTTTCGACCGCGGGATACCCGACATATCCCCCGCGTACAGCAACCGGTCTGGAACACGAGTGCTGTACGAACCGCCACATGCATCCCCTCCCCGTCAGCACTCACGTGCTTACGGGCGCGATCTCCCGGATGATGCGCCGCTCGATTTTCCGGAGGTGTTCGCCGACCGTCGTGGCGCTACAGCCGACCATCTCAGCGATGTCGTCGTAGGTCGCGTTGCGCGGGTCGTCGTAGTAGCCGGCCCGTAGCGCGGCGATGAGGACCTCCTGCTGGCGGGCGGTCAGGTCCGTAAAGAGCCGCTCGGTTTTCGGCTGGTAATCGCCGGTCTTCTCGACTGTCACCTGTGCGTTCTCGGGGGCGTCCTCGAACATCTCGCGGATGACGGCGGGGTCGCCGACGATGACGATATCGAGCCTGTGGTTGTCGGTAAACCGGATGGGCGTATCGACGACGATGCTGTAGTGGTTCGTGAGTTCGAACAGGTCGCCGACCACCTCGCTGGGGTCAAGGTGGGCCCACACGAGGGTGTTCTCCGAGACTTTCGTGGTGTCGCGTTTCAGGCCCGTGCCGTGTGTTTCGAGCAGTTCGTCGATGCGGTCCTTCGGCCCGTAGATTTCATAGAGGAGGACGACCGTTCCGTCGTCGAGAAGGTTGTAGTTGTGAATCGGCCCGTGGCGAAGGTCCGGGTCCTTGGCGATGTGTTCGTCGACCGGATGGAACCACCGCCGTCCTTCGGGCCGTATCTGTAACTCGACGTAACGCATGTCGAACCCCAGTATGAGAAGTCCCAATAGCGCTTTGCCACGTCAGTCCGGCCCTTCATTAGACGGGACGGTTTATGTCGGCGAAGAACGCGCCGCAGGCGGAACCGTTAGGACTGGCCGGCCGCTACAACGCCCGTGGACGAAACCGTCGCGTGGCTTCGGGACCGCCCCTACTACGAGGACCAGATTCGCGCCCACGAAGTGCTTCCCGGGAGCGACCCTCGATTCGCCGATATCGACCTCGATAGCCGCCTCGCAAGCGCCCTCGAAGACCGCGGCATCGACCGCCTCTATCGCCATCAGGCACAGGCAATCGAAGCCGTCCGTGACGGCGACGATGCCGTCATCGCCACCGAGACGGCCAGCGGCAAGAGCCTCGCCTACACCGTCCCCGCCTTCGAGCGGGCGATGGACGGCCGCGCGACGACGCTGTATCTCGCCCCGCAGGTGGCTCTCATCAACGACCAGACCGAGACGCTGTCGACCCTCGCCGACGGCCTCGGTTTCGGCAGCGGCGTCACCGTCGACCAGTACACCGGCCGGCAGTCCCGAAGCGAGAAGGAGGCCGTTCGCGAGCGTCAACCGACCGTGCTGCTGTGTACGCCCGATATGCTGCATTACGGCCTCCTCCCGCATGCCCGTCGGCTCTGGAAGTGGTTCTTCGAGCGGCTGGAAACCGTCGTCGTCGACGAGGTCCATGAGTACCGCGGTGTCTTCGGCAGCCACGTTTCGCTGGTCTTCCGGCGGCTTCGACGCCTCTGCGAGGAGTTCGGCGCCGACCCCGACTTCGTCTGCTGTTCGGCGACCATCGGCAATCCCGTCGAGCACGCCGCGACGGTGACGGGCCGTGACCCCGACGGCATCCGACTGGTGGATACCGACGACAGCGCGACGGGGCCGACCCACTGGTTGCTGTGGAACCCGCCGGAGTACGACGAGGGAGGCTGGGGCAGCGACGAGGCCGGCGGCGGCCGCCGACGCTCCAGCCACACCGAAACCGAGCGGCTGTTCTGTGACCTCGTTTCGAGGGGCTACCAGACGCTCGTCTTCACGAGCGCGCGACAGACGGCCGAACGGTACGCCTCCAAGAGCGCCAGCACGCTCCGGGACCGCGGCGAGGCCGACCTCGCGCGGAATATCGAGGCCTATCAGGCCGCACTGACCGACGACCGTCGGCGGGAAATCGAGGCGGGCCTGCAGTCCGGCGACGTCCGCGGCGTCTGGAGTACGAACGCCCTTGAGTTGGGCGTGGATATCGGCGGCCTCGACGCAGTGATACTGGACGGGTATCCCGGCACCCGGATGGCCGCCTTCCAGCAGGCCGGGCGTGCGGGTCGTGGCACCGACCCCTCGCTTGTCGCGATGGTCGCCGGCGAGGACCAACTCGACCAGTACCTGATGTCCAATCCGGAGGCGTTCTTCGAGGGCAGTCCGGAGAAGGCGGTCACGAACCCCGAAAACGACCGGCTCATGCCGCCGCACGTCCGGTCGGCCGCCGACGAGTCGTGGCTCCGGCCGGAGGACGACCGCTATTTCGGCGACCGTTTCCCTGAGGTGGTCGGCGACCTGACCGACGACGGATTGCTCTCGCGTCGGGAGACGAGCGAGGGCGTTCGCTGGCTCAACGACGGCCCACAGCCACAGTACGACATGAGCCTGCGGACCGTCGACGACCGGGAAATCCAACTGCGAGGCCCGAACGGCGACACTATCGCGAAACTCTCCTTCGACGACGCGCTTCGGGACGCCCATCCCGGCGCCATCTATCACCATCAGGGCCGAACCTACGAGGTGACCGAGTTGGATTTGACCCACGACGTCGCCCAACTCCAGACGACGTGGGCCGACTACTTCACCCGGGTGCTCCACGACAAGACCATCACCGTCGAGGAGGACCTCACCGCACAACCGCTCGATACCCGTGGGGACGTAACCGTCCGGTTCGCCGAAGTCGAGATGCGCAAGCAGATTACCGGCTTCCAGCGGTTCGATTCCTCCAGCGGTCAGCCGATGGGCAGCGAGGAACTGGACCTGCCCGAAACCAGCCTCCGGACGCGGGCGCTCTACTTCGCGCTGCCGCCCGATATGGAGGAGGCGCTACAAGCAGGCGGCGACCTTCCCGGCGGGATTCACGCCGCCGAGCACGCCATGATTTCGATGTTCCCGACGACGGTGCTCTGTGACCGGCGAGACGTCGGCGGGCTCTCGACGCCGCTGCATCCACACACCGGCGCCGCGACGATTTTCATCTACGACGGCTATCCGGGCGGTGTCGCCTTGGCTCGGACCGGATACGAGGATATCGAGGGGCTGATGGAAACGACCCGAGATATGCTCGCCTCCTGTCCCTGTGAGGACGGCTGTCCGGGCTGTGTCCAGTCGCCACATTGCGGCAACGCCAACGACCCGCTCGATAAGGGCCTCGCCAAAACGTTACTGAACGGCCTGCTGGATGAGGCGTAGTTACGCCTCGTAATCGAGTTCGGACAACAGCGCGGCTATCAGTTCGTCGGCCGTTTCGTACGGGAACTCGTCGTCCGGGAGCGCTCGATACAGTTCGCTCGGCGACAGCGACACGTCGTCGGTTTCGACGCGCCGACTCGCCCAGTCGGGAAACACCGCGGCGAAATCCGCTTCGTCCTCGATGGGGTACTGCAAATCCTCGAAGGCGGCTTCCAGTTGCCGTGGCAACTCGCGGGTATCCTTCGGCATGCCTACTGGATGCGGGCCATCGGTCAAAAACACCCCGCGTCGGGGCGTATTAAATATAGCAATTAACGGTGTATGGATCGCGTGAGCGTGAAGACGAACAGCGCGATGAGGAACGCGCCGAGGAACGCCTCGATCTGGCTCAGGAGGTTCAGGGACGTGACGGGAATCTCCGCAGCGCGCCCGACGACGAGGGTCACGAAGGAACCGATACTCAGGATGGCGTAATCCGCAGCGGACGGATAGAGATTCGGCGCGAGTGCATAGTAAATCCCGGTAAACACCGAGATTATCGCCGCGGAGGTGTAGATGACGCGCCCCGGACGCTCCCCGTACCCGGATGTCATCCCGAGGGTTCCGTTCTGGATCCAGTTCGTTGCGTGTCTGACCCGTCCACCCAGCGTGTCCGCATCCGCAAACAGGCCAGCGTGTTGGTACCGACGCTGTCGCATCTCGCGGATGAAGAACTGTGAGGCCGGTTCGTTGTCGTTGCGCGCGTTCGCGCCGTTCTTGGCCAAGAGGTAGGTCGTCTCCAGGTCGCCGGGCGGAATTTCGGAGTAGACCGGTCGCGCGGCCGAGGATTTGCCGTGGGGGTCGGTGGCATCCCATGCGCGAGCGCGCAAACCGTCGTCGTTAGTTCGTTCGGATGGCATCGGCGCTTCCTCTCGGGTTCGGATTTCTGTCAGAACGAGCCCGTAGCGAAGCAGCCGGGAGGCAAGAGTCTCCGCGCCGTCGAACATCCGATGGATGGCGTAGGCGCTGGGCTTGAGGTCGAGGTCGTCGCTATCCCGAAAATCGAAGCCGTCGAACTCCGTCCGGAGAAACCGAATCTTGTCGATAAGTGGGTCGTCGCGCGTGCCGTTCTCGAAGGCAATATCACCGACCACCGCGTCTCGAAGGTCGTAGATCGCCCGGCCGCTATCCGGTTGTTCGAGGACTCCGTCGGGTATCTCGCTCCTGTCCAGAGCGATTAGCGCGTCACCGGGCGGTCGCCGACAGTCCGGACGGATACGGAGGTCCTCGAAGACCGTATCTCGGCAGTTCAATGCGCCGGCCACGTCGATATCCCGGAAATCAGCCATTCCCTCGAACGTCGCGCCGCGGAACGAGACCTGTTCGAGCGTCGATTTGCTGAAGTCGGCGTCACCGAGTTCGCCTTCCTGGAAGTTCGCCCAGCCGAAATGGCAATCCGGGAAGGACGCGGAGCCGAGGCCACACCCTCTGAAGGAGACTTCGTCGAAGGTACTCCCGTTGAAGTAGGCGTTGCCCGTATCGAAGCCGATCCAGTTCGAGATGCCGAAACTGCTCTCGTTGAAATAGCCGCCATCCATGTCGACGCCCTTGAACACGGCTTCGTCCATGGCGATGCCGCGGAAATCCGCCTGCCCGAACTCGGCGAAGTAGAAGTCCGCGAGTTCGAACGTCGCGCTGTCGAAATCGACCATTCCGAACTCCGCGAACGGACAGGCCAACGCACCGACCGTGGCGAAATCGAAGTTCACGCGATCGAAGGTCGCTTCGCCCCCGTCGAAATCCCGGACGGCGGCATGTCGGAAATCACAGCGCTCGACCGTGCCGCTTTCGATGGAGACGGTATCGATACAGGCATCCCGGAAATCAACCGTTTCAACCTCCACGCCGTCCAGAACCACGTCGTTGAACTGCCCACCGACACCGCGAATCTCCTCGTATTTGCCATCCATCGAGACGGTGCCGCTCACCCGCGCGAGGCCGAGGTCGATATCGTGGGTAATCGTCACGTCGGAGCAATCGAGAGTCCCGATGTGGGCGTATCTGAAATCCAGCGGGTAGTTATCGGTCCCGTCGATGACCGTCGACCCCAGGTCGAGGTTCCGAAACCGCCCGCCGATGAACTGCTTTCGATGACGTGTGGTACGCTGGTTGTCCTGCCGTTCGCTCGCCTCGATGGCGTTCAGAAACCAGGCTGTCTCGTCGATATCTGCCGGCCGTTCCCCGGGGTCGAGATGGATGAGACACCGGTCGGAGCCGTCGAGCGATTCGTGGGGACAGGTCCACTCGCCGTCCTCGATATCCCCATCGGGTAGTTCACCGGCTGGATGGTCGTAATCTGCGGCATCCGGGTCGAGCGAAAACGAACACGACTGGGTTTCGGCGGCCATTCGTCATCCGGAGACGGTAGTCGAACCGATGTTAACTTTTGGTGCGTCGAAGCCGGTGGCGGTGCACGGTTCGGATATCCGATGGTAGCGGCTCCCTCTGTTGTATTTTGGACATTCTCTCGTGTGGCCACTGAAATTCAATTCTATATAGCACCATACAGTTTATAACGTGAGTATGCGACAGAATATTGTCCTAATAGATACAACAAAATTGGGAGAGATGCGGGAAATACGGGATTTCGACCCTCTATCCAGTGTCAGAGGAGACTGTAGATGTTCGTCTCGTAGACGTCGCGGACCCTGTCGCCCCAGTTGTGGGTGTAGGTATCGATGATGTCGCTGGCGACGTCGCCGCGAAGGTACTTGACGATGCCCCTGTCCCCGGTTCTGTCCCGGAGATGCGTGGTGAAGAAATGCCGGAAGTAGTGGGGAGTAACGTTCTCCTCGGCATCGCCGCCCTCGCGATACCAACCGCGCTCACCGGCCCGTTCGGCGACGGTCGAACGCACCATCGAAGGCGTCGTTCGGGTGCCCCATTCGCTCGTCGAGCAGAACAGTGCCGGGGATGCGGTATCCGGCCGAATCGCCAGCCACGCCTTCAGCAGGCGTTTCAGCTCCGAATCGATGGGAATCACGGTGTCACGTTTGCGCTTGTTCGACGCTGTTCGTTCTTCGCCGTTGTACACCTCGCCGCGGGCCGGCTCGCTGGCGACGTAAATCGAATTCGGCCGGCCGTCGAGCGCCGCTCGCGGGTCGACGTCGTAGGCTGCCTGAACCTCCGAATCATTGAGGTAGACGTCTCGTAAGTCGAGGTTACAGCATTCGCCGACACGCATCCCGGTCTTTAGCAGCGTCCCGACGAGTGCCCGCTCCAAGGGATGGGAGATGGCGGCGACGAACGCCCGCATCTCCTCGACCGAGATTTCCCGGCGTGCGGGGTCTGTATCGATGGATTCGTCCATCTCCTCGGTCACCAGCGCCATCGGGTTCGATTCGAAGGTCCCGACCTGGGTCATATAGGCGTAAAACCGGTGGACGTAGGAGGCATAGGAGGCGACCGTACTCGACGCGTGGTCCCCCCGCAGGGAGTGAACCCAGGCCATACACTCCCGCTGGGTGGCGTCCGGAAGCGAGGTGCCGCGTTGGCCGACGACGAAGGATTCGAAGCCCCGCAGGACACGCTCGTAGGCCTCGCGGGTACGCTCGCTTCGTCCGTGGAAGGTCATGTCCTGCAGGAAGTAGGCTACGGGGTCGTCCGGCTCCGGTTCCGCAGCCTGTTCCTCAACGACCATCGTCGACCACCGTGTATCCACGTCGTGGGGAGTGCTTGATACGACCCTCTGCATCCAGTTCCTGAATCGCTTCTTCGAGTCGCTCCTCGATATCGTCGGTCACGCCAGCCAGGAGCGTGTCCCAATCGGCGAACTCTTCCGAATCGAGGACGTCGAGGATGCGGTCTTTTAGACCGTCGACCCCAGGGGTAGCGTTGGAAGAAGAGGGTTCGTCGGCGTTTCGGGGTTCGGTATTTAAAGAATCGGCCGTATCGAGGCTGAAACTCCGCCGTCCGGCCTGAATCATCGTTCGAACGTACTCGGCCTGGCTCATATCGAGGTCGTCGGCTTCCTCGCGCCACAACTCTCGTTGACTCGACGACACGTAGGTCTGAACCGAGACGCGCTCACCGTCACTGCTCATGTTCCGCCCATCGAACGGGGGGATTATCAATTTACGTCAGACACGCCGATAAAGACCCTTATCAACGAATATGGGTTCCAAAATCGGTGGGTGGTGGGTGGTTATCGGCGTATCTAATTCATATTTCTACTATGGGGGCTATATTGGACGATAAAATTTAGATAAACCTGTCGCTATCTCGTGGTCAGAATCCGGTTCGAGTAGCATCCGAAGCTCTTGCTGGATCTACATTCGGTAACTCGTCGACCGAACAATCTGTTTCGTTGCTATGCTCTGAAGTGGGGCCGAGGGGTGAATCGGTTGGCATCGGTGGTTGGGTTACCTGATAGTACCTTCTCGAAGCCGACTCAGTTTCTGAACCTCCTTTAGGTGGCATGCGTAGCAGAAGGCTCTGGGCTTGCCTCGCCTCCTGGCTCTATACTGACTAACATCCCTATAGGGGCAGCAACTGGCTTTTAAGACCCTTACAGGTGCCTGTCGTAGGCCGGTTCGAATACTGGCCGATAGTCGTACGGGGGTGACTCTCCTCATCGAACAACGTGAGATTGCTGAGGTGGGTTGTCGATATCGAACGTATTTCAGCCAGAACCGTGGCTATTGCCGTCGTTCACGTTGTTGGGGGCGGATACACCACTTACCTTCCAGACAGGGCGGTGGGAAATAGCCTTCAGTATCGGGCCCTCTGCCTTGCTGTACGCATCTTGGTATTCTCGTAGGCGTTCCAGCAGCCTGACGACACACCCGCTCAGAACGCTATACAGCACCTATTACGATAGCGACTCCCTGCTTCCTGTATTGTTCTCAAACCTCTCGAAACTACAGATTTCAAAATGTCAAATAATTATTGTTGGATTGTTTACCACTTATCACTGCTGTAGATGCAACTCATAAATTGTATATTGATATATCGAATGGCGGGGCTCAGCGATGTGTGAGAGACGACATTCGAGGGGTTCAGTCCCGCTGCCATAGGTCGGTTGTGTCCGATGTGAGAAACCGTGGTATTGCGTTTCAGCCTCACGCAACATCCAAGCGGGAGCGAAGACGACACTATCGTATGTCGGTTTCCTTCGAGCGGTCGGACGTCGTCGCGGGGTTTCGGACCTGTCTCCCCGTCGCGGTCGGCGTCGGCGGCTACGGTATTGCCTTCGGCGTTCTGTCCCGACAGGCCGGTCTCTCGGTTGCCGAGGCAACGTTGATGAGCGCGACCGTGCTCGCTGGCGCATCCCAACTCATCGCCGTCGAGTTGTGGGACGCGCCGCTGCCCGTCGTCGCTATCGTCGTCACGACGCTCGTGGTCAATCTCCGCTACGTGTTGATGGGCGCATCGCTCCGGCCGTGGTTCGAGGACCTGTCGCCGCTGCAGTCCTACGGGAGCCTCTTTTTCGTGACCGACGAAAGCTGGGCACTCTCCATCGCCGACCTCCGGACAGGGTCCGGTCGTGGCGGGTTCCTGCTCGGTGCCGGCCTCTCCATCTGGGTTCTGTGGGTCGCGACGACGGCCATCGGCGCCGCAGCCGGGGGCGCGGTCGGCAACCCCAAGCGGTACGGGCTGGATTTCGTCCTGACGGGCATCTTCGTGATCATCGCGGTCGGTCTCTGGCGGGGCCGCGAGGACCTGGCCCCGTGGGCGGTTGCGGCCGGTTTCGCTATCTTGGGGGCCGAGATGTTGCCCGGACGGTGGTATATCCTCCTCGGTGGCCTCGCCGGCTGTCTCGTGGCGGTGATTCGCCATGATTGACCTCGACCCGCTCGTAGTCGGCGTTATTGCGGGAATGGTACTGGTCACCTACGCGACGAAGGTGGGGGGCCTCTGGCTGCTCGGACGCATCGAGTTGAGCGAACGCGCCGAAGTCGGCTTGGAGGCGCTGCCGGGAGCAATTATCGTCGCTATCGTTGCGCCGGAGTTGGCCGGTGGGGGCCCGCCGGAGTGGGCCGCCGCGGGGCTGGCCGCAGTCGTCGCCTGGAGGACGGACAACCTCCTCGTCTCGCTCGCCGTGGCGATGGCTGCCGTGCTCGCGTTCCGGGCGATATAGAAAACCGGGTTACGGCCAGTCGTCGCGCTCGCGGGTCGCGTGCGTGTCCTCGTTCTCCTCGTTTTCGTTCGTCCCCGCCGATGCTTCGCGAAGTTCCCAGTCCGCGCGTTCGGCTGCGGCTTCGATGTGCTGGTACTCCCAGCCCTCCGGGGCAGTATCGGCCTCGGTGGCGACGAGGACGAATCGGTCGGTCTCGAAGTGGTCGAGGAGATGGGCGAGGGTCTCGGCCGCTGGCTCGACTGCCGGCTGGAAATCGTTGCGGATGTGGTTGTCGCGGGTGAATTTCGTGAGGACGTGCGGAGGCCGGTCGGTCACGAACCCGACGTTGTCGCTCCATGTTCGGGCATCGGCGACGGCGCCTTCGGGGTCCGCGAGGCGGCGGGCGGCGGCCAACTCGAAAGCGAGCGTGAGGCTCACGTTCGAGTGAGATGGGTGACGACTATTGATACTTCCCTTCCAGACCAAAGGTTCAGGTGTCTCCATCCGTGAGGGTCGGTCGTGACTACGGAGGACGGCGGCCCTGTCGAATACGACCCCGAATCCGGGGTTTACCGGACGAACTACAACTGGAGCAGTCCAGGGTCGCTCTCGACGGCCGTTCTCGATGCGGTCAGCGAAGCGGCCGACTGCGAGGGCCTCGACCTCCCGCCGCTGTACGAACAGATCGACCCCGCCGGCCTCGAAAAGCTCTTTGCGCCCATCCCCGGCAGCGAACGCTGTACGGGGTCGGTCACCTTCCCGCTCGGGGAGTACCACATCACGATAGCCGCCGACGGCGAAATCGTCATCTACCCGCCCTCGGAGGACTGACGGAGATTCGCCGCGGCGAAATCCACACTAGCATGAACGTTTATTATTAATCGCGTATGAGGGTTGGATACGCGATGCTCCCCGCTGTACGTGTACGCGTACGCCCCTAATTTTCCGAGTAGCATCGCCTTTCGAGTATTCCCCTGCCAACCCACCAGAACCATGCAGTCACCCGAACCTCACAACGCACCGCTCGTCCCCGAATCGCCCACGACCGAGACGCCGACCCTGTACGCCGACGGCGGCGACCGCTCCGAACGCCGTCCTTTCGACCGACCGCCCGAAACCGACTACGCGAGCCCGGCGACCCGACACCGGGAAGAAATCGAACCGGGTGCGGCCGACCTTCGGTAATCGGATAGCCGTAAAACAGCGAAAACAGCCTTCTTATTGGCCGCCGTCAGCCATCTTCCGCTCGCCGCGTGGGAACCACGCGAGGTCGTGGTCCGCATCGAGGCTGGCGAAGACGGGTTCGTCCAGCGACACCTGGTCGGCGTGGTTGTGCATACAACCGACGACGTCGCCACTGTCGATTTCGACGCGATACAGCACCGTCGGCCCGAGATACCGTCGGTGGACGACTTCGCCGTTCGCCTCGGCGGGGTCGGCGGGTTCGGCGTACACGTCGTCCGGTCGGACCATGAGGTCGATCTGCGAACCGGTGTACTCCTCGGTGAGGCCGTTGATGCGGTCCAGCGGGACACAGCCGACACCGGTTTCGACACAGTCGTCCGTGACGCGCCCGGAGACGAACGAGGCGTGGCCGAGGAAGCCGGCGACGAAGCGGGATTTCGGCTGCTGGAAGACCTCTTCGGGCGTACCGACCTGTTCGATTTGGCCTTCGCTCATCACGGCCACGCGGTCGGAGATGGACATGGCTTCTTCCTGGTCGTGAGTGACCGAAATGGCGGTGACGCCGGCTTTCTTGAGGATGGAACGGACTTCCTCGCGCATCTCGACACGGAGGTCGACGTCGAGATTCGAGAAGGGTTCGTCCAGCAGGAGGACGCTCGGTTCGGGCGCCAAGGACCGCGCGAGGGCGACCCGTTGCTGTTGGCCGCCGGAGAGTTCCTCGGGGTGTTTCTCGCCGTGGCTCTTGAGGCCGACCAACTCCAGCAGTTCGTCGACGCGTTCTTCGCGCTCGGCCTCGTCCCATTCCTGAATGCCGAAGGCGATGTTCTCGCGCGCGCTCAGGTGCGGGAAGAGGGCGAACTCCTGGAAGACGACGCCGACGTCGCGGTCTTCGGGCGCGACGAACTCCGACCCGGAGACGGACTCGCCGTCGATGCGGACGATGCCGCCGTCGGGGCGTTCGAGGCCGGCGATGAGACGGAGAGTCGTCGTCTTGCCACAGCCGGAGGGGCCCAGCAGTGTCATGAGTTCGCCGTCCTCGACCGAAATCGAGAGGTCGCGGATGACGCGGGTGCCATTAAACGACTTTTCGATGCCGTCGAGTTCGAGCACGGTCCGTTCGGATTCGGGGACCGAGAGGTCGACGTCGGCACCCTGCAGGTTCGCCGACCCGCTAGACACGTGGCCCACCTCCGAGGGACGCTCGGTCCGACGCGAGAGCTATCATTACCTCACCATTGTTTAGGCAGGCCAAAAATCCTTCCGCTCGATAGCGGTGTGTGGTAACACATAAGGGTCGTTTTCCGTGGGCCATCGGTCCCGAACGCTTAGGGTGGGCCCGCGAACAGTCCCACACATGTCCGACGTAGCAGTCATCGGTGCCTCGATGACGGAGTTCGGCCAGCGGGATAGCTGGGTTCGCGAACTCCTTGCCGAGGCCGGTGAGGCGTGTCTCGACGACGCCGGCGTATCGTCCGACGAGGTCGACCATCTCTATGTCTCGAACATGGCCAGCGGCGAGTTCGAGGGCCAGACGGGCGTGCCGAACGCCCTCGCCCACGACCTCGCGGCGATGCCGGCCTACACGAAACGCGTCGACCAGACCTCCTCCTCGGGCGGGGCCGGCATCTACGCCGCCTGGCAGTCCATCGCCAGCGGCGCCAGCGACATGACGCTGCTCGTCGGCGGCGAGAAGATGACCCACAAGACCACCGGCGAATCGACCGACGTCATCGCCTCGCTGACCCATCCCGTCGAGTACAAACACGGTGTGACGCTGCCCTCGTTTGCGGGCCTGACCGCGCGCAAGTACCTCGACGAACACGACGCGCCCCGTGAGAGTCTCGCGAAGGTGGCGGTCAAAAACCACGCCAACGGCGCACTGAACCCTCACGCGCAGTTTCGCAAGGAAATCGACGTGGAGACGGCCATGGAATCGCCGCTTGTGGCCGACCCCCTGCGACTCTACGACTTCTGTCCCATCACCGACGGCGCCTCGGCGCTGCTCTTCTGTCCGGCCGAAACGGCTCGGGAGTATGCCGACGAATACGCGGTCGTCTCGGGAGTCGCGGGCGCGACCGACACCCACGTCGTCCACGAGCGCGCGGACCCCTTGACGATGGGCGGCGTCGTCGAATCCGGCCAGAAGGCCTACGAAATGGCCGACCTCGGCCCGGAGGACGTCGACGTGGCGGAACTCCACGACATGTTCACCATTCTGGAGTTCCTCCAGATGGAGGGCCTCGACTTCGCCGAGGAGGGCGAAGCGTGGAAAGCCGTCGAAAACGGCGAGACCGAACGCGACGGCGAACTGCCGATAAACACCTCGGGCGGCCTGAAATCGAAGGGCCATCCCCTCGGCGCGACGGGCGTCGCACAGGGCTACGAGATTTATAAGCAGGTTATCGGCGAAGCGGGCGACCGACAGGTCGACGCCGACGTCGGACTGGCGTGTAACGTCGGCGGGTTCGGGAACTGCGTAACCACGGTCATCATGGAGGGACGACAATGACGATGGAAGCCTACCGCTACGAGGACGGGTCGATAACGTACCCGGGCCACCCGGTCGGCCCGGACGGCAGCGAACCGGTCGAGACGGTCGATTTGAGCGAGTATACCGCCGACGTCGTGACGTGGACGACCTCCTACTCCACGCCGCCGGGCGTCCGGGAGCCGAACTCGCTCGCCATCGTTGAGTTCGATGTCGATGGCACGCCCGTGCGCGCGCTCGGGCAGCTGACCACCGAGGACGTCGAAATCGGCGATACGGTCGAACCGGTCTACTGTGAGGAACTGCGGGACCCCGAGGCGGGCATTCGCGAACCCGAGAGTCAGGAGTGGGACGGTTACCGGTTCGAACCGGTCGAATAGGTCAGTCGGCGGCGTCGTTGACCCGGGACGGAGCCTCGGCTGATTCGAGGTCGTCGATAGCCGACGATACCGGGACGACGGCGTCCTCGACGTGCGGGTAGGCCGCCCGGACGGACTCACCTTCCGTGAGCACGAGCCACAGCACCGGCAGCGACACCATCTCGCGGACATCGTCGGCTTCCGGGTCGTAAGTCGCTCGGCTCTCGAAGAACGGCGACAGCGAGAAGCCCGATGACTCGGCCCACTCGCGGACCCTCCCGTACCATTCGAGGGGGGCCGCTCGACTTTCGCGTGGCAGCCGCGCCGGATGATAGGTGACCGAGAGACGGCCGGGGTCGACGGCCCGTTCCAGCCGCGCGCGGAGGCGGGCCTGCTGGTCGGCTATCGGCGACTGGGCGTCCTCGCGCAGGAACAACCGGAACCTGCTGCCGTCGTCAACTGGCATATGTTACCACGACAACCGGTCTCCGTATAAATTTACTTGCTGTTTGGAGTTTCACCCTCATCGTCGTCGTCCATGTCCTCCTTCAGGGAGGCCAGTTCGGCGTCGACGTCGACCGACTCGCTTGAGGACTCGCTGGCGGATTCGTCGGCGTCCTCGCTTCGGACGTCGATATCGGTTCGTTCACGTTCATCCACCTCGGCGAGTCGGTCGTCGATTTCCGCTCGCAGTTCGCGGGCCTGCTTCAGCAGGCGTTCGGCTTCGGGGTTTTCAGGTGTGCCCTCTGCTGCGGCCTCCTGGAGGTCGGCCAGTGCGTCGTCGAGTTTTTCGAGCGTGGTCCGACTCGCGGCTGTGAGGCGGTCGACGCCTTCCCGCCCGCTGGCGACGGCGAACTCGCTTGCTTTCAGGCGCGTCTTCGTCTCGGCGTCGATGGGTCGCCCCTGTGCGAGTCGAATGGCTGCCGCCAGCAGTTCGAGCAGGCGGACGTTCGTTTCGAGGAGAGCGATGAGCGCGGGAATGGTATACCGCTCTGTCAGCGACAGCAGTTCGCCGGGGCGGGGCGGTCGCGGGAGGCCGAGCGGCCCGCGCGGCGGCGTTCGGAGTTCCTCGCGGAGCGCCTCCAGCGTCTCGGCGAGGTCGTCGGCAGCGTCGGCGAGGTCCGGCTCTGTGTCGTCCATAGGGGCGGTTTCGAACGGTGCGGGCAAAACGGTATGGTCGACTCCCGGAACTCGGGGAGACGGCAGATGTTTAGGCCCACCAAAAACTTTTAGCACACGTGGGTCAGAGGGAGTGGTAATGGCAGCAACTCCCGATGAGGAACAGACGGCCGTCGGTCTCCGCGTTCATTCGACCTCCCCGGAGAAGACGGTCTTTACCGAACCGGACAACAGCGACGGCTGGATAGCGACCGACTACACCGTCGACGTCGAGCGATAAGCTTCAAAAAACGTCGTCCGTCTCTTACTTCGTTGCGGATTCGAGGACCAGCGAGTCGTCCTCGAGGTAGTGTTCGAGGTGGTGGGCGTGTTCCTCGACCGTTTCGAGGGTCTCACGCAGGAGTTCCTTGGTGGCGTAGTCGCCGAGGTCATTGGCGAGTTCGATGTGGTCCCGGAGGGACTCGATGATGACGCCGAAGGCTTCCATGTCGTTTTCCAGCGACGTTCGGATGTCGTAGACGTCCTCGCCCTCGGGCTCGATGGGCGCGTGTTCCTCGAAGGTCGAACCGCCCGAGAGGGGAACGCCGCCGATAGCTTGGGCGCGCTCGGCGAGCATGTCCGCGCCCGCTTCGAGGTCCGCGGCGACCTCACCGAGGTACTCGTGGATACCGAGGAACTCCGCGCCTTCGACGTTCCAGTGGTGCTTTTTCACCTGATGATAGAGGACGTACGTCGCCGCGAGGTCGGTGTTCAGCGCGTCGACGATCTGCTCGGCCTTGTCCTCATCGAGGCGGAGCGCCTCGCTTTCCTCGATGCTCCCGGCTTGACGACGGACGGACTTCTGGGTGCTCATACAGGTTCTAGTAGGCTCGCCACACCCTTAAAGTTTGCTTCTATCAGAAAAGATATTCCTATATCGAAAAACTATATTTCGATTATAGGAATTCTGTGTGATTGAACGTTTCGTCGCGGCCGCCAGTCCGGCGCCGAGAACCACGATACTACCGGCGATAGTGAACGTTGCTGTGTAGCCGACGTGAGCGCGACGGGACCACCCGTCGCTGGGGAGCGTTCCCACAGCGCCCCTGCTCACGGTTCGCACGCACGCGTCAGTTCATAAGCGCTTTTATGCGGTGGTGATGTACGATGGAGTACAGCCTACGCGGGGTTGTGATGCTCCTAGCCGGAAAAGGACAAACGCGTGCCGTCGGGGCACGAGAACCGCGTCGTGGGACGCCCACGACGGTACGGTTCGACGGCGGGGGAGCGCGAGCCCGCGCGTAGGAGGAGTGCTACAAAATAATGTCAGTATACGTAGATTTCGACGTGCCGGCTGACCTCGAAGACGACGCCATCGAGGCCCTTGAGGTCGCCCGGGACACCGGCTCGGTAAAGAAAGGAACGAACGAGACCACCAAAGCCGTCGAGCGAGGCAACGCTGCACTCGTCTTCATCGCCGAAGACGTCAGCCCGGAAGAGGTCGTCATGCACCTCCCGGAAATCGCCGACGAGAAGGAGGTCCCGTTCGTCTTCGTGAGCGAACAGGACGACATCGGCCACGCCGCCGGTCTCGAAGTCGGCAGCGCCGCCGCCGCCATCGTTGACGCCGGCGAGGCCGAGGAAGATGTCGAAGACATCGCCGAGAAAGTCGAGGAACTCCGGTAGGTGACCAAGGATGAGTGCTGAAGAAGAAGGGGACGGCGCGACCCCTGCCGAAGTAATCGAGATCGTCGGGAAGACCGGCATGCACGGCGAAGCCATGCAGGTCAAGTGCCGAATCAAGGAGGGCGAAAATCAGGGCCGCATCATCGCCCGAAACGTCCTCGGACCGGTGCGCGTCGGCGACGTGCTCCAGCTTCGCGAGACGGCTCGTGAAGCCGACTCCATCGGAGGCCAATAACCCATGCCACAGACACGAGAATGTGACTACTGCGGTGACGACATCGAGCCCGGCACGGGCACGATGTACGTCGCCAACAGCGGCCGTATCACGCACTTCTGTTCCGCGAAGTGCGAGAAGAACGCCGACCTCGGGCGCGAACCGCGCGACCTCGAGTGGACCGGCGGTGCGGGCGAGGCCGCCGAGGCCGAAGCCAAATCGGCCGCCGAAACGGCTGCCGAGCAGGAAGCAGAAGCGGAAGCCGAGGCCGAAGAAGCGGCCGAGGAAGAAGCTGACACCGAGGAGGACGTCGACGAGACGCCCGACCTCGAAGCCGCCGAAGAGGAAGCCGATTCCGACGAGGACGAGGAATCCGAAGCCTCCGAGGACGACGGCGACGAAGACGAAGAGGAGGTCGAGGCCTGAATGTCCGACCGCGAACGAACCTTCGTCATGGTCAAGCCGGACGGCGTTCACCGTGGTCTCATCGGCGAGGTCGTCTCCCGATTCGAGGACCGCGGCCTGAAACTGGTCGCCGGCAAGTTCATGCAACTGGACGACGACCACGCCCGCGAACACTACGCGGACCTCTCCGACGAGCCCTTCTTCGAGGACCTCGTCGAGTTCATCACCTCGGGTCCCGTCTTCGCGATGGTCTGGGAAGGCAAGGACGCGGTCGCACAGGTGCGGAGCATGATGGGCGAGACCGACCCCGCCGAATCGCCGCCGGGCAGCATCCGCGGTGACCTCGGTATCGACCTGGGTCGCAACGTCATCCACGGTTCCGACACCGAACCCGGTTCCGCCGAGCGCGAAATCGACCTGTTCTTCGACGACGAGGAACTCATCGATTACGAGCGCAACGACGAAACCTGGCTCTACGAGTAATTTTTCGGCTGCGACGGCCGGCTTTTTATTTCCGTGCCACGTAGCCTCGGGTATGTTCTGGAACGTACTCGCAGTCGTGTACGGCGGCTTCGTCGCTGCCTTCCCGGAGAAGGCCATCGACTTCCTCACGCGCTTCGTCCTCGTCGGCTACGAGAACCCCGAGGACCTCGAACCGAGCGACTGGTTCGTCTCCCTGACGCGCGTCGAGGGCGTCCTGCTGGCGGTGACCGGCGTCATTACGCTGCTGGTCGAACTGCTCGTCAACGATGAGGACGACGGCGAGGCGGACGCAGTGGCGGAATTAGTCGAAGAATAGGGCGGTCTTCTTTTCGTTCGAAGCCCCGAAAAGTGAGCGGCGGCCTTACTCGCCAGCGTAGCCGACGGTGATTTCGCGGGAATCGAGTTCGGCCTCGACTTCGCGGGCGGCCTGTACCATGTTCTCCATCTTCTGGTAGGCGACCTCACGGGGCAGGAGTTTGACACCGCAGTCCGGCGAGACGGTCAGACGCTCCGGGGGGACGACCTCGAAGCCCTTTTTGATGTTCTCCTTGATCTCCTCGACGGGTTCGACGTCCGTCGTGTGAACGTCGACGACGCCCAGCGCGAGGTCCTTCGTGAACTCGTGTTCCTTGAAGACGCCGAGTTGGTCGTAGTCGCCGTTGGCGAGTTCGAGGTCGTACTCGTGGACCGGCATGTCCAGAATCTCGGGGTAGATACGCGAGTAGTCGCCGTAACAGACGTGGAGGCCGAGACGGACGTTCTCCGGGATGCCGTCGGCGATGTGTTCGAGACACTCGCCGACGATGGCGTGGTCGTCCGGCGTGGTCGCGAGCGCGGGTTCGTCGATCTGGATGTAGCGGGCGCCCGCTTCGACGAGCTTCTCGATTTCCTCGTTGACGAGGTCGGCGAGTTCGTAGGCGAGTTCCTCCTCGGTTTCGTAGTGCTCGTTGAAGGACCACGATGCGAGCGTGTAGGGGCCCGTAATCGGGACCTTCACCGGGCGGTTGGTGACGCCGGTGGTGAACTCGAACTCGTCGACGAGCCACGGTTCGTCGTATTCGACCTCGTCGGCGACGGAGGGCTTGTCGAAGTAGTTGTGCCCCCAGACCTTGACCGGGCCGTTGAACTCGTAGCCGTCGATGCGGTGGGCGAAGTACTCGACCATCTCGTTGCGCCGCATCTCGCCGTCGACGACGGCGTCGAGGCCGGCACGAACGTGCTCGTTCGTGATGAGACGGGCGGCGTCGTCGAGTGCCTCGTCGAGGTCCTCCTCGTCGAAGCCGTGGTCCTCGTCCTCTTTCAGTTCCTTCGCCCGGTTGAGCCACTTGGGCTTGGGATACGAACCGACGACGGTCGTCAACAGGAAGTGGTCGGTCGGGTGGTCCTCGGGGCGGAACTGTTCGCGCGTGTCGGAAAGCAGGTTGGCAGTCATAGGGACACCTCTTCGGTGGCGTCGGCAAGCGTGTCGAGTTTCTCCTCGAACTTGTTTTCAGGAAGGTAGAACAGTTCGGTGTTGCTCGTCGCGTAGACGGTGTCGAACTCCTGGGCGGGGATGTTGTCGTCGACCCACTCGATGCGCTCGGCGATTTCCTCGGGCGTCTCGACCAACGTGTTCTGGCCGTCGACGACACCCAGCGCGATGGAGTCCTTGGTGCCGTACTCCTGAATGTTGTAGAGGTTCGTCTCGTGGTCCGAAACGAAATCGAAGCCGATGGCGTCGACGTCGGCGTCCATCAGATGGGCGTAGGGCTTCTCCGGAATGGCGCCCCAGTAGGTCTGGACGACGACTTCGGTATCGACGGCGTTCGCGACGGTGTCGATGGCCGCGCTTGCGCGCTCGTCTTCGCCCTCCTCGGGCGCGTTCTCGACGAGCGAGGGTTCCAGCAGGAAGAGCGTCTCGACGTCCTCGATGGCGTCGGCCTCGTCGGCGAGGAAGTCGGCAACTGCATCGAGGAACGCGGCGTCGTCACCGTAATGCTCGTCGGTCGCGAGGTCCGCAAGCGAGTAGGGGCCGGGCAGAACCGCCTGATTCACATCGGCCGCAGACGCAATCTCGTCGGCGATGTCGCCGTCGAACGAGAGGTCACCCGAAACGACAGGCTCTCGATAGAAGTTGTTGTTGTCGTAGTAGCGGACGATGCCGCGGGTCTCGACGTTGTCGTGGACACACAGCGGGTGGGCGAGCATGTCGTCCCACCGGAGTTGGCCCTCGACGACGCGGTCGAGGCCGGCTTCGAGTTGTCGCTCGACGACTTCCTCGCGGGCGGTTTCGTAGGCGTCGACGATGTCGCCCGACTCGTCGCCCGAGATGAGGTCGTCCTTCTGGTGGCCTTTCAGATCCGATAGCTCGTCCTTCGCCCAATCCTGTAACGGGAACAGGCCGGGCGTCGTTGCGAGTACCTCCGTCATTACGTGCGGCTACGCCATGATGGCGTTTAATATTTCCTACTTAGGAATTCCTATGAGTAATCTCCAGCGTGACGAGTCGCTCGAAGGGGAAGGATTCCTCGGCGATTTCTCGGGTCTCCATCCCCGCGTCATCGGCGAGTTTCGCGACGGCGTCGATATCCGTCAGCGAGGAAACGAGCAGGTAGACGCGACCGTCCGGTCGGAGGATACGACCCACGTCGGCGAGGAACGGCCGGATAAGACGGCGGCCGTCCTCGCCGCCCGACAGCGCGTGTTCCAGCGGGTCGTCCCACTCCTGTTCGGGCGGCGTCGGCAGATAGGGCGGATTGAAACAGACGACGTCGAAACTATTCCGCCGGAAGGGGTCGGTCAGGTTCCCCCGGACGGCTTCGAGGCCCTCCTCGCGGGCGCGGCGGCAGGCCTCGGGATTGATATCCGACCCGACGACGCGGGCGCCGGTTTCCTCGCTCACGCGGGCGGCGACGTAGCCCGACCCCGTTCCGACCTCCAGCACGCGCTCGTCGGCGTCGATTCGGTCGATGATAGCGTCAGCCAGCAGGCGGGAGTCCTCCGCCGGTTCGTACACCGTCGGCATCTCGCGGCGGTCCGAAAGCGTCACTCCTCTTCTTCCTCCTCTTCTTCGGCGTCTTCGCCGTCCTCGGCCTCCTGGTCCGGCCCCCCGTCGCCCCCGTACCGGTTCTCGACGGGTTCCTCGACGACGGTCGGGTCATCGAGGTCGGAGACGCGTTCGACGGCCTCTTCGACCCGCTCGCTGTCGGCCTTGGAGACGCGGCGGACAGCTTGCTCGACGTTTTCGTCCCCCACGTCGACCTGCGTGTCCGCCGAGATGCGGAAGCCGTCGGTCTCCTCTCGGCCCATGAGTTCGCGCTGGGGGTAGGGAATTTTGATGCCTTCCTCCTCGAAGGCGGCCTTGACCGACTGGACCACCTCGTTTTGGGCGCTCAACTTCTGCTGGATGGTCGGCCGGGTAATCCAGTAGCGAAGGCGGAGCACGACGGACGAATCGGAGAAGGAATCGAGGATGACGTCGGGTGCGGGCGTGGACGCGACGGTTTCACAGTTGTTCATCGCGTCGGCCGCCACGGTCATCGCCTTCGAGAGGTCCGTCTCGTAGTCGACGCCGACCTTCGTTATCAGCCGCAGGCGGTCGGTCTTCGAGTAGTTGATGACCTCCCTGTCGTTGACCTTGTCGTTCGGGACGAGGACGTGCTCCTCGTTGAACGTCCGAATCTGGGTGTTGTAAATCGTAATCTGGGTGACGATGCCCTCGCGGTCGCCGATGGAAATCCAGTCGCCGACCTCGAAGGGCCGGGCGAAGAGGAGGACGAACCCCGCGAGGACGTCGGCGAGGGTCTTCCGGGCGGCGAATCCGATGATGATGCCGAGCGCGCCGGCCCCGAGCAGGATGTCGGACGCCCTGAGGTCCCAGAGGAACCAGATGAACGCGAAGGCCGTCAGGAAGAGCCAGATCTGGACGAGGTGATGGACCAGTTCCCGCTGGTGGGGCGTCAGTTCGACGCGGCCCGAGCCGAACTTGATGAGGCGTTTCGTGATCCGGGTCAGCGTGTAGGTGACCGCGAGGACGACGAAGGAGACCAGCAGGAGAATCCCTCGTTTCGGCGTGAACCCGAACTCGCCGAACGTTCCGAGCAGGGTGAGGAACTCACGCCAGACGGCGGTGACGAACAGGCTGGCGGCGATGGCGGCGACGGTGCCGAGTAGCGCCAGCAGTATCTCGACGCCGTCGTCGTCGTAGCGTTCCTTCAGAGGCCCGGCAACACGGTAGAGCAGCGCGACGAACAGGACGAATCCGACGCCGGCCCCGATAGTCGCCGCGTACTGGGCCGTTCTGGTGTTGAAGATTAGCTGGATGCGATAGATGACGTCCCAGTACAGTTGGAGAAGTATGAGTCCGGACATAGTAGCGCGAAATCCGTTGGTAAGGGGTCGTTGGACCGGGGGTGACAAGTTTTCGTCGGTGAGTCGCTACGCGCGCAGGCGGGGGTTCAGGCAACGCGGTCGGCAATACGGGCCAGTCGCGCGAATTCCGAGGGCGGGACGTTGCCCGCACGTTTGCCCATCAGTTCCTCGCCGGCCTCCTCGACGACAGCATCAGGGTTCTCGATGTCCGAGATGTGGACCGTGTTCCGAACCGCGTTCCGCATCGTCTTCCGGCGCTGGGTGAACACCGCCCGCACGAGTTTCATGAAGGCCTCGTCGTTCGGCACCTCGTATTCGGGCTCGCGGGGCGTCGTCCGAACGACGGCGCTTTCGACGGCCGGTGGCGGCGAAAAGGCCTCCTTCGGCACCGGTTCGACGACTTCGACCTCGGCGTAATGTCCCGCGGTCACCGACAGGCGGCCGTATTCGTCGGTTCCGGGGTCGGCCGCCATCCGCTCGGCGAACTCCTTTTGGAACATCAGGACGGTCGGCTTTCCCTCGGGCAACAGTCGGAAAGTAATCTCCGAGGAGACGCCGTAGGGCAGGTTCGAGACGGAGGCCGTGAAATCGGGCAAATCGACCTCCAGCGCGTCGCCTTCGATGACGGTCAGTTCCCCGGCCGCAATCTCGTCGGCGAACTCCTCGCGGAGGAACGCGGCGAGGGCCGGGTCACGTTCGATGACGGTGACTTCGTCGGCGACTGCGAGCAGGCGGTCGGTGAGCGCGCCGGTCCCGCCACCGATTTCGAGGACGTAGGAGGTGTCGGCATCGTCGGGGAGATAGCCCGGCAACCGGTCGAGGACGCGGTCGTCGACGAGGAAGTGCTGGTCGCGCTCCGGGTCGCCGCGCACGCTGGCGCGGGCGAGGAGCGCATCGGGGTCGCGCATACCGCGGGCTAAACGGTGGCGCCGTATATCGTTCACCATTCGATTCCGCAAAAAGCGTCGGCCCGCGTTACTCGGCTTCGCGCCGGGCGAAAATCCGATATTTGAGGTCTTCCTTCTGGAGTTCTTCGAGAATGCGCTCGACGAGCACCTCTCGGGGGTCATGTAGGCCTGAGACGCGGTCTTCGATGTCCTCGAAGCTCTCGAAGGGCTTGCGCTTGCGCGCATCGAGGACGTTGTTCCGCAGTTTCTTGCCGATACCCGGCAGCAGGTTCAGGACGTGAAGCCGCGTGGTAATCGGCTGGGCGTCGTTGTAGAAGTCGACGAACCGCTCTTCGTCGGCGTCGATGATGGTATCGACGGCGTATTCGACCTCGGATTGGGCCGTACTCGAGAGGTCCTCGTAGTCGATATCGGTGAGGTCCTTGATTTTCTCGCTCGGCGGGTCGATCTGGATGCGGTCGCCGATGTTGACGTGGGCGTCGTCGGCGAGCGCTATCTCGACGAGCCGGAAATCCGATTCGCCGAGCGCGAACGCGACCGGTGATTTCTGATACTGCGGGCGGTCGTCCTCGGGACGTCCCCGGGGCATGAAGTCCAAAACGACCGCCGTCGTGGGTTCGGCATCGTCGGCGCCGGCGTTGCTCATACTTCGATTAGGGGAAGGCCGTATTTAAAACAGGTGTTGACTCGCACTGTCGGAGTCCTCTCGCGATGACTCGCCACTCGAAAGCGGTCGAACTCCTCGCGGGTGGCATCGTGAAACGACGATTCGAAAAGGTGTGCGGCAGTCTCAGGCGTACTTCACGACGATATCGAGGATTTCGTCGAGTTCGTCGCCCGAAAGGGAGTACCGCTCCTGTGCGAAGACCGAACGGAGTTCGTCGCGGTCCTCCGGAAGGAGGTCGGTGATCTTGTAGGCCGTCGCCGCGTCGACCTTCTCGAGTTCCAGCAGTTCCTCGGCCAGTTCGACGGATTCCTCGGCGTCGAGGACCGCAAACCGGTTGACGTGCTCGATGGCACGCGCGAGTTCGTAGGGCATCTCCCGCTCTTCGTCGAGCGCGCGCTCGGCCTCGATGTCGGCGAGGACGTCCTTGGCCTCGGAGACGGTCATGAACTCCTCGTCGACGATTTCCTTGAAGATCGTCATTCCTGCTGGCGACGGATGTGTGCGGGGCTTGCGATGAGGGTCTTCTCGACGTCGCCGTCCTTGATGAGGACCTTGAACGCGCTGCCCTGCTTACCGGCGACTTCGCCGGTCTTGCCGTTGAAACGCGGGTGGAAGCGGCCGTCCGGAACCGAGGGGTCGATGTCGAGATGGACCTTCTCGCCTTCGTCGTACTCCTCGATGAAGTGTTGCGGCGGGGACGTACCTCGCTCGCGGGGCTTGTTCTTGAGTTTGTTACGAGTTCCCTTCCGTGGACCATTCGAACTAGGCATTCTTGAAGAGACCTAATCAGGTGCGACACATAAAAGGTGCGTTCCGGCGGCGCTCCTTCCCCGTGTGCCCACCGCCGTGGGCGACGGCCGCCGTATCTCGCCTATATCGAGCTAGTGATTATCAAAGTACGGGTCAAAACGGGCCGCCGAGCCGGCGGCTGGTCGGTCGGGAAAACGCGGAGAAGTGGCCGAGTTATATTCGACCGACTTCGTCGACGTCGACGCTTTCGACGCCATCGACGTCGGCGAAAGCGTCCTCGACGGCGTCGGTGCCGCCGGCTTCGTCAGGGATGATGACCGTCGGGAACATCGCGATGAGGCCGAACGCGACGTCCTCGCGGTCGACGCGGCTGATTTTCGCGCCCTCGGGGAGGACGTTCTCGAGGCGTTCCTGGAGGTCGTCCAGGTCAACCTCGGGGCTCTGCGGCATGACCTTCATTTTGGCGGCTACTTTTCCCATGTTTACGGACCCATGAACCCACAGTCGGGGCACTCGTAGAGGTTGCTCTGTTTGCGACACTTCGAACACCGGAAGATGAGGTGCCCACAGTCCGGGCACTTGAACTTCGCGGCGCTGGTCCCGGAGATGTTAATCCCACAGGAGATGCACTTGCGTGCCCGCCGTTCGGAACTCTCGCTGCTCATACACTGTGGTCCGGCGCGCCGACATTTAACTCTTACAAATTACGCGTCAGCCCTCGCCGACGAACCGGCCAATCGTGCCGGGAACCGGAACTATCGGCGCTGGTCCGGTTTGGTCCAGCCGCGCCGGCGTTTCGAGAGACACTCCCACAGCTCCATACAGTCACATCCGTCGCTGATTTCCCGGTAATACGCCTCGTAGTCGCCGTCATCGAACGATGTATTTGCCATGATTAACGATTAACTACTCGGCCGAATAAGGGTGTTGCTTAGTAACACACCACACGAAAAGAACGAAAGGTGAAACTCAGGCGTCGCTGCGTTCGCCGACCTTCACGAGTTGCTTGCCGATTTTGGTCCCCTCGAAGAGTTCGAGGAACGCATCCGGGGCATTGTCCAGCCCCTCGACGACGTTCTCGCGGTATTCGACATCGCCCGAGGCGACCCACGTCGAGAGCCGAGTCAGAGCCTCGGCCCACCGGTCTTCGTAGTCGCGAACGAGTAGTCCCTCGACGGTCGCGCGGGACTCGATGAGTTTGCCGAGTTTTCGCGGCCCGGTCGGAATCTCCTCTTCGTTGTACAGCGAAATCTGCCCGCAGACGGCTACGCGGGCGCGGACGTTCAACAGCGGCCAGACGGCGTCGGTGACGGGCCCGCCGACGTTGTCGAAGTAGACGTCGACCCCGTCCGGACAGGCCTCACGGAGCGCGCTCGCGACGTCTTCCTCCTTGTAGTTGATGCCCTCGTCGAAGCCGACCGATTTCAGCCACTCGATTTTCTCGTCGGCGCCCGCGATGCCGACCACGTGACAGCCGTTGAGGTCGGCTATCTGGCCGACGACGCTGCCGACGGCGCCCGCGGCCGCGCTCACGACGACGGTGTCGCCGGGTTTCGGCTCCGCGACATCGGTCGTCCCGAAGTAGGCAGTCACGCCGGGCATCCCGAGCACGCCGAGTGCGGTCGATATCGGCCCGTGTTCGGGGTTGACCTGTCGGAGGTCCCGGCCCTCGGCGACGGCGTAATCGGCCCACTCCAGTTGCCCCGTCACCACGTCGCCCGCCTCGAAGTCGGGGTGGTTCGATTCCTCGACTTCGCCGACGACGCCGGCTTTCATCGTGTCGCCGACGTCCCACGGTTCCGCGTAGGATTCGGCATCGCGCATCCGCCCGCGCATATAGGGGTCGACGGACATGTAGAGCGTCCGGACCAGTACCTCGTGGGCGCCCGGGTCGGGAACGTCCGTCTCGACCATCTCGAAGTTCTCCATCGTCGGTTCGCCGGTCGGCCGACTCTCCAGTAGCCATTGGCGGTTCGTAGCCATACCTCGGCTTCAGCGGGGGGCCTCATAGGGTTCGGTCAATCGGTGGAGCCTTCCGGTATCGCCCCCTCCCACCCGACATGGACGCGGTTCGTGAGACGGCCCGCTCGCTCCGCGCGGAGGCCGAAGCGACCAACGAGCGCCGCCTCGTCGTGCTGGCAGGGGCCCGCGAAGCCGGCTATGCGGCCGCCGAGGCCGTCTGCGAAGCCGTCGACTGCAAGCCCGTCGTCCTCTCCGAGCGGGAGGGTATCGGCGTCTCGGCCCGAACCATCCGGCCGAAGCAGGCCGACCAACTGCTCGGGACGACCAACGACTGCGTGGTCGTCGATTGCCACGACGCCTGCCGCCCGAACGCCATCGGTCGGGCGGCGGGCGCGGTCGACGGTGGCGGCCTGCTCGTCTTGCTGACCCCACTTCTCGACGAGTGGCCGGACCGCCGCGACGGCTTCGACGAGACGCTCGCCGTCCCGCCGTTCGGCCTCGACGACGTGTCGGGCGTCTTCCGCCGTCGCCTCGTCGACACCCTGCGCGCACACCGGGGTATCGCTATCGTCGACGTCGGCGACGGAACAGTCCGCGACGACGGGCTGACCAACCCCTCGCCACGCTTTGCTTCGGAGGGCTTCGACATCCCCGAGGACGCCGCCTTTCCCCGCGCCGTCTACGAGCGCTGTCTGACCGCCGACCAGCGAGACGCCGTCGAAGCCTGCGAGAACCTCCGCGAAAAGGGACAGGCGGTCGTACTTGAGGCCGACCGCGGCCGTGGGAAATCAAGCGCTGCGGGCCTCGCGGCGGCCGCACTGGCCACCGAGGGCCGGGACGTGCTCGTTACCGCGCCCTCCTACCGGAACACCGCCGAACTCTTCGAGCGGGCCAGCGAGACGCTGGACGGACTCGACTGTCTCGCGGCCGACGCTCGCGAGGGGAAGGGCCATCCCGAACTCCGAGCGGAGGGCGAAGGGCGAATCCGATATCGCAAACCCGCCGACGCCGTCGAGGAATCGGCGGACGTTCTCGTCGTCGACGAGGCCGCGGCCCTCTCGGTGCGGATGCTCGAATCGCTGCTGTCGGTCGCCCCGAGCGCCTGCTTCGCGACGACGGTCCACGGCTACGAGGGCGCCGGCCGCGGCTTCGACGTGCGCTTCCGCGGTCGGCTCGACGAGAGCCACGAAGTGACGCTCCAGCGGCTTTCGGACCCGATTCGATATGCCGCACCGGACCCCATCGAGACGTGGCTCTTTCGGGCGCTCCTTTTGGATGCCTCCCCGCCCGCCGACCAACTGGTCGCGGACGCGACGCCCGATTCTGTCGCTTACGAACGGCTCGACCCCGCCGAACTGGTTGAGGACGAACCGCGCCTCCGGGAGACGTTTGGCCTGTTGGTCAACGCCCACTACCGAACGGAACCCGACGACCTCGCGCGCCTGCTCGATGCCCCGAACATCGCTCTGCGCGCGCTGACCCACGGCGGCCACGTCGTCGCCGTCGCCCTGCTCGCACGCGAGGGGGGCCTCTCCGACGAGACCCGCGAGGACATGTACGAGGGTGCTCGGGTCCGCGGGAACATGCTTCCGGACGTCCTGACGAGTCAACTCCGCGATATCGACGCGGCCGTCCCAGTCGGCCTGCGCGTGATGCGCATCGCGACCCACCATGCCGTCCGTTCACGGGGGCTCGGGTCGCACCTGCTCGGTGCTATCGAAGCCGAATTCGACGCCGACGGCGCGCGCTCGCCGCTCGGTCGGTTCGACCCGGTCGATTATCTCGGCGTCGGCTACGGCGCCACGCCCGAACTCCTCGCCTTCTGGGCCACCAACGACTACGCGACGGTCCATCTCTCGACGACGCGCAACGACACCAGCGGCGAGTACTCGGCGCTCATGTTACAGCCGCTCTCGGATGCGGGCGAGGCCCTCACCGACCGCCACACGTCGTGGTTCTGCCGGCGGGTTCCGGACGTCCTGGCCGATGCCCTCGATGACGCGGACCCCGACATGGTCAGGGAAGCACTCAGAGCCGCCGACGGGGAGGCTCCGCTGTCGCTCACCGACGACGAATGGCGGGTCGTCGCCAGCGCCGCGTATGGCCCGGGACTCTACGATATCGCCCCGAGCGGCTTCCGACAGGTGGCGCTGCGCGCGCTCGTCGACGGCGCACTCGACGCCCCCACCCCCGAGCGCCTGCTCGTCAGGCGCGTCCTCCAGACGTGGTCGTGGGGCGAAACGACCGACGATCTCGGATACGTCTCCGAACGGGAGTGTATGCGCGCGCTCGGCGACGCCGTCCAGCCGCTCGTCGACCGATACGGAAACGATATCGCCGATGCGGAGGCGGACCGATACCGATGAGGGCCCCCTATCGGAGGCGCCGGTCGTAGCGATGCTTCCAGTCGACCCACTCGCCGTCGCCCTCGTCCTGCTCGTCGCGGGTATCGTCGCCAGTTTCGTTCCGCTGGTTCCGGGCGGTGGGCTGTCGATGGCGGGCGTCAGCTACTACTGGTACGCTACCGGCGACCCCGGGATACTCGCCCTTCTGGCCCTGCTCGGCCTCGGCGCGCTCGCGCTGGTCTTCGACTGGCTGGGCGGCGCACTCGCGGCCAACGCCGGCGGCGCCTCGCTCCGAACGACCGCCATCGCGGCCGTCGTGACACTTCCGCTGTTGGTCGTTCTCGGGCCACTCGGCTTGCTGGTCGGCGTCGCGGGGACGGTCTTCGCCCTCGAATACCATCGCCACGGTGACGTCGAACTGGGCCTTCGGGCGGCGGCCTACGCGACCGTCGGCGTGCTGGCCTCGACGGCCATGCAGGTGCTGGTGACGGCGGCGGTTCTCGCGGGGTTTCTGCTCGTCGTCTTTTTATAACCCAAACGGCTGTTAGGTGGCCCCGCGTAGGGACAGCATGGAGTGTACGGAGGAAGGATGTGAGCGGGAGGCGGCGGTCCGCCTCCACGTCCCGTGGGCGGAAAACCGCGTCGTCTGTGCGGCCCACGCGCGGTCGCTGGCCCAGCAGGACGGCGTCGTGGCCGACCCGCTGGACGGCGACCTGCTGTAGGCGGCGCTGCAAGCGGAAAACGCGGCTGCGATGGCGTCAGGCGAGCATCTTCGCCATCATCACTTCGTCGACGTACTCGTCGCCGATTTTGTAGTGCTTCTTCCGGGTGGCCTCGGTCTCCCAGCCGCGGGATTCGAGGAATTCGATGGCGTCCTCGTTGGTCGAGGGGACGCTGTTGTAGAGTTTCTCGAAGTTGTTATCCAGCGCCCAGTCGACGCCGTGGTCGAGCAGTTTCGACCCGATGCCGTGGCCCCGATACTCGTCGATGACGCCGACGGTCAACTCCGCGGTGTGTTCGAGCTTCTCGACTTCGGGGGCGTTGATGTGGACCCACCCGACCACGTCGCCGTGGACCGTCGCGACGAAGAAGACGCGTTTCTGCAGTTCGTTGTGCCGAAGCAGGACGTTCTCGCTTTCGACGATGTCGGCGACGGTTTCGCCCTCGATATAGGTCTTATCCGAGATGGCCTCCCGAATCGCGCCGACCAATCCGGTCAGGTCGTCCTCGCGGGCCTGTCGAATCGTTACCTCCAGTCCCTCGTCGACGTAGGTCTCCTCGCTTTCGTCCTCGAAGGCGACCCGGAGTTCCTCGTCGTCCGTCCGGGTGATAATCCCGTCCCGACGGAGTACCGCCACGTGGTGGCCGAAGGCCTCCGGACTCATATCCAGCGACCGACGAGCCTCCTCGTAGTCGACGGTCCCGTACCGCTCGATGTACTCGTAGATGTCCTTGCGGTCCCGGTGACTGAATTCGAGTTCGTCGGAGAACTGCATGGTACGAGGTAACAAGGAACAGTATATAAAGATTGCCGCGACCGAACTAGTTAAATATTATATCAATCGTCCGGGTGGCGCCACGATTCCCGCTGGTCCCGTTCGGGAATCCGCGTCAACAGGAGCGCCGCTTCCCGAATGCTGTGGGTCTCGACGACGAGTTCGGCGACCTCCCGAACGGTAAAGGCCGCATCGAGGTCCGACCCGTAGCAGGCCGCATAGAGTTCGAACCAGTCGTTGAGTGCCCGCTCCAGCAGGACGAACTCGGCGTCGTCGAACCGTACCCGCTCGCCGGTTCGGGCCTCGATGTAGAGCGCCACGACGTCGCCGACGCCCTCCGTGAGATACCTCATCGCGGCCTCCTCGTCGGGCGGGTCCGGGGGCGGTTCGAAAGTTTCCCGGTCGCGACGGGCGCGTTCGGCCAGCGTTTCGATGCGGTCGGAAACGCCGCTCATCCGTCCTTGAACTCGACGCCTTTGCCACCGCGCGGATGGTCCCAGTCGGTATCGGCCACGATGGCGCAGGTACCGCATTCGACACACGGTTGGGTGTCGAGGCTGACGACGGTCTCCTCGCTGCCGTTGCGCTGGACCTCCTCCTCGCGGTAACAGCCGCCGCCGAAGTCCTTCGCGCTGACCGGACAGGCCGTCACGGCGACGCCGCTGGCCTCGTAACTCTCGTCGAGCAGTTCGATGTGGGGGTTGCCCACGTCGGTGTTGTAGGTCAACCCGCCGATTCGGTCCGCGAGGTCCGGCGGTTCGACGTCGTTGGTCTCCGCGACGTGGTCGCCCAGCGTCTCGGCGATGACCGTTGGCAGGGTGACGTAGGGCGTCCGCGTGTCCGGAATCGCCTCGGCCATGAACGGCGAACTGTAGAGCCGTTCGAGCAGGCCGGCCTTGTCGAAGGCCTTGAGGCCGAGTTTGCCGACCGGCGAGTCGATGACGGCATCGGTAAGTCCCGTCACCGCGTCGTGTTCGCCGAACGCGCTGGCGGCTTTATACTGCGGCGGCCGCAGTTTCTTCATCGTGCCCGAGTCCTTCAGTTTCTTCTCGTAGTAGTCACCCGCCGCGTGGGGTTCGTTGCGGCCTCGGGCCTCGACGAACGCCTCTGCGGCGAGTGCGCCCGCCGTCACCGCGTGGTTCATACCCTTGATTATCGGCCCCTGTGCCTGCATCTGGCCGGCGGCGTCGCCGACCAGACAGAGTCGGTCCCTGTGGGGCGAGGTGTGGGCCACTTTCTTGGAGTCCGGCACCAGTTTCGCGGCGTACTCGCGTTCGTCGTAGCCCTCGCCGAACCACTGGCCCAGTAGCGGATGGGTCAACAGTGCATCGAGCAGTTGGTGGGGTTCCGCGCGCTCGGCGGCGAGGCTGTCGAGGTGGAATACGGTCCCGATGGACAGCGAGTCGTCGTTCGTATAAAGGAAGCCACCCCCGCGGACGCCCTCGAAGAGGTCGCCCGAAAAGAGGTGGGCCGCCCCGTCGTCGGGGCCGATTTCGAACCGGTCTTCGATTTCCTCTGCCGGCATATCGACGACGGCTTTGACGCCCTGGAACCACTCTTCGGGTTCCTCCCAGTCCATCAGGCCGGCATCGCGGGCCAATTCGGAGTTGACGCCGTCGGCGGCGATGATGATGTCGGCCGTTATCGGGTCGACTTCGTCGCAGGTGACGCCGACGATTTCGCCGCCCTCACGCAGCAGACCGTTGACTCGCACTTCGGTCAGGAGGCCGCCGCCGGTCTCTCGGGTGCGTTCGTGGACCCGTTCGGCCAGCCACGAATCCATGTGGCGGCGCAATACGGCGTCGGACCACTCCGTGTCGTGCTCGTGCAGCGGCGTGATGTCGAAGGATTTGACCTTCGACCCCGCGATGTTGTGGAGGTGGTACTCCGTCACCGGGCGGTCGGTGGCCTCCTCCCGAAAGTCCGGAAAGAGGTCGTCGATAGTGTAGGGTGCGGACTCCTCGCCGTAGATGAGTCCGCCGGAGACGTTCTTCGAGCCGGCCTCGACACCGCGTTCGAGGACCAGCGTTTCGACACCTGCGTCGGCCAGTCGGGCCGCCGCCGCTGCGCCACCGGGGCCACAGCCGACGACGACCGCTTCGTAATGTTCACGTTCCACCATCAGTCGTCACCTCCGTCGGGGGCCGGTCCCCCATCTGCAAGCGCTTCGACGTTCAGTTCGCCGTCCTCCAGCGCCTCGGTCAGCCGCGGCAGCACCTCGAAGAGGTCGCCGGCGATGAAGTAATCCGAGAAATCACGGATATCGGCCTCCGTGTTCGTGTTGATCGCGACGATGGTGTCGGATTCGTCCATGCCGACCTTGTGCTGGATGGCTCCCGAGATGCCGGCGGCGATGTATAGGTTTGGTTCGACGACCTGTCCGGTCTCGCCGATCTGTCGTTCCTCCTTGGAGTACTGTTCGACGTGGCCGTCGAAGTCATACGAGGAGGTGACGATACCGCGGGTGATGCCGAGTTCGGCGTCCTCGAAGGCATCAACCAGGTCAAGGCCGAGTTCCATGCCCTTTGTCGGGTCGTCGCCGATGCCGCGACCGAGCGCGACGATGACGTTGTGACCAGTCAGGTCGACGCCCGGGTCGAGCGTGTCGTGTTCCGTGATTTCGACGCGGAGCCAGTCGTCGTCGAGGTCGATGTCGTGTTCGATGACCTCGCCTTCGCGTTCGGGTTCGGGGTCCGGCACCTCGAAACTGCCCGGAATCACGGAGGCGCCCTGCGGATGGAACTCCCGGTTGGGGTTGTCAAGACAGAGGATGGTCGAGTACTCGAAGCCCGAGAAGTCCGGCCGCTTCATGTGTAGGACGCGTTCGAACTCCTCCTTTTCACCCTCACGGCGGACTTTCGCCGGGTTCGAGATGACCTCGTTTTCGATGTAGAGGCCCGAACAGTCCGATGCGAGCCCCGAATCGAGTTCGGCCTGCACCTGCGCCGAGAGGTCCCGGCCGTTGTGGGTCGCCGGAAAGAGGAGATATCGCGGTTCGTCGTAGTCGCGCCACGTCTCCTTCTGGCGGTCCTCGCGGCCGAACGGGTGGCCGGCGCCGCGGGCCATATCGCAGAACACCTCGGTGTAGGACTTGTGTCGGAACCGGTCGAGTTCGTGGTGTTCGTAGTAGACCACGACGTCGGCGCCGTAACTGATACACTCGTCGGCGAGGCGTTCGACGTCGTCGCCGATGAGTACCGCGACGACGCGCTCCTCATCTCCATACTGCTCGGCGTAGCCGTCCATCATTTCGCGGGCCTTCCCGAGCATCTCCCGGGAGACGTCGAGGAGTTCGCCCTGCTGGGTCTCACAGTAGACCCACATGTCGCGGTAGTCGCCGTCCTCCAGCGCCCGGACGTGCTCTTTGTCCGCCGTCGGGTGGTCGAGGTCCGGATGCTTCTCCTCGGGCGGCAGCAGAGCCTCGAGTTCTTCGTCGTCTTCCTCGCTGCCCTGTACCGAGTCGATGCGGTTCTGAATCTGGTTTTTGACGCCCTTGCGGTCCTGTCCGGCTTTTTCTTCCTCAAGCAGGGCTTCGAGTCGTTCGACATCGTCGATGTCCCGGACCGTGTTGGCGATATCGGCCGGTGACATATCGTCGAGGTCGATTTCGCCGTCGTCCTCCCCGTCTTCGGCCTCGAACTTCTCGATGCGACTCTCGATGAGTTTCTTGGCGCCGGCTCTGTCCTCGCCGTCGCGTTCGGCCGCCAGAATCTCCCGCAGTTCGTCGAGGTCCTCGACGTCCTGAATCTCCGGGCCGAGTTCCTGAATCGTGTAGTCGGATGGGTCAAGCGCCATCTTAATCGGCCTCCGTCGGGGATTCGCCCTGCGTAAACGGTTCCATCACGTCCAGTATCTCACCCATCTCCTCGGCGTCGTGCGGCTCGACCATCGTCGCTTCCCGCTCGGAGGGAGCCTTCGGAATCGGATCGACGCCGGAGACGATGGTCGGCGACCCGTCGAGGCCGATGTAGTCGGGGTCGAGATTCAGTTCCTGCTGGTTCCACTCGGTGAGGTAGTCCTCGTAGTTTGCGGCGCGTTCCTGTGTCTCCTCGCGGAGGTCCTTCAGCGTCAATCGCTCGCCCGCGGTCCGATAGGAGGGTTCGAATTCGGGGTCGGCGACGACGAAGGCCGGGAGGTCGACCTCGACGGTTTCGACCTCCTCGATGTCGCCCTCGACGAGCCGTTTCGCGCGAAGTTCTCCCTCGTCGGGGTCGATATCCAGGGCGATGACGTGGGTGATGATGGGCATATCCAGCGCCCAGCAGGTCTGGGGGCCAGTGTGGCCCGTCTCCCCGTCGGCGGTTTTGAACCCGGCGAAAATCAGGTCCGGCATGCCCATCTTCTCGATGCCGGTCGCCAGCGTGATGGAGGTGGCCCACGTGTCGGCGGCGGCCATCTCCCGGTCCGAGAGGATATACAGGTCGTCCGCGTAGACGGATTCCATCGCTTCCCGGAGTACGTCCTTGTAGCCGGGCGGTCCCATACTCATCACGCTTACCGTCCCGCCGTGACGGATTTTTGTCTGTAGCGCTGCCTGTAAGGCGAACTCGTCGTTCGGGTTCATCACCGTCGGCGTCTTGCCGCGTTCGAGGTGGCCGTCCTCGTCGAAGGAGACCTGCCCCTCGCGGAAGTCCGGAACGCCTTTCGTCAGCACAAGTGTGTCCATTGGTACCTAGACCCTCACGGCAAGAACTACCGCTTGGACCTAATAGTTTTTCCAGCCGCTTCCGTCGATTATTTGACGAATAGCACCGCTAGCGGCGGTTCTACGAGGGGGTATCTGAAAGCGAAAACCGGGGGAGGGGAGTTAGATACGGCCGGCGCGACCGGGGTCGACGTCGATGGCATCGACGGGACAGACGTCGACACAGAGCATACAGTCGATGCACTGGTCCTCGTTGGTCGGGTTGGCCTTGATTTCGCTTTCGGGGTGGTCGGGCGAATCGACCCACTCGAAGACGTCTACTGGGCAGTCTTCGAGACAGGCCCCGTCGGCGATGCAGATGTCGAAATCAACCGCGACGTGCGTCCCACGGATGCCGAGCTGTTCCGGTGGCTCGGTGGGGCCCCACACGTCGACGCCGTGTTCCTGGCCCTCCTTTTGGCGGTTCTCCTCGAAGTTCGGGTCTATGGCCATTGCTACCTATCAACAGTCACGGCCACTACTTAAGCGTTCCCGGACTCACGGGTGCGCGAAGTAGGTGACCGTCTCCTCGTCGTCGTGGCGGTCTCGCGGCTCGTCGCCGCTCGACCCTTCCGTGGCGCTTTGCGCCACGCGGTCTACTCGAACGAACCCGACGCGCTCGAACTGGAGCATCTCGTCCGATTCGTAGTCGGCGAGGCCGGGTTCGGCGTGGCCCGACACGTCGCCCTCCATCGTCCGCATGCGGACGGGAACGTTGTCGTCGGCCGGTGCCCAATGCACCACGTCGACGCCCTCCTCGCGGACGATATCGAGGTCGTCGTCGGTGAACTCGAAGGCATCGCGCGTGTGGCGGACGGGGCCGAGACCCTTCAGCCAGATGCGCTTGCCGTTCGGTGGTACGTCTCCGGGTTCGACCAGCACGGCACCGCCGACGGGGATGTCGCGGGTGCCGCGTTCCTCGTGGTCCGGATGCAGCGGCGGATTGGCCTCCTCGGGGCCGCCCAGGAGGGGCTTTTCGACGCCGTCCCGGACGAGGAACCGACGGTCGGCCTCGTCGTCGATGCGTTCGCGGTTGTTCGCGTAAATCGAGGACATCGCAAGGTCGACGTTCGATGTCGAGGTGCCGAGTTCGACCATCGCGTCGACGATGGCCTCACCGCGAATGCCGCGGCGGCGGAGGCTGGCGACCGTCGGCGCACGTGGGTCGTCCCAGCCGTCGAGTTCGCCCTGCTCGATTTTCTCCTTGATGGTCGAGGTCGACATCGAGACGTCGTAGGCGTCGATCTGGACGTGGCCCCAGTGGAGCACCTCGGGGTACTCCCAGTCGAAGTAGTCGTAGACGAACCCCTGGCGCTTCGCGGAGTCCTGCAGGTCGATACCGCGGATGATATGCGTAATCCCGAACTCGTGGTCGTCGATACCGGACTGGAAGTCGAGCATCGGCCAGCAGCGGTACTCGGCGGCCTCATCGCGCGGGTGGGGCGTATCGACCATCCGGAAGGCGACCCAGTCGCGCAGTGCCGGGTTCTTGTGTTCGATATCCGTCCTGACCCGGAGGACGATGTCACCGGACGAATACTCGCCGTCGACCATGGCCTCGAACTCCTCTAAGGTCGTCTCGGCGTCCTTGTCGCGGTGCGGGCACGGTTCGGCGTTGTTCTTCAGGTTGGAGAACTCCTCGCCGCTACAGGTGCAGGTGTAGGCGCCGCCCTTCTCGATGAGTTCGCGCGCGTAGTCGTAGTAGAGTTCGACGCGGTCGGAGGCCTTGACGACCTCGTCGGGGTCGAAGCCGAGGTAGTCGATAGCCTCCAGAATCTCGTCGTAGGCGTCGAGGTCCGGCCGTTTCGTCTCGGGGTCGGTGTCGTCGAACCGACAGAGCATCCAGCCGTCGTACATCTGCTTGTAGGTCCCGATGACGGCGGGCATTCGGGCACTGCCGAGGTGCCACGGGCCGTTCGGGTTCGGCGCCAACCGCATCCGGACGTCGTCGTACTCCTCGACGTTCGGGAGGTCGGGCAGCGGCTGGTCGTCCTCCTCGTCTTCGGCCTCCAGTTCCTCGACTTGTTCGGGGGCCAGTTCCTCGAGACGCTCGCGTTTCTCCTCGGCCGAGAGGCCGTTGACGCGATTGATGGCGGGCGAGATGATACCGGGAATCTCGTCGCCGTGCTCGCGGAACTCGGGGTTTTCGCCCATCAGCGGTCCCATAATCGCGCCGACCTGTGCGTCGCTGTCGTGTTTGAGCGCGTTGAACAGCGCGGCCACCTCGGCCTCGCGTTCGATGCGCTCGCGGAGGTCGTCGTCCATTACCGGCATCTACCGCGGGGAGGGTCAAAACCTACCGGGATTCCGGCCGGCGACGGTGCGCCCGCGAGGGGCCTCGATTACTCCTGGCCGACCCGCCGTTCCTCGTCGTCCCAGTACCGCTCGCGGAGTTCGTACTTCTGGACCTTCCCGGTCGCCGTCTCCGGGAAGTCATCGACGAAATCGACGCTGGTCGGTGCCTTGTAGTTCGCCAGTCGCCCCTTGACGAACTCGATGACCCCGTCTTCCGTCAGGTCGGCGCCGGGCCGCTCGACGACGACGGCTTTGGGCGTTTCACCCCATTTCTCGCTGGGGACCGGGATGACGGCGGCCTTCATGATGTCCTCGTGGTCGTAGAGGGCGTCCTCGACCTCTATCGAGGAAATGTTCTCGCCGCCGGAGATGATGATGTCCTTGCGGCGGTCCTGAATCGCGACCATGCCGTCCTCGTCGATGGTCGCGAGGTCGCCGGTATGGAAGTAGCCCGAGACGCGGTCGTTGAACGCTTTCTCGGTGGCCTCCGGCTTGTTGAGATAGCGGTCCATCACCTGATTGCCCTTGACGACGATTTCGCCGAGAGTCGTCCCGTCACGGGGGACGTCGGTACCGTCCTCGTCGACGACACGTACGTCGGTACAGAGCGTCTCCGAGCCCTGTTTGACCTTCAGGTCCCGACCCCGCTCGGCCAACCGTCGCGGCGAGTTGCTGGTCGTGATGATGGGCGCCGTCTCGGTGAGGCCGTAAATGTGGATAATACGCCAGTCGAACTCGTCTTCGATGGTTTCTATCGTCGCGGTTGCGGGGGCGCTTCCGGCGGTCGCGATACGCACGTCGCGGCTTCCAGTCGTTACGGCGTCGCCGTCGTTGTCCTCGTAGAACTGGATGAGGTTGTTCAGGACCGTCGGCGCTCCACAGAGGAAGCTGACGTCGTAGTCGCGAATGCGCTCGAGGGTGTCCGCGGCGTCGAAGGTCCGCTGGCAGACGTGGGTCGCGCCGGTGCCGGTGATGGCATAGGTGTGGCCCCAGCCGTTGCAGTGGAACATCGGCAGCGTCCACAGGTAGGTGTCGTCGTCGCGAATCTCCATGTGCTGGTTGAGCACTAGCGCGTGCCAGTGTTCGGTCCGGTGCGTTCGGACGACGCCCTTCGGGTCACCGGTCGTCCCCGAGGTGTAGTTGATACTTGCGTCGTCGTCCTCGGCGATGTCCGGACGGTCGGGTTCGGCGGTCGGTTGACCGGAGAGTTGGTCCTCGTAGTCGTCCCACTCGCCGTCGATGCGGTCGGCCTCGTAGCCGATGAAGTGTTCGGCGGGCACGTCCTCGCGGATGGGTTCGATGTTCTCCGCGAAGTCGTAATCCGCGATGACCACGTCGGCCGCACAGTCGTTGAGGATGTAGTCCAGTTCGCCGGCGGTCAGCCGGTAGTTCATCGGGACGAACACGGCCCCCAGCTTGTTCGTCGCGTAGAGCGTCTCGATGAAGTAGTGGGTGTTCGGCGCCAGAAGCGCCACGCGGTCGCCCTTGTCGACCCCTCGCTCCTCGAGGGCATGGGCCAACTGGTTAACACGGTCGTTGACCTCCGCGTAGGTGTATTCGGTCCCATCGTGGGCGACGACCCCCGTCACGTCGTCGTAGATGTCGACGGCCCTATCCAGGAAATCCGTGGTACGCATCTCTCGCTTCATGCTGTGACAGCCAATATTTACCACTACCCTCAAAGCTCTTACCACGAATCCCACGACCCCGGAGTGTCGGCGTATAGCGAATAGGTGGAACGCTCCATCAACTCGGCTATCCGTATTCCACACGACCGCCTCGGCGGATAGCCACCCGATATCAGGTCATGGGCCCTCTGGCCGCGCTATCGCTTATAAAAGATAGGATAGAGAGCATCCGCGAGCGCGAAGCGCTCGCGGTTCCCGGCGACGAGCGATAGCGAGACGCGACCGTAGGGAGCGTCTCGGAAATGCGAACGGCGAACGAAGTGAGCCGTGAGCAAAGCGAGTCGCCGTAGCGCCGACTGACTAACGCGGCGCGACCGCAGGGAGCGCCACGGCTGGAAGGAGGCGCGCATATTTTCACCGAGAACCGGGGTCGCGGCAACGCCGCGACCCACGTTCTCGTGCAAAAAGTGGGTTTTAGTACCCGCGTTCGACCAGATAATCCGCGATGTCTTCGAGCAGTTCGCGGGGTTCGTTCTCGGGGAGGACTTCGAGGCGGTCCTTCCCGCTTTCGACGAGGTCTTGGGCCATCTCGCGGGCGAAGTCGATGCTGCCGGCGTCTTCGAGCGTCTGGACGGCGTCCTCGATTTCCTCCTCGGTCGGGTCCTCGGAGACGAGGTTGTCGACGTCGACGCCGTTGTCGCGGGCGTGTAGCGTGATGATGGTCCGTTTCCCCTCGATGAGGTCGGAACCACGCTGTTTGCCGAGTTGCTCGCTGGAGACGGTCAAATCGAGAAGGTCGTCCTGAATCTGGAAGGCGCGGCCGATATCGAGGCCGTAGCCGTGGAGTTCGGAGACGGTCTCCTCGTCGCTGCCCAGCAGGATGGCTGGAATCGAGGCGGCCGCGGCATAGAGGACGGCCGTCTTGAACTGGACCATCTCGAGGTATTCATCGGTCGAGACGTCCGACCGGTCCTCGAAGTCGACGTCCAGCGCCTGCCCCTCACAGATTTCGGTGCAGGTGGTCGCGAGTTCGTCGAGGGCCTCGACGCTCTTTTCGGCGGGCGCGCCGGTATCGAGCATGTACTCGAAGGCCTTCGAGTAGAGCGTGTCGCCGGCCAGAATCGCGGTTTCGAGGTCGTACTCGCGGTGGACCGCCGGCACGCCACGTCGGAGGTCGTCGTCGTCCATGATGTCGTCGTGAATCAGGGTAAACGACTGGATGACCTCGATGGAGACGGCGGCCGAAAGCACGTCCACGTCACCGTTGACCGGGGAGGGGAACGCCCGATAATCGTCGCTAAGCGGCTCGACGTCCGAAATCGATTCGGCGGCGAGCAGCAGGATGGTCGGCCGCAGGCGTTTGCCACCCGCGTCCAGCAGGTAGCGGGACGCGGAGTAGAGCCGCTCGGGCTTTTGAATCGGCAGTTGCTCCGTAATCGCCTCGTTGACGATTTCGCGGCGGTCGATCAGCGCCTTCTCGACGCGTCCTGTGGTCGTCATTCCGTCAGCTGGATGATGTTGCCGTTCTCCGTGACGTGGAGGTCACGACCGAGCTGGTAGCCCTCGTTCCGCGCGAGGTCGACGTACGGCGCGAAGCCTTCCATCGACTGGTGGGCCGGGATGACGTTCTCGGGGTTGAGGGCCTGCAGCATCTCGTAGTGGCCTTCCGTGTTCAGGTGGCCGGAGACGTGGATGTCGTCGTAGATGCGGGCGCCCTGCATACCCAGAAGCTTCTCGGCCTGGTAGCGCTGGCCCTCGTTGGTCGGTTCGGGGATGACACGGGCACTGAAGATGACCTTGTCGCCCTTGTCCAGTTCGTAGGGCGTCTCGCCGCGGGCCATCCGGGTCAGCATCGCGCGGGGTTCGCCCTGGTGGCCGGTGACGATGGGGAGGTAGTTCTCCTTGCCCTCTTCCATAATCCGCTTGAAGGTGCGGTCGACCGACTTGCGGTGGCCGTACATCCCGAGGTCATCGGGGAAGTCGACGAAGTCCAGTCGTTCGGCAGTACCACTGTACTTCTCCATCGAGCGGCCCAGCAGAACGGGCTGGCGGCCGATATCGTCGGCGAACTCGACGAGGCTCTTGACACGCGCGATGTGGCTGGAGAACGTGGTGGCGACGATGCCACCCTCGTAATCCTGCACCGAGTACATCACGTCTTTCAGTTGTTCGCGGGCGACGGACTCGGAGGGCGTCTTGCCCTTCTTGCCGGCGTTGGTACAGTCCTCGATGTAGGCGAGCACGCCCTCGCGACCGATTTCGCGGAACCGGTCCATGTCGATGGGGTCGCCCAGCACCGGGTTGTGGTCCATCCGCTTGTCGAGGCCGTAGACGACGGCGCCCTCGGGCGTGTGGAGGACCGGGTTGATGGCGTCGATGATGGAGTGGGTGACGTTGACGAACTCGAGTTCGCAGTCGTCACCGATGGACATCGTGCCGCCGGGGTCCATCTTCACGAGGTCGTTCTGGACGCCGAATTTCTCTTCGCCCTCGATCTGCTGTTTGACGAGTTCGATGGTAAAGGGCGTCGCGACGATGGGGGCATCGTAGCGGTGTGCAAGTTTCGAGATGGCGCCGATGTGGTCGAGGTGGCCGTGCGTGGGCACGATGGCCTGCACGTCACCTTCGAGTTCGGACATGACGCGGTCGTCCGGAATGGCCCCCATGTCGATGAGGTCCAGACTGTGCATTCGTTCGGTCTCTACGTTGTCGTGAATGAGGACCTTCGACAGGTTCAGCCCCATGTCGAAGACGACGACGTCGTCGCCGGCGCGGACGGCAGTCATCTGCCGGCCGACTTCCTCGTATCCGCCAATGGTTGCGATTTCGATTTCCATGGTTTATCCTCCGAGGGGTCGCAGGCGGACTTACCAGTGGGCGACCGGCCATGTACACGGCCGTCTGTGACGGACGCGACACCGACGGAGTCGGTGGGCCGACGGTCGGAACCGACAAGGCCCGCGTGGCCGCTGCCACGCACACAAGCCCTGCCAGCCGTCTCCCGTCAGCAACTGCCGGTCGCCCACATGAGTCCGGGGCGACCGTTGCTCGGTTACATGGACATTTGCCCCCTGGCTTTAAAAAGTACGGGGTTGCCGATTTCGCCCCGACCGCCGCGAGAAACCGGTTATGCGGCCGCCTCGACGGCTTCCGAGAGCAATCGAACGCCCATCGATATCTCGCGCTCGCGGACGTCCAGCGGCGGGAGCAACCGGAGCGTTTTGTGACCACAGACGAGGGTCAACAGCCCGCGTTTCATCGCCGCCTCCTGGACGTCGTCGCGGCGCTCCTTGGTGTCGAACTCGACTGCGAGCATCAGGCCCTTGCCCCGGACGTCGATGGCGTTCGGCAAGTCCGCATCCGCCAGTTCGTCCTTCGCCTGCTGGCCGCGCTCGACGGCGTTGTCCATAAGGTTCTCCTCGCGGATGACGTCGATAGTCAGCGCGCCCTGCAGCGAGTCGATGATGTCGCCGGCGCCCCACGTCGATGACAGCCGTGATTTCTCGCTGGGGAAGACGTCTTCGCTGGCGATGGTCGCGCCGACGCGGGCACCCTTCGCGGCACAGATGACGTCCGGTTCGATGGCGAAGTCGTCGGAGGCCCAGAACTCGCCCGTCCGGCCGATACCGGACTGAATCTCGTCGGCGATGAGCAGGATGTCGTGTTGCTCGCAGATGTCGGCGACCTCCTCGAGAAAGGCGTCGCTGGGGACGTGATAGCCGCCTTCGCCCTGAATCGGCTCCATGATGAGATAGGCGACCTCGTCGGCGTTGACGTGGCCGGTCTTGGGGTGGAGCATCCGGCGGAGTTGCGAGGTATCGCCCGCGAAGAACCCGCACTCACAGGTGGCCGGCGAACAGCCGTTGTCTCGGCAGAACGGCACGTCGTGGATGCTGCCCAACTCGGGGAACTTCCGGCGGTAGACCTCCTTCGAGCGGTTTAACGAGAGGGTGCCAAGCGTCCGGCCGTGGAAGGCGCCCTCGAAGGTGATGCCGTATTTGCCGGCCGTGTCGTCATAGCAGATTTTCAGCGCGTTCTCGACGGCTTCGGCCCCGGAGTTCGAGAGAAAGACCGTATCCATGTAATCGGGCGAGACGTCGGTCAGCCGGTCCATCAACTCGGCCGGCCCGGGGTAGTCGATGTTGCCCGGGTCGCCGGCGGTCGTATAGAAGTCCTGACCGGCGATTTTGAGCGGGTCGACGACGTCGAACTCCTCCATTCGCTCCAGCAGGTCGGGGTTGTTGTAGCCCAGCGGCGCGGCGGCGACGTGGCCCGTGAAGTCCATCAGGACGTTGCCGTCGGCGTCGGTACAGAACGGCCCGGTCGCCGGGGCGGTGCTGTCCCAGACGAACTCGTAGACGTACGTGCTCGGCGCGGCGAAGGAGCCGTGGTACTCGACCCGCTCTTTGGCCTTCGGTCCGGGAATTTCGTCGACCTGCGGCGCTACCGTCTCGCGGTCCATGACTAAGGTAGGGCCAGACGGCTGTTAATATTGCCGGGCGCTACAGGAAGACCATCACGCCGGTGACGACGCCCGCAGCGACGAGCAGAACGGTGCTCCCGACGGTGACGCCGCGGGCGAACTCTCGGTTCGGCGAGAAGGCGGTCATCCCGACCTTGACGAGGATGCTCGCCGCGGAGGCCAGCAGGATGGCGATGACGGCCTCGTCGGACGAGACCTGCCCGTTCGAGTAGAGGACGACGGCCGACGCGGTCGCGCCCGCACTGGAGACGAGTCCCGAGATAATCGCGGCCACATAGAGGCCGCCGGTCCCGAAGAGCGCCTCGGCGAAGCCGCCGGCCAGCAGGACGACCAGAAAGAGCGCGCCGATACCGAGCGCGTACTGGAGCGTGAACGGCGTCCCAAGGTCCATCTCTACGGATTCCGACCAGTCGGCGGTGACGAAAGCGACGACGACGGCCCCGACGACCACCGCACCGAGCGGGATGGCTGCCTCGACGAGGACGCCGGCCCCGAGCGTGAAGAACAGCGCGATAGCGAGGTTCCGAATGGCCATCGACGCGTTCGACAACAACACCGCTGCGACGCCGTATTTCGATGCGTCGGGATGCTGGTTGACGTGGTCCAGCATCGCGCCGACGACACCCGTCGAGGAGGCGAAACCGCCGAAAAATCCCGTCACAGCGATGCCGCGCCCGCCGTAGAGCCGGACGATAGCGTAGTTGGCGATGCCGATGCCGGCCACGAAGACGACCATGAGCCAGACGACGCGCGGTTCGATGTCCACGGAAGCATCGAGCACCGAGATGGTTCGGGATTCGGCCGGAAGCAGGGGATAGATGACGAAGGCGAGAATGGCGAACTCCGCGCTGGCCTGGACCTCTTCCTTCGAGAGTTCGTCGGCGACGCCGTGGAGTTCCTGCTTGAAGACTAGCAGCAGCGAGGAGACGACGGCGACGGTGACGCCCTCGAGGATGTAGCCCGAGGCGACGAGTGCGCCGACGCCGTAGGTGACCAGCAGCGACACCGACGTGGTCAACGACAGCGCGTCGCCTTCGGCGAGGATGCCCTGAATGCCAAGCATCCCGCCGATGACGACGACGAGCAACGCCCCGGCGACCAGCAACAGCGGCTGGTCGAGGATGGTAAAGACCGCGGCGACGAGGCTCACCAGCGCGAACGTCCGCACACCCGCGGACTTGTCGGACCACTCGCGTTCGAGGCCGAGAAACAGCCCTAAAAGCGCCGCCAATCCGAGGGCGACCACGTTGCCGTCCAGCAGCCCGGTACCGAACTGTTCCATCGAGTCGGGGGTTCTCCCGGCCGGCGGTTAAGCGCGTCGGCAGTTTCGGTGTCTGTTGCTCAGTAGTCGCTGCCTTCGTGCAACCGACTGCCGTCGCGTGGACAGTATTCGAATTCGGGGTCACGCGTACGGAACGAACAGCGGTCACACTCCTTTATCGGCGGTCGCTCGGCGGCTTCCTCGCCCGTTCGCTTGAAAAGGAACGGGACGAACGGCACGAAGAGGAAAAACAGGAACGACCCAGTGTAGAGATACAGGCCGACGCTGAGCGCGATGCTCACCGCAAGGCCCGCAAGCGCCGTCAGCGTTCGAGAGCCGACCATATTTCAGGTACGCGCCTCGGGCGGTTTTGGGTTTCGGAACCGACACGGTGCTGTCGCTGTCGGCGTCGCGTTATGAGGAATGTTGCGAGGGAAGACGCCCCCGAGAGGGAGTCTTCCGCACTGTTTGGGCAGTGCGAGGGAAGGGATTTGAACCCTCGGACCTCTACAGGAGCGGATCTTGAGTCCGCCGCCGTTTCCGGGCTTGGCTACCCTCGCACGCACCTCGGCCTAATGCCTCCGTCCGGTTTCAACGCTCCGGTTTCCCTCCCTTCGGACTTCGGATGCAGGCGTTGCCGCGGCATCGATACGCGGATACGGTCTCTCGGCCGAACAGGGTCCGAGCGGTCAGTTATTTGTAGTAGTCCCGTAAAGAGCGCCCCGTGACAGATAGTAGCACTCAACAAGGAGACGGCTCCATCGGCCTGCTGGATGCCGTTGCCATCGAAGTCGGTCTCATCGTTGGGGGTGCGCTCTTCGCCCTGATCGGTGTCGGTGTCGGGCTTGCGGGAGCGGGCGTGACGATCTCGTTCGCCGTTGCGATGACGATTGCCGTCCTCGGACTCGTTCCGACGGCGATGCTCGGGGCGACGTTCCCGACGACCTGCGGTCACTATCGGTATCCGGCCCGGTTCGTTTCGCCGACGCTCGCGTTTCTGGCGGCGTGGGGGCTGGGAATCAGTATGTTCGCGGGCGGATTGCCGCTGTACGCGCTTACCGCTGGCGAATACCTGACACCGTTCGTTTCGATGTCGACGACTACGACCGGGTTGCTGATTTTGACGCTCTTTTTCGTGCTGAACCTCTTCGGGATTCGACTCGCGGCACGGGTACAGTTACTCATGTTTCTGGGGTTGCTCGTTGCGCTCGGGGCGTTCGTCGTACAGGGGATACCGGCTATCGAGACGGCGAACCTCACGCCGGTTTTCGCCAGCGGTACTACTGGTATCCTGGTCGGTGCCGGCGTCCTCTACTTTACGTGTCTCGGCGCGAATTTCGTCATCGACCTCGGCGGTGACCTCCGCGATGCCACGGTGACGATTCCACAATCCTTCCTCGTCAGTATCCCTATCGTCTTCCTGCTGTACGTCTCCGTTGCCGTGGTCGCTGTCGGAACGGTCGGTGTCGATGCGATGACGGGCCAGACGTTATCGGTCGTCGCCCAACAAATCCTCTCGCCGGCGTTCCGGACGGTCTTTATCGTCTGTGGAGCGCTGTTCGCTGTCGCGACCAGTCTGAACGCGACGTTCATCCTGATTCCGCGATACGCCGAGGCGCTCTCCGACGCCGGGGTGTTCCCGGAGATTCTAGGCATGACGAACGACCGATTCGGCACCGCCCACTGGACGCTTCTCGGGACCTACGTCCTGAGTGCCGTCGTGTTGCTCGCGCCGCTTCCGTTCGACGACCTCGGAACGATGCTCGCGTTCGGCGGGGCCTTCGTCGTCACCGCGGTGATGGCCGCCGCCATTAGCGTGATTCGGAGACGGCCGCCCGAGTTCGACCCGACGGCGTTTCCCCTCTCGATGCGGGTGGTGTACGGAATGGCGCTTCTCGCGGTACCGCTCAACCTGCTATTGCTCCTGCTTTTGGCCGTGCAGTCGACGCTGCTTTTCGGCGTCTGGATACTGCTGTTGGCCGGCGGGCTCCTCTACTACCATCTCCGAATGAATTATTACGGCGTACGGGACACGTCTTCGAAGGAGCACCCGAGATAATGTCTGTCACTACCACCGGGGTCGTCGGGGCCGGGCTCATGGGCCGCGATATCGCCGGCCTGCTGGCGAACGCCGGCTATCAGGTCACGCTCGTCGACGTCGATTCGGACGCCCTCGCCGCTGCACGGACGTATCACGAATCCGAACTGGCCGACGAGCTGCGGGCCGGTGGCATCGACATCTCCGGCACCCCCGCCGACCGTATCACCTACGACCCGAACCTCTCGGCGCTTTCGGATGCCGAGTTCGTCGTCGAGGCGGTTCCGGAGCGACTCGGCCTCAAGCGGGACGTGGTGGAAACGCTCGAAGACGTCCTCGCCGCCGACGCGGTTATCGGAACGAACACGTCCTCACTGACGCCGGGCGACATCGCCGCGGAGATGTCCCATCCCGAGCGCGTCGTGCTGTTCCATTTCGCGAACCCGGCTCTCCGGCGCGATATGGTCGAGATTTCGGGCGACGAGGCCAGCGACGAAACGCTCGAAACCGCCGAGAACGTGGCCACTGCTATCGACCGGAAGCCGATACGTCTCGATCAGGAATACAGGGCAAACGGACTCTCACGTCTGTCGGCGAGCATCAAGTGTGCGGCGACATGGGAACTGTTGGATGCCGAGCCAGCAGCAATCGACGTCGCGGCGACGAACGTCGGGTTCGACCGCGGGCCGCTGGAACTCATCGACCTCATCGGCCTCGACGTCCATCTCGCGACGGTCGAGAACCTCTCCGAGGTCTACGGTGACCGATATGCGCCACCGGCGGAAATCCAGAGCCGTATGGAAACGATGGTGGATGACGGGCGCCTGGGTAAGAAATCGGGTGAAGGGTTCTTCGAGTGGGACGACCAGGGATGTCAGATTCCGACGCCGGAGGAGCCACACGACATCCAGCCGATTCTCGCAGCGCTCGTCAACGAAGCACACCGACTCGTCGACGACGGTGTCGCCGACCAGGAGACGGTCAACGAGATATTGAAACGCGGCGGCGACAGCGAAATCGGCCCCTTCGACCTCGAAGAGATGTTCGGTCGGGAGGCGCTCCGAGAGACGCTTCGGACTCGCCACGACGAAACCGGTGGCCGCGTGTACGACCCCGTATTCTAATCGAGGGCCGAGACCTACACGAGCACCGGCGGAACCGCGTACGGGTCGACCTGCACGTCGAGCAACGTCGGTTCATCGCTGTCGATGGCGGCCGGCAGTTCCTCGAGGAGTTCCTCGGTGGTCTCGATTCGGGCGCCGCGACATCCGAACCCGCGGGCGACGGCGGCGTAATCGACCCCGTCCTCGAAGTCAGTCGAGAGCTGGAAGTTGTCGGTACCGACCTGACTCGCCTTCGAGGAGCCGAGGCCATCGTTGTTCAAGATGACGACCGTCAGCGGCAGGTCTTCGCGGACGGCCGTTTCGAGGTCGGAGATATGGTATCCGATGCCGCCGTCCCCGGAGAGCGCGACCACGGGCGTTTCCGGCCGAGCGGCCTGCACGCCGAGTGCTTGCGGGAGGCTGGCGTTGATGCCGTCGCTTCCACGCGCCTGCAGATATCCGAGACCCGGTTCTTCGACTTCGTAGAAGGCGCCGCTGAAAAAGCCCGAATAGCTCGTCGCGCTGACGAGGACACCGTTCGCAGGAATACGTTCGTTCAACTCCTCGACGACGCGAGCGGGAGCGACGGGTGCGGCGTCGCTCGTCAGGTCGTCCGCATGGGACTGACGCCATTCGGCCCGGTCGGCATCGAGAGACTCGATGCGGCTTTCGCGGTCGTCGTAGTCGGCATCGGCCGATTCGAGGAGGGCGGCGAGGGTGGCTCGAAGGTCGGCGTGAATCGCGACGTCGGCCTCGTAGTTTTTCCCCAGCCAGGCTTCGTCGAGGTCGACGTGGACCACGTCGGCGTTCTCGTCGAGCAGCGACCAGCCGACGGTCGTGAGGTCGCTGAAGCGGGTGCCAAGGCCGACGACGAGGTCCGCCTCCGAGAGGGCGTCGTTGGCGACCTGACAGAAGCCCCATCGCCCGGCCACGCCGAGTGCGAACGGTTCGGTTTCGGCGACCGCGCCTTTGCCGTTTATCGACGTGACGACCGGCGTGTTCGTTCGCGTCGCGAACTCGGTCAGGAGTTCCGATGCGCCGGCCCGAACCACGCCTTCGCCGGCCAGGATGACCGGCGTCTCCGCCTCGTCGAGTTTCTCTACGACAGCCGTGACGCGTTCAGCGTTCGGTTCCGGACGGTCGGCTGGATACGACGCCGGAACGTCGTCGGGCAGCGAGTACGAGGAGTCTTCGACCAGTACATCGCCGGGAAGGTTCACGTGTGCTGGTTTCGGGACGCCCGTCGTCATCAGCCGAATCGCTGCATCGACGGCTTCGACGGCACGGTCAGCCGATTCGGCGTCGAACGTGGTGTCCGCGTACGGCTCCAGAATCGCCTCGTTGTCGGCGTCCTGTATGACCTCTCGGCCGCGGATGTCACGTTCGTTATCACCGGTGAGCGCGAGCACGGGACTCGATGCACCGTCGGCCTCACAGAGACCGGCGCCGATATATGCCGCACCCGGCCCGCCGACGCCGTCGACGACGCCAATCGTTCGGTTCGCCCGTGCGTAGCCGTCGGCCATCAGCGCCGCACTCGCCTCGCTGCGAGCCAGAACGTGCCGCACTGACGAGTCAGCGAGGCTCGAATAGTAGGGGTCCATCTGTTCGCAGGGGAACCCGAACACCGTCTCGATACCACCGGCTTCGAATAATTCCACAATTTGGTCTGTCGTATCTGCCATCGTTGGGTCAACTCTATAGTGGAGAGTCGCACTAACGCGTGTCATTGGATGACACAAAAGTGTACCTCCCCGTATTGACGGTCCGATTCCCACGAATCCCCGACAGTCCGTCGGAACGTACTTGCCCACGGCCCCACAGTCGGCAGGTATGCCGGAGATGTCGCGGCGGGACCTCGCGGTCACGGGCGCTGTCGCCCTCGTCATCATCGCGGCGGTAGAGGTGCGATTCCTCCGGCAGGGCCACGTCGTCGCGCTCCTCTTCGCGTACGTCGCCGTCTCCGTCGGTAGCATCGCCCTTGCACGGTCCGACAGCGAACCGACCGCGCGAGCGAAGGCGACGCTGGTCGCGGTGACCTTCCTCGCGGTCGCGGTCTCGGTCGCCGGAGGCGTTCAGGCGCTCCCCTCCGAAACGCTTCCGTGGCCCCTACAAATCGGCTATCTGGCCGGCCGGTGGGCGCTCCCGATATCGCTGACGGTCGCTGGCGGGATATTCGAAACGGCCGAACAGCGCCGAAAGTTCGCGGTCGCCCACGCCCTCGCGCTCCTCGCGCTTTTCGCGGGTGCGCTGGTCGTCTACGGTAGTACGGGCGTCCTCCTCGCGGCGCTCGGTCGAACGCTCGGCTACTACACGGTTGGCGTCATCGTCGCCTATCCCGCGGTGCTGTCCTACCGGCAGGCGCTCGCCGCCGAAAGCGCGTGACAAAAATACCTCGGGCGACAAGCGGTGGTATGGCTATCTCTCCGTATCTCGTCTTCGAGGAAAACGAGTGGAAAATCGACATCTCCAAAGGCCGGGAGGGACGCGACCAGTTCGCCCTCTCGGATAAGGCCGAGGCCCTGCTCGTCGACGACCTCGAATACGGCAATCGCGACATCGTCCCGTGGCTGACGACGAAGACGCTGGCGCTGGCCGGCGGCGCCTACCTGCGGGACGAGAAGACCGACGCCCGCGACCTCGCGTGGTCGATTACGGGCGCCGACGGCGGCCGCGAGGCGACCGACGAGGAAGTCGAGGCCGTCGCTGAGTACCTCAAAAGCGTCGAAATCGACCAGCACGCCGTCGAGACGGTCACGGAACACGTTCGAACGACGCGGCTCTCGGAGGTCATGTCCGCGGACGACATCCGGAGCAAGCGCGAGCGGATGAACGGCCTCCGCGGCATCGCGAAGGACCTGTGATTTTAGCCGCTGGCCGCCCTATCTGTGCCTGATGGACGACCACACCCGCGACCCGACCGTCGGCCCGCCCGCCGGAGAGCCGACGGGGTGGCGCGCGGACGGCCGCTGGGAGCACGCCACGCTCCGGCGGGCGACCGAACACGGCGTCCGCCTTTTCAATGCGGGCGAGTTCCACGAATCCCACGACTGCTTCGAACACGAGTGGTACAACTACGGTCGCGGAACGACCGAAAGCGCCTTTCTTCACGGAATGGTTCAGGTTGCCGCCGGCGCCTACAAGCACTTCGACTTCGAGGACGACGACGGGATGCGGTCGCTGTTTCGGACGGCCCTCCAGTATTTCCACGACGTTCCCAACGACTTCTACGGCGTCGACGTATTGGCCGTCCGCACGACGCTGAACAACGCCCTCAACGACCCGACTGAACTTCACGGCTGGCAGATTCGGTTCGACGGCACCCACCCCGAGGCTCGCGATATCGACTTCGAGTACGCCGAAGGGTTCGACTAACGGCGACGAAACCGGTTTATAAGCACGCCTGCAAGCACGACCATGCGCGACCTCGACGAGACGGACCACGAACTCCTTCGGCTGCTGTCGGAGGACGCTCGCCGCCCCTACAGCGACCTCGCCGAGAAGGTCGACCTCTCGGCGCCGGCGGTCAGCGACCGCATCGACCGCCTCAAAGAAGTGGGCGTCATCGAGGGGTTTACCGTCGACCTCGACCGCTCGAAACTCCGAGAAGGCGTCCGCATGGCAGTCACTTTCGAGACGACGCCCGGCGAGACGACGACGGTTCGGGAGGCGCTGGCGGACTGCTCGGGGGTCGAACAGGTGTTCGTCACCGCCGAGGGCCGCCTGTTCGTCGTGGCGACGGTGCCCGACGGCGACGTCGAAACGCATCTCGCCGCGGCCTTCGAGACGGGCGCTGTCGAGAGTGTGGAGGCCACGCCGCTCGTGGCGACCGACCGGCAGGCAGGCCTCGGTGAAGCGACACTCGGACTGGACTGTGCTGAGTGCGGCAATACCGTCACCGACGAGGGCGTCACCGCTCGTATCGGCGGCGAACGCTACGAGTTCTGCTGTGAGTCCTGTGAGGCCCGATTCACGGAACGGTACGACGAACTGAAGGAAGGCGCGTAGAGTTTTCCTTTTGTATCAAGCCCTTTTCCCAGATTTACTTTCGAAGTCAAGGTGAGCGTGTGCCTGAGCGCCACATTTTAAGGGACAAAGCGCATGAATACGGGACCCCTACGTATAGATATGACCAGACGGGAACGACTGACCATCGGCGGGATGTCCTGTTCGACCTGCTCGGAGACGGTCACCGAGGCGGTCGAATCCCTCGATGGCGTCGATGAGGTGTCGGTCAACTACGCGACCGACGAGGGAACCGTCGAATACGACCCCGAGTCGGCGTCACTTAGCGAGATTTACGACGCCATCGAGTCGGCGGGCTACGAACCCCACGCCGAAACCCGGACCATCGAAATCGTCGGGATGCACTGTACGAACTGCTCGGAGACCGTCGAGGGCGCCCTCGACGACGTTCCGGGTGTGGTGCGTGCCGACGTCAACTACGCGACCGACGAGGCGACCGTCGAATACAACCCCGAGGAGTTCTCCATCGAAGCGACCTACGACGCCATCGACGACTCGGGCTACGAGGCCGTTCGTGAGACCGAAGGTGACGCAGACGCCGAGGACGGCGAATCCCCTGCCGAGCGCGAACTCCGCAAACAGCGCCGACTCGTTATCGGTGGCGGGGTTCTGACCGCGCCGTTCATCTACCTGATGGCGACGATGGTGACGCCGCTGTCGGCGCCCGAATCCCTGCTCGGCGTCCCGTTCGGCTGGATAGAGTTCGCCATCGCGACCCTGCTGATGGCGACGCTCGGCAAGGAGTTCCTCGTTGGCGCCTACAAGGCCGCGAAGAACCGAACCGCCAACATGGACACGCTGGTCGCGGTCGGCACCACCGCCGGCTACACGTTCAGCGTGGCCGTCCTCCTGCTCGATATCCCGGGTGGGCTCTACTTCGAGGCCGTCGCGTTCATCCTGTGGTTCATCACGCTCGGCAACTGGCTGGAGGCCCGCTCGAAGGCACAGGCCTCCGACGCCCTGCGCGAACTCCTCCGGATGGAAGCCGACGAGGCGACCGTCATCAGAGACGGTGAGGAGGTCACCGTCCCGGTCTCCGAAGTCGAGGTCGGCGACCGGATGAAGGTCCGCCCCGGCGAGCGCATCCCCACGGACGGCGTGGTCGTCGAGGGCGATTCTGCGGTCGACGAGTCGATGCTGACCGGCGAGTCCGTCCCCGTCGAGAAGAGCCCCGGCGACGAGGTCGCGGGGTCGACGGTCAACGAGAACGGCGTTCTCGTGGTCGAGGCCACGCAGGTCGGCGAGGACACCGCCCTCCAGCAAATCGTTCGCCGTGTCAAGGAGGCCCAGTCCCGCCAGCCCGACATCCAGCGGCTGGTCGACGTGGTTTCGGCCTACTTCGTTAGCGCCGTCCTCGCGAACGCGATTCTCTGGGGCATCCTCTGGTTCCTCTTCCCCGACCAGCTATACAGCCTTGCGACCGCCCTGCCGCTGTGGGCCCCCGTCGGCGGCGGCCCCGTCATCGGTGGCGTCCCCGTCTTCGAGTTCTCGGTCATCGTCTTCGCGTCGGCGGTGCTGGTGGCCTGTCCCTGCGCGCTCGGGCTTGCGACGCCCGCGGCGACGATGGTGGGCTCGACCATCGCCGCTAAGAACGGCGTCCTGTTCAAGGGCGGCGACATCCTCGAACGCGTCCGCGACGTCGAGGCCATCGTCTTCGACAAGACCGGCACGCTGACCGAAGGCGAGATGCAGTTGACGGACGTCGAAGTCGTCGGCGGTGCGGTCCCCGACGGCGGCGTCGATGGCGAGGCGGCACCGGACGGCGGCGCGGCCGTCGAACGCCAGGCGAAGGACGAGTCGTTCGTCCTCGACGTCGCCGCGACCGCCGAATCCGGCTCCGAACACCCCCTCGGCGAGGCCATCGTCGAGGGCGCCGAGGACCGCGGCATCGACCTCGGCGAGACCCACGAGTTCGAGAACGTGCCCGGTCAGGGCGTGACGGCGACCACCGACCACGGCGAGGTGCTGGTCGGCAACCGAACCCTGCTCTCGGAGCACGGCATCGACACCGCCGCGGTCGACGAGACGCTCGAACGCCTCGAGAAGGAGGGCAAGACCGCGATGGCCGTCGCCCTCGACGGCGAGGTCATCGGCGTCGTCGCGACGGCCGACACCGTTCGCGAGAGCGCCCGACGGACGGTCGTGGAACTGACCGACCGCGGCTACGAAATCTACATGCTCACCGGCGACAACGACCGGACGGCCACCGCGGTCGGCGAGGAACTCGACATCCCCGCCGACAACGTCCGTGCCGAGGTCCTGCCCGACGAGAAGGCCGACGTCATCGACGACATTCAGGGCGACGGGACCAACGCGATGATGGTCGGTGACGGCGTCAACGACGCGCCCGCGCTCACGGCGGCCCACATCGGCGTCGCCATCGGCTCCGGGACCGACGTCGCCATCGAATCCGCCGACGTGACGCTGATGCGCTCGGACCCCGCCGACGTGCTGAAGGCCCTGCGAATCTCGGAGGCGACCATCGCGAAGGTCTGGCAGAACCTCTTCTGGGCCTTCGCCTACAACGTCGCGCTCATTCCCATCGCCTCGCTGGGCCTGCTGAACCCCGCCTTGGCTGGCGCGGCGATGTCGGCTTCCAGCGTCTCCGTGATGTCCAACAGCCTCGCGTTCGCCCGCTACGAACCCGACCGCGATTACGTCCCGCTGCCGCTGCGGCCCTTCCGGGGCCTGCTGGACTGACGCCGACGGAACCTCGGGGTCGGGCCGCAGTTTTACCACATTTGGCACCGAATACCACGCTATGACACGAACAGCCGAGCGCGCGCCCGGGGAGATATCGGCCGAGCGGCTGAAGGAACTCCTCGACGGCGACCGGGGATTCGCGCTCCTCGATACGCGGCCCGAGGCGGATTTCGAGGGCTGGCACATTCCTGCGGCCGAACGCTGCGGCTTCAAACCCGGCGCGGACCTCGACGTCGACCTCTTTCAATCGAAGACCGGCCTCGAACGTGACGACTCCGTCGTCGTCATCTGCGCGAAGGGAATCACCTCCGAACACCTCGCCGAGGAACTGGTCACGGCCGGCTACGAGGACGTCCGCCACGTCGAGGGCGGGATGCGGGCCTGGAGCGCCGTCTACGGCGCGGTCGACGTCGAAACGGCTGGCGATGCGACCATCGTCCAGATGCAGCGCCGCGCCAAGGGCTGTCTCGGCTATCTCGTCGCCGACCCCGAAACCGGCGCTGCTGCGGCCATCGACGTGTCCCGACACACCGAGAAGTACCGGGAAGTGGCCGAGGAACGTGAGTGGGATATCGAACGCGTCCTCGATACCCATATCCACGCCGACCACATCAGCGGCGGCCGCAAACTGGCCGACGAACTCGACGTTCCGTACCACCTCGGCGAACGCGTCGCCGAACGCGACGTGGCCTTCGAGTACGAACCCCTCGCTCGCAACGACGTCGTCAGCGTCGGCGATATCGACCTCAAGGCCCTCTTTACGCCCGGCCACACCTCCGGCATGGCGAGCTATCTCGTCGGCGACGAGGCGGTGCTGACCGGCGACACCGTTTTCGTCGACAGCGTCGGCCGTACCGAGTTGCAGTTCGGCGACGCCGACGCCGCGGCGGGCGCCGAGATGCTCTACGACTCACTCCACGGGACCCTGCTGGCCGAACCCGATTCCGTCGCCGTCCTTCCGGGCCACGCCGACCCGGCCTCCGATGCGTTCGACCCCGGCAGCGAGGTGTCGACCACGGTTCGCCACCTCCGGACCAACCTCGCGTTGCTCGACAGGGACCGCGAGTCGTTCGTCGCCCACATCACCGACTCCGTTCCGGAAAAGCCGCCGAACTACGAGCAGGTTATCGCCATCAACCGCGGGCAGGACGCCCCCGAAGACGACGAGGAAGCCATCGAACTGGAACTCGGGCCGAACCGCTGTGCCGCGGAGTAGCACGCCTCCGGAAAACACTCAAACCCCCCGGCCAGTCTTCCGCTATGGTCGAGAAAGACGCCGTCCGGCAGGGATACGACGAGTTGGGGGACGCCTATGCCGCCCATCGCTCCGGCGAGGGACAGGGAATGGACGCCCTGTCGGCGTTTCTCGAAGCGGTTCCGGAGTCGGCCCGAATTCTGGACGCCGGGTGCGGCCCCGGGCGGCCGGTCCTCTCTCACCTGACTGATGAGGCGTCGGCAGTCGGCCTCGATTTTTCAGGCGAGCAACTCCGACTCGCGGCCGAGAACGCCCCTGAAGCGGCGCTCGTGCGTGGTGATATGACAGCCTTGCCGTTCGCAACGGGGACGTTCGACGCCGTCGTCGCCTACTGGTCGCTGATTCACGTCCCGATGGACGACCACCGGACGGTTATCGACGAGTTCGCCCGGGTGCTCCGCCCCGGCGGCCGCGTTCTCGTCTGTGAGGGCACCGAACACTGGGCCGGCGAGAACCCCGACTGGCTGGACAGCGGCGTCGAAATGGAGTGGGAAATCGCTGGTGCCGAGGCGACGCGCGAACAGTTGCACGATGCCGGCTTCGAGATAACCGATAGCTGGGGCGTTCCGGAGACGCTGGAGGACGACGGGACATCCGCCGAGGACGCGGACGACGACTGGACGTTCTTCGCGGCCCGCCTCCGCTGACGAAGACCAACGGTTTTGCCGGCGGCCCTCCCACCCTGCCGTATGCACGTACTGGTCAACGCCGCCGTCAGCGCTGACGGGAAACTCTCCTCGCGGCGGCGCGAGCAGATCAAAATAAGTGGCGACGAGGATTTCGCCCGCGTCGACCGCCTGCGAGCGGAATCCGACGGCGTCATGGTCGGTGTCGGAACGGTGCTGGCTGACGACCCATCGCTGGTGCGCTACGACGAGGCCCACCGCGCTGCCGTCCGAAGCCCCGAGGCGGCCCCGCCGGCCCGCATCGTCGCCGATTCCCGCTGTCGGACGCCAGCGGATGCCGATATTCTGGCTGGCGACCCCGAGACGTACATCCTGACCAGCGAGGCTGCAGGTATCGACCGCCGCGAGGCGCTGGACGAGGCCGGCGCCTCCCTAATCGTCGCTGGCGCCGAACGCGTCGACCTCGATGCGGCCTTCGCGGCGCTGGAAGCCGAGGGACTCGACCGCATCATGGTTGAGGGCGGCGGCGAACTCATCTTCTCGCTGTTCGAGGCCGGACTGGTCGACGAGCTATCGGTCTACGTCGGCGGCATGATTATCGGTGGCCGCGAGGCGCCGACACTCGCTGACGGCGAGGGCTTCGTCGCTGACTTCCCGGCCCTCGAACTGGACGGCGTCGAGCGTATGGACGACGGCGTCGTCCTTCGGTGGACCGTCGGCTAAGCGGCTATTTAAATAAAAGGGTGTGAGCGGCCGCGTTAGTGCTGGTGGCCGGTCAGTTCCGCGTAGGAGGCGCCGAAGCGCTCCTCGAAGAGGTCCATCGTCTGCTCCTCGATTTCCTTGTACTCCTCGGTGTCGCCGCCCTCGGCGTGGTGGACCGTCGCGTGGATTCGCTGGGCACAGGAGAACAGCGCGAGGTCGCCGACGATTTCGGCGTCGGACTCGTCGGCCTCTCGCATCAGGTCCAGCATCTCCTCGGGGAGCGTCACGTCGTCTTCGTTATTCGGGCCCTCGATGTGCAGGGTAACAGTATCGTCTGCCATACCTTCGATTCACTTCCGCGATAAAAGGGGTTTCCGGTCGAATGTACGCGTCTTGCCCGTTCGGTTCGACGTTGGTGGGCGGCGACGTTCGACGCTGGGACTCGGGGAAGCGTCTGCTGCCGAGTTACGCCTCGAGACAGTCGTGTTCGGACGGTCCGTCCTCGTAGGTCACTCGAACAGCGGCCTGTGTCGGGGTGTCGTGTCCGTTCAGTTCCCACTTTTCGAGCCGTGTGTACAGTTCCTCCGACGCAATCGAGGGCCGTGAATCGAAGCCGAGGTGGAACTCGAAGGTGCCGTCTTCGAGCCGGCTGAGTGGGCATTCGTACGACGGTCGCGGAATCTCGACTCGTGAGATGAAGACGGCGACGAAGAACGTATCGTAGTCGATATCGACCCACTCACCTCGTTCCGGGCTCTGGAGCCGGTCCGCTACCAGCCGTTCGGCTTCGTCGGATTCGCTCGTCAGAACCGCAGCGAACAGCGTCGGCCCCTCATCGAGGGAGGGGCCTCCCTCCACGACCGGCTCCGTAAGTCGAGACGGGGTGTAGCCACTCCGGAACTGCGGGTCTTCGGTGAACGAACTGCATCCCGGAAGCAGGAGCGAACTGGCCCCGGCAGCGCTGGTCTGGAGGATTCGACGGCGGGACGGAGACGGCATCATGGTGAGCGAAATCGGCACTCAGATACAAAAACTCTTTTCCGGCGTCTAGTGGCTGTTGCAGGCCTATCTCGCCAAAGGAGAAACTGTCCGGTTAGTCGTCGTCAGCAGTCGCCGCGTCGGCGGTGGCGCCCTCGGCCCGTTCGAGGTCTTCGAGGTAATCGTCGGCGTCCAGCGCGGCCTTGACGCCCATGCCGCCGGCAGTCGCGGCCTGCTGGTAGTGGTGGTCGACGACGTCGCCGGCGCCGAAGATGCCGGGGACGCCGGTGCGGGTCTGGCCGCCGCCGGAACCGCCCTCGGTATTGATGTAGCCCGTTTCGTCGAGGTCGACGTCGGTGCCCTCTAGGTAGTCGGTATTGGGCGTGTGGCCGATGGCCATGAAGACGGCGCCGACGTCCATGTCGTACTCCTCGGTTTCGGGGTCGTCGAGGTTGTCCTTCGGGTAACCGGTGGGGTTGCTGGCGAGGGTGACGCCCTCGATGCCCTCGGCCTCGCTGCCGTGAATTTCGAGGAGTTCGGTGTTCGTGAGGATTTCCACGTCGCCCTCGGCTTCGAGTTCCTCGATGCGTTCGACCCAGTAGTCCTCGGCGCGGAACTCCTCGCGGCGGTGGACGATGTAGACGGTGTCGGCGAACTTGGTGAGGAAGGCGGCCTCCTCGCAGGCGGCGTCGCCGCCGCCGACGACGAGCATGTCCTCGCCGCGGAAGAAGGCGCCGTCACAGGTCGCACAGGTGGAGACGCCGTAGCCCATCAGTTCGTCCTCGCCGGGGACACCCAGCGTGCGGGCGGAGGCGCCCGAGGCGGCGATGAAGGCGTCGGCGGTGTAGACGGTGCCGTCCCGGAGTTCGATGCGGTGGGGCTGGCCGGGTTCGACGTCGACGATGACGCCGTGGTCGATTTCGGCGCCGAACTGCTCGGCCTGCTCTTTCATGTTGTTCACGAGTTCGGTGCCGTTGATGCCGTCCGGGAAACCGGGGTAGTTGGCGACGTCGGTCGTCAGCGTCAACTGGCCGCCGGGTTCGGGGCCTTCGAGTACGAGCGGTTCGTTGTTCGAGCGGCCCGCGTAGATGGCTGCGGAGAGCCCTGCGATGCCGGACCCGGCGATTACCAGGCGACGATGTTCGGCGTCCTCGGTCATGGACGAACGTAGCCGGTGGGACGGTATGTAGTTTGTTGTGTCCTGCGTCCGCTTGTACACACCCGCGACGCGTGAGCGTGGCTCATGCCCGCATTCACAGGGTCGCCGCAACGAGGTTTCGGACGAGCGTCGGGGCGTGCCGCACGTACATCCGGGGGGCTGTCCGTCTGGCCTCTGCGAGCGCTCGCTGGAGTTCTCCCGAGGCGTCGGCGAAGACACCCTCGCCGTGGCCACAGAGGATACGCTCGGGGTCGGTGGTATCGAGGGCTGTCGGCGGAAGCGGTCGGCGCATCAAGGAGACGCCGAGGCGCTCGCCGGGAGCGGTGAAGTAGTCGGCGGTGCCGACCGATTCGGGAACCACGAGCGTCTCGCCGTCACAGAGCGCCCACTCCTGCCAGGGACCCAGGTTCGTCACCGGCCGAAGCTGATAGTCGGTTCCCGGAAGCCGCCCCTCGAAGCGTTCGACAGAGGCCGCGATATCGCCGGCCGACAGCGCGGACATCCCCTCGGGGAGATAGACCGGCACGTCGTGGCGGGTCGCGATGGCGGCGGCGTCTCGGCGATGGTAACTGTAGAGGACGACAACACCCGTGAGGCCGCCCCACTCCTCGAAGCGGGCGTCGATACCCTCGGCGTCGACGGGGTCGACAGCCCACACGCCGTCGTCGCCGGCAAGGGCGTGGCTGGTCCGCTCCATCGTCTCGTGGGGATGGGAAATCCAGCCGAAGCCGCCGTCGAAGTCGTCGACCACGTTGAGCGACCCGAGGCCGCTCGCTTTCGCTGGCATATCACCGCCTCGGAGCGGCGCGGCTTAAATATGGGGCGCAGCCAGTTTATAAATAGGGCGTCGAAAGAAGGCGGAACTGACAAGCGTGGGTATCCCTACCATAGTCCTATGACCCAGATACGAGACACCGACCGGGAGATGCGCATCGACCCCGAGTCCTTTTCGGGTGGCTACTTCCGCAACGCCGTCTATCGGCATTGGGACCCCTACGAGGACATCCCCGAGGAACTGCTGGAACAGGACCGCGAACGGATTATCGACTCCGATATGTCCTTCGAGCAGTTCGAGGCCTTCCGGGCGTCGGTCGCCAAGTTCGGCGCGGGCGAGGAGGCGGTCACCGAGGACCTCGCACCACTGATGTTGACGCTGGAGGACATCAACGACCAGATGTTCGTCTCCTCCCAGATTTACGAGGAGGCCAAACACACCCAGTTCTTCGACCGCTACTGGCGCAACGTCATCAATCCTGCCGCTGAGGCGAAGGGTTGGGAGGTCACTAACCCCACCGACCAGCGGTACTTCCCCGAGGAGTACGTCGAACTGTTCGACCGCACCGAGGACGCCATGCACCGCCTGCTGGAGGAGGACACCCCGACCAACCGCGCGAAGGCGTTCTGTCATTACCATCTGGTCGTCGAGTCGGTGCTGGCCCAGACGGGTTACTGGGGCTTTCAGGCCACCTTCGGCGAGGACGGCCCCGAGGGGTGGAGCGAGATGGACGACGACGACACCGAAGACGTAGTTTTGGAGGGCCTCATCGAAGGAATCACCCGCATCCGCAGCGACGAGGGGCGGCACGTCGGCTTCGGCATGCGGAAGGTCCAAGAGCTCATCGCCGAGGAGGGCGTCGACCCCGCCATCGTTCAGGGTACCCTGACGGACCTCCTGCCGCTTGTGGCTGGCACCGTCCAGACGGAGTTCGATACCGACGCCGACCCCGCGCCGCTCATCGAGTACGCCCAAGAGAAACTCTCCCGCCGCATCGAAATCATCACCGACGCCGACGCGGAACTGCCGCCCGTCGAGGAACTGGTGAAAATCGAGGGTGCGGACCGCTCCGGGGCCGCTGGCGACGATTGAGGCGGGCAAGGGCCGTTCGAATCCGCCGTGCCGTCGTACGCGAACCGCCACGATGCCGGCGTGTAGTTGGTATACCAAGCATTAACGTCTATTGTGAGCGGCCGTCCAACGCATCCGTGAGCAAGTCAAGACTGACATCGGCGGATCAAGAACGGATTCAGCAGTATCTCCAAAAACCACGATACGAGCGGGATGCTACCGACCTTCTTCCCGAGGATGACGCCGAAAAAGACGACTGAGACGTAGCAATCAAACGCCGTCACCGCCTATCTTCGGCGGACTGGCGCATCAGAAAGACGCTGACGCCCGAGTTACTCGCCGCGGAGTTCGTTCATGTGGTCGATGCGCTGCTGGAGTAGGTCGGCCTTGCCGATGTCGTGGCGCACGCGTAGGCCTTCCTCGCCGGCCTTCCCGAGGGCTTCCTCGGCGATGGCCTCGGCACCCGTAATCGTGTCGGCGAGGCCGACGACGGCGAAGGAGCGGGAGGTGGTCGTGTAGATGCCGTCCTCGCGGGCGTCGACGCTGGCGTAGAACAGCAGCGCGTCGCCGGCCGACTCCGCGTCGATTTTGACCTTCGCGCCGGCTTCGGGGTCGGTCGGGTAGCCGTCGGGGACGGCGTACTTGCAGACCGTCGCCTGATTCGAGAAGGTGAGTTCGGGCAACTCCTCGCCGTCGCGGGCGGCCTGCAGGATGGAGATGAAGTCGGTATCCAGCACGGGCAAGGTGTTCATCGCCTCGGGGTCGCCGAAGCGGGCATTGAACTCCACGACCTTCGGGCCCTCGGCGGTCAACATGAACTGGCCGTAGAGGATGCCCTTGTAGTCCGGCATGGCCTCGACGACGGCGTCGATGACTTCGACGGATTCGGTGTAGTCGGCTTCCGTCATGAACGGCAACTCGAAGGTGGCGTCGCTATACGAGCCCATACCGCCGGTGTTCGGCCCCTCGTCACCCTCGTAGGCGCGCTTGTGGTCCTGTACGGCGGGGGTGACGCGATACTGGCCGTCGGCGACGAAGGCCTGAATCGTGAACTCCTCGCCGACGAGGCGCTCTTCGAGGACGAACTCCTCGTAGTCGCTCTCGAGGACGTACTCGATGCCCTCCTCTTCCGTAATCTGGTCGCCGATGACGCGGACGCCCTTGCCGCCGGTGAGGCCGCGGGGCTTGATAGCGAGGTCGCCGTCGTACTCGCGGATGTAATCAGCGGCCTTCTCGGGGTCCTCGAAGGTGGCGAAGTCGGGACACCCCGGAACGTCGTGGTCGGCCATGAATTCCCGCTGGAAGGCCTTGTCCGTCTCGATTCTGGCCTCTGCCTCTTGGGGGCCGAAGGCGTAGACACCCACCGCGTCCAGCGCGTCGGCGACGCCGGCGTTCAGCGCGGATTCCGGGCCGATAGCCGCCAGCGTCGCCCCGACGTCCTCGGCGTACTCGACGATGGCGTCGGCGTCCGTCTCGTCGATTTCGGAAAAGCCCTCGGCGAGCGAGGCGATGCCGGGGTTCCGGTTCGAGGCACAGGCGTACAGTTCCGCGTCGGCCGAATCGTCGACGGCGCGGGCGATGGCGTGTTCGCGGCCGCCGCCACCGACGAGCAGCACGGTCTCGGTCATACGCGTATCCGACACGCATAGAAGTGTAAACGTTGCTGTTCTCGCGAACGAATCTGTGCAAGAACGTGTGTTCTACACGCGTTCTTCGAGCGTGTAACCGCCGCCGACCGACCAGAAGAAGTCGTGGTCGCCCTGCCGTTCCTCCTCGCAGACGCCGTTTACCGACTGAACGCCGTCGACGCTGCCGCTCCACTCGATGTCGTAGAAGCCGCCTTCGCGGCGCTCGCTGTTGGTCTCGATGGCGCTCGTGGTCTCCTTGAGCGGGAACCGGCCCGACGGCGGCGAGCCCAGTGTGACCTCGCCTTCATCGTCGGATTGTGAAACCGTCGCGGCGTCAGTGAGGGTGCCGTCCCGAAGCGAGATGCTGGTCGAGATGGTCGAGAGGGAGACGTCCCGGACGAGTCGGTCGTCGCCGCCGTCGGCGGCCGCCCACAGCCAGTAACGATAGCGGTTCTGTCCGACCGCGTAGACGGCGACGCTGGCATCGACGATGAGCAGCGGCGCGTCGGGGTCGACCTCATCGGGGTCGAGGCTGGATTCGGTGCCGCCGGGCTGGCCGGGGGTCTCCCGGGAGACGACCATCCGCTGGACGTAGGCCGTTTCGAGGTCGTCGGGCTGTTCGGCCTCCAGTCCCCAGACGCCGCTGTCGCCGTAGCGGTCGGCCATGTCGTCGGTGTAGGTCGCGAAGGCCTCGGCGTCGAGCGACCGTTCGACCGAGGGGTTCAGCGCCCAGTTCGTGCTCGACTCCAGTCGCGTTTCGCGGCGCGTCACACGCTGTTCGATACAGCCGGCGAGGCCGGCCGCGGCGAGCAAGCCGCCACCGGCACGCAGCGCGTCCCTGCGGGAGAGCTTCATGTTCGTCCCGTCTGTCCGGCGACTCAAATAACCCGCTATCACGCGGCGGGGCCGGAACCTCACGCGACACCCCTCGCTCACCAACCCTTTTAGGGGATAGCCGGCATCTACCACCAACAATGGACCGGACGCGAGCAGTCCTGCTCGGACTCGTCGCCCTGCTGCTTGCGATTACGGTGCTTTTGGTCTCGCCGTTCCAGGATTTCGTCTTCCTCGCGATACTGCTGTTCTACCCGCTCAAACCGCTCTACGACCGACTTACCGAACACGTCTCCCCGGAAATCGCGTCGACGACGCTCGTTGTCGGCGCGACGGTCGTCGTCGTGCTTCCAGTCCTGTTCGTCTTGCGGACGACGGTCCGGAGCATCACGTCGCTTCTCGGACGGGTGCGTCGCGGCGAAATCAGCTTCACGCAACTCGATGCGCGCGTCGAGGAACTGACCGGCGTCGACGTCGACCTCGCGGAGACGCTTCGGACGGTCGCCCGCGATATTCAGTTCGGCGCTGTCGACGGCGTCCTCGGGATTTTCGGAACGGTCACGCACATCGTCATCGGCCTCGGCCTGACGATGTTTCTGCTGTATTATCTGCTCAAGGACGCCGACCGCCTCGCCGCGTGGCTCCGGGCGACGATGCCCCTGCCGGCACACGTCGAGACGGAACTGTACGCGGAGTTCGAGGACATCGTCCACGCGGTGCTGGTGAGCCATGTCCTCGTCGCCGTCATTCAGGGCATCGTCGCCGGTTTCGGGCTGGTCGCCGTCGGTATCCCGAACGCCGTCTTCTGGACCGTCGTGATGGTGTTTCTCGCCGTGCTGCCGATTATCGGCTCGTTTCTGGTGTGGGGACCGGCGGCGGTGTACCTCCTCGTCACGAACCAGCCCGTCGCGGGCACTTTCCTCTTCGTCTACGGAACCATCGTCGTCGGCCTGACCGACGATTACCTCCGGCCAATCGCCGTCGAACGGTACACCGAAACCCGGCTCAACCCCGCGGTCATCATTCTGGGCGTCCTCGGCGGCGTCTACGTCTTCGGCTTTATGGGCGTCTTCATCGGCCCCGTCGTCATCAGTTCGCTCCGGGCGGTCCTCGACGTCTACCGCCGGGAGTTCGGCACGGACGAGAACAGGCCGGTGTAAGCCCGAAAGCAGGGCTGGCCGGACCCACCGCGTTTAGTAACGGTCGGCCCGTAGCACCGATATGGAAAACCGCCTCGACGAGGCCGCTTCGCCGTACCTCCAGCAACACGCCGACAATCCCGTCGCGTGGCAGCCGTGGGACGAGGAAGCCCGCGAACTCGCCGAAGAGCGGGACGTGCCCATCTTCCTTTCTATCGGCTACGCCGCCTGCCACTGGTGTCACGTGATGGAAGACGAGAGCTTCACCGACCCCGACATCGCCGAGAAACTCAACGAGAACTTCGTCCCGGTCAAGGTCGACCGCGAGGAGCGCCCCGACGTCGACAGCGTCTACATGACTGTCTGCCAACTGGTCACCGGAAGCGGCGGCTGGCCCCTCTCGGTGTGGCTCACGCCCGACGGCAAGCCCTTCCAGGTGGGCACCTACTATCCGCCGGAACCGAAACAGAATATGCCCGCCTTCGGGCAGGTTCTCGACGACGTCGCCGCCTCCTGGGAGGACCCGGAGGGCCGCGAAAGTCTCGAAGAGCGCGCCCAGCAATGGACTGATGCCGTCGAGGGGCGGCTCGAAGACACGCCCGACCAGCCCGGCGAGGCGCCCGACGACCAGTTCGTCGACGCCGCGGCCAGCACTGCCGTCCAGCAGGCCGACCGCGACAACGGCGGCTGGGGCCGCGGCCAGAAGTTCCCCCAGCCCGGCCGGGTCCACATCCTCCTGCGGGCCTACGACCGGACCGGCCGCGAGGAGTACCGCGACGTTGCCATCGAGGCGCTGGACGCGATGGCTTCGGGCGGCCTCTACGACCACGCCGGTGGCGGCTTCCACCGCTACTGCGTCGACCGCAACTGGACAGTCCCGCACTTCGAGAAGATGCTCTACGACAACGCGGAACTCCCGCGAGCGTTCATGGCCGGCTACCAGTTGACCGGCGACGAGCGCTACGCCGACGTGACCCGCGAGACGTTCGCCTTCGTCGAGCGAGATATGACTCATCCTGACGGCGGCTTCTACTCGACGCTCGACGCCGAAAGCGAGGACGAAGCCGGCGAACGCGAGGAAGGCGCCTTCTACGTCTGGACGCCCGACGAGGTCCACGAAGCCGTCGACGACGAACGGGACGCCGAGTTGTTCTGTGGCCGCTACGGCGTCCACGAGGCCGGCAACTTCGAGAACGGACAGACGGTCCTCAACGAATCGGCGACGCCGCACGAACTCGCCGCGAAATACGACATGGCCGTCGACGACGTCGAAGAACGCATCGAACGCGCGAAACGACAGGTCTTCGAGGCCCGCGAGGAACGCCCCCGACCGCCCCGCGACGAGAAAATTCTCGCCGGGTGGAACGGCCTCATGGTCTCGGCCTTCGCCGAGGGCGCCATCACGCTCGACCCTGAATACGCCGCAGCAGCCGAGGAGGCCGTCGACTTCTGCCGGGAGCACCTCTGGGACGCCGACGAGAGGCGACTCAACCGGCGGTTCAAGGATAGTGACGTAGGTATCGAGGGTTACCTCGAAGACTACGCCTTCCTCGGCCGCGGCGCGCTGGATACGTATCAGGCGACGGGCGACCGCGAGTACCTCGAGTTCGCGCTCGAACTCGGCCGTGTCATTCGGGATGCCTTCTACGACGAGGAGGAAGCAACGCTCTACTTCACGCCGACCGGCGGCGAGTCGCTCGTCGCTCGGCCGCAGGAATTGACCGACACCTCGACGCCCTCCAGCACGGGCGTGGCCGCACAACTGCTTGAGGCACTGGCCCACGTTGCACCCGAGGAGGGCTTCGCCGAGGTGGCCGAATCGGTCCTCGAAACCCACGCGTCGAAAATCGAATCCAGCCCGCTGGCTCACGCCGCGCTGGTGCTTGCGGCCGACGACCGGGCGGTCGGCGCGCTGGAGTTGACCGTCGCCGCCGACGGCCTGCCCAACGAGTGGCGTGACGAACTCGCCGCGACGTATCTCCCGTCGCGGTTCATCAGCGTCCGGCCGCCGACCGAGGAGGGCGTCGAGGAATGGACTGAGGAACTCGGTTTCGATGACGTGCCGCCCATCTGGGCGAACCGCGAGGCCCGCGACGACCGGCCGACGGTCTATGCGTGTCGGAACTTTACCTGCTCGCCACCGAAACACGACCTGTCGGAGGCGCTGGCGTGGGCGAGATCCGACCTGTAGCGCGGGCCCGCTACCGCACCTTCTCCAGCGCGATATCCGGGCGGTTGGTCATCAGCACGCCGATGTCGTAGGAAAGGGAATCCTCGATGTGGGTCTCCGTCGAGGCTAACTCCCAGATGCCGGGCGTCAGGTCCCAGCGGTTGGCCTCCTCGACGAACCATTCCAGTCCGTAGGGCACGTAGTGGCTCAACACGAGGGAACTGCCGGTTTTCCGGGCGTCCCCGAAGAGGTCCGGATGCGGCGCGCTTCCGAGAAATCCGGTCTCGACCGGTGCCGTATCGAGCCCGGCCAGCGCGCCGGTCAAAAAGGAGGTCAGCGTCGTTCGGGATTCGAGGCTGAACTCCTCGATGAGTGCGAGCGTCTGGTCGGTGTACCCGGCCTTCTTCAGTTCCAGATACAGCGACATCTCCGTGTCTTCGATAACGCGCAAGGCCTCCCGCACCGTCGGAATCGGCTCGCCGTCGACGCGCACGTCGGCCAGTTCCTCGGCCGTCGTGGTTTCGATGCGGCCGCTGGCGTTCGTCGAGATATCGAGGACGGGGTCGTGAAAGAGCACGAGCGTCCCGTCGGCGGTCCGTCGGACGTCGAGGGCGACGCCGTCGGCGCCGAGTTGTTCGGCCAGTTGGATGCTGGCGATAGTGTTGGGGGCTTCAAGGCCAGCGACGCCACGGTGGCCGACGATTTCCGGGCTCGTTAGCTCCGAGCCCTGATGGATGACGGGTATCGACCCGAGAGCCGCGACGCTCGCGCCAGCGGAGGCGAGTACCCGTCGACGCGAGATGGTTGGCTTGTCGCTGTCCGTCATAGTTTTCACTCCCGTTGTCGAGGAATTACTTCGGAGGGGTTCTTATACGGTGCGGGTTTCGAGTTGTTCGGCGAGGTAGACGGCGATGGGGGCGTCCTCTTCCTCGACGAACCGTGCGAGTTCCTCGCCAGTGTCAGCATTTTCGACGACGACTGTCGGAATCAACTCGATGCCGTACTCATCAACTTTCGGGCCGGTCTTCGAGCCGTCGTCTTCCTTCTCGACGGGGTAGTGTTCGACGTTGTCGACGCCGGCCGCATCGAGTGCGGCGCCGAAGTCGGGCAACTGCGAGCGGCAGTCCTTACACCAGTCGCCGCCCCAGACCTTCACGACGATATCGTCGGCGATAGCCTCGAAGGTGTCGACGGCGTCCTCGTAGGAGTCCGCATCCCAGACGGGATTCGGCCGCATGGTTTCCAGTTCCATACGTATCGATTCGTCGCACGCTTCTTAAGGGCCGCGCTACGGGCGGAAATCGTCCGGTGGTCACGAGGCGGAAACTACGCCCGACCGTACCACTCGTCCTCGAATCGTTCGAGGAACGTCTCCAGAAAGTCGTGGCGGGATTCCGCGACTTCGCGGGCGGCGTCGGTGTGCATCTCGTCGTTCAGGTTCAGCAGTTTCTCATGGAAATGGTCGATAGCCGATGGTTCGTCGGAGTCGGGCGTCCACATCGGCCGGTCGTGGGCGCCGGTGTAGACGAAACAGCGCGCGACGCCGACCGCCCCCATCGCATCGAGGTTGTCGGCATCCCGCAGGAGGTCGACCTCGATACGGTCGCCGTCCCGCCTGTCATCCCTGCTCGCGGGTCGCCAACCCTCCCCGTCTTCTCGCGGGCCCCGCCCGCTCGAACGGTCCGCGGAACTCCGTTCCGCGCTACTCGCACCTTCCGAGGCCTCCCCTTGGTCGTCCTCGCGGAATTCGTACTCCTCGTGGAGCGCGACACAGTGGAGGACGGCATCGCGCTTCTCGGGCGGGAAGTCGACGGCCGCGAGGACGGCTTCGACCTCGTCCAGCGACTCTTCGGGGTGGACGAACTCACCGGCCGCGGCACCCATAGCGCGGTGGATGTCGTGGGTCAGGGCGGCCGCTCCGAGCACCTCTCTGTCGGCGTGGGGGTAATCGTCGGCCAACTCCATCGCGGTATGAAAAACGCGCCAGCCGTGGGCGATGTCGTGGCCGGTCGAATCGTCGCCCAGCCACGCCGCCATCTCCTCGGCGATGGCTTCGAAGAGCGGGTCGACGCCGTGTGGCGCCTCGGGCGCCCGGCCGTCGGATTGGGTCATACCGGCCAGTTCGTCGCGGCCGTCTTCAATCCCTCGTCGGCGGTCGGTCATTCACCCGGACAGCGGTAGGTACCGAGGTCGTGTCGGGTTCGGTCGCCGGTCTCGATGGCTTCGTAGACGAAGGTGAGTTCGACCTCGGTAATCCGTTCGCCGTGGGTTTCGGCGCCGCTTCGACAGAGGTACGCCGCGAAGGCCTCGATTCGGTGGTCGCTGCCGAATCGGAGGTCGGTGAGGTACTTGCGCCAGCGGGCGTTCGGGTAGGTTTCGCCGACATCGGCGGGCCGATCGAAACTCGTGTCGGCGTGGGTGTAGACGCCGACCTCAGTCCCGGAGGCGAGTTCACCGGTGGCGACGTACCAGCCGTCGCCATCTGGCGGGTTCGGCGCGAAGAGCTTCCAACTGTGGTCTTTTGGTTCGGCGGGGCTGTTTTCGGGTGTCGGCACGACGCCGACGGCCGCCGCCTGCCAGAGGAGGCCGACGACGAGAATCGTCGCGGTAAGGACGGGAAGCGCTCGCGCGACGCCTCGGCGGAAACGCGCGGGGACTACGGGACCGGCGGGTCGAAGCATCTCGTCGAGTCGCGGGCGGTCGTCGAGCCAATCCGAAAGTCCCGTTTCGAGCGGCATCACGGCCGCTTCGACGCGGTCCCAGACGACTGGCGGCAGGAAGACAAGTAGCCCGGCCCACATCGCCTCCGCGAAGAGGCCGAGGTCCATCGTCAGCCGCATCGCCAGATGTGCGCCGAGATAGAGGGCGACGAGGCCGGCGCGAAGCCACCGCCGCGTCAGCAACAACAGCGGCGAAGCGACGAGCATCGCCATCCAGAGCCAGTTGATGGCTACGAGGAGCGTCGTGAACTCGTTCAGGTACGGTCCGAGGAAAATCGTGAACCGTTCGACCTGAAAAATCCGCGGGACGGCATCGCCGGCCATCCAGGCGTCGCTTCGGACCTTGAAGACGGCGTTGGTCGCGTAGATGAGGACGACCTGTGTCAGCAGGGCTGCCGTCCCGAAGCCGACCACCTGTCCGTCGCCCCCATCGAACGTCGACCGCCCTGCTCGCGCGTCCAGCGACCAGCGACGACCGAGCGGGAGAAAGACGGCGATGAAGAGGACCACCAGCAGCACCTTGTCGCCGCCGTTGAGGACGTAGTAGTTCCGAGTCTGCAGGGAGGCCAGCAGCACCCACGAAACGGCCGTCGACAGCCGTGTTCGGTAGCCGACCGCCAGCGAGAGGGCGACCACGAAGGCGACGACGAACAGGAGCGTCTGCCACCACAGTTCCCCGGACAGCGTATGCAGCGAGACTCGCGAGAGCGTCGGATAGAGTTCGGCGTGGACGTTACGCGGCAGGACGCCGGAATCGGTGTAGAACGCCCGGAGGTCACGCGCTCGCAAAAACAGGTCGACACACAACAGCAGGCCGACATAGATGCGGGCGGCCGCCAGCGCACGAGCGTCGATGCCCACGCGTTCGGCGAGCGTCGCTCCGACCCCCGAGCCATCGTCCATCTCAGCCGGGATTTCGGCCCGCGACGAATAGAAGTTGTGGAGCGGCCGTCCTGTCCGTCAGTGATTTGCCACCTGACGACATGGTCTATCAAGTCCTGTCTTTTTATCGGTGAGTATCGACGTCTCAATATATGTCTGATGGGGTCGGTACGTTGAGAGGGACCATCGAAACCGGCGTTTCAGTCGCCGGGTCGGTCGGTCGTCGGGGCGCTGTATCCAGTCGTGACGTGTGCCGACGGAGGGGCCGATGAGACTCGAACTCGAATGTTCCTGTGGCCACGAGAACCGGTGGTATCCCGACGAACCCGCCGGCTCTGACACCAAACACATCGAATGCGACAGCTGTGAGTCGATGTACGTGTTCACGCTTACCAAACTCCGGGGCTGAGATTTCTCCGGGGCGCGGTGTCGACGGCGGCAGGAGTTCCCTCCTTCACGGGGGTCTTATATTGGGGTTGCCAACGTCCGGTCAATGAAACGGGGTATTCTCGAGACCGTTGGCTCGCCGCTGGTACAGGTACAATCCCCGCCCGGGTCGACCATCGCCGCGAAAATCGAATCGAAGAATCCCGGCGGGTCCGCCAAGGACCGCCCGGCCCTCGCCATGGTCGAGGCCGCCGAGGAGGCCGGCGAACTCGAACCCGGCGATACCATCGTCGAACCGACCTCCGGCAACACCGGCATCGGCCTCTCGATGGTCGCCGCCGCGAAGGGCTACGACATCACCGTCGTCATGCCTGCCTCCAAATCACCCGAACGACGGCAGATTATGGGCGCCTACGGCGCCGACCTCGAACTCGTCGAGGGCGATATCTCGGCCGCCAAGGATCGGGCCGACGAACTGGAAGAAGAGAAAGGCTTCGTGCAGGTCCGACAGTTCGAGAACCCGGCGAACCCGCAGGCACACTACCACACGACGGGCGCCGAAATCATCGAACAGGTCGGCGACCGCACCGTCGACGCCCTCGTGGCGGGCATCGGTACCGGGGGCACTATCTCCGGGACCGGCCGCCGACTCAAGGAGGCGTTCCCCGACATGGAAGTCGTCGGTGTCGAACCGGAGGGCAGCGAGGTACTCACCGGCGGGAAGACCGGTGAGGACAGTTTCCAGGGAATGGGTCCCGGCTTCGTCTCGCCGAACCTGAACCGCGAACTGCTCGACGACGTGGAGGTCGTCGACCTCGAATCCGCCGAGGCCGAGTGTCGCCGCCTCGCCCGCGAGGAAGGCATCCTCGTTGGCCAGTCCTCCGGTGGCTCTCTACTCGCCGCGAAGCGGGTCGCCGAACGCCTCGCCGAGGAGCGGGGCATCGACCCCGATGCCTGTCCCGGCCCCGACAACGACGTGAACATCCTCGAGGAAGGCGAGGCCGTCGACCACGACCCCGTGCCCGACGAGTGCCCGCTCGTCGTCACAGTCTTCTGGGATTCCGGCGAGCGCTACATGTCGACCGGTATGTTCGACGAACCGGAAGAATAGAGGCGGCCCTCGGACGACAACTGCGTCGGCTTACTGACTGTCGCCTTCGCTCGTTTCCTGCGGCGTCGCAGTCGGCGTCTCGGTTCCGTCCGGGGTTTCGGTCGCTTCCGTTGTCTCCGTCGCTTCCTGAGTTTCCGTCTCCTCCGGGGTTTCGGTTCCCTCCGACTCGTCATCGTCGTCGTCTTCGTCGACTTCCTCGACGTCGACGTCCTCGCCGGCGACGCCGCTCTGGGAAATCACGGGTTTCAGGATGTAGCTGTTCTCTTGGCCGCGCTTGACGACGTTGATGTCGAAGACGAAATCGAGCGATTCGCCGGCGCGAACCTCGAACGGTTTGGTTATCTGGAGTTTCTCGCTCGGGACTTTCACCGCCGCCGGTTCGCCGTCGACGATGCCCTCGGTGCTCGCTACGTTGAGTTCCACCTTCTGGTAGGTCCCGGGTTCGAGTTCGCCGTCGAAGACCGGCATGGCCTTGGCGCCGACGACCTGCGTGAGGTCGACCGTAGGGTCATCGAGGTCGAGGGTGTAGAATCCACGCTCGCCGTCTTCGTCGGATTCGCCGTCGTCCTCGTCTTCCTCGGCCTCTGTCTCCGTCGTCCCGCCATCCGCTGTTCCCTCCGTTTCGGTTGCCTCCGGCGTTCCGGACGGCGTCTCTGTCGCCTGTTCTGCCGGTGTCTCGGTTTCCGAATCGTCGTCCTCGTCACCGCCGTCGAAGATGCGGGCGCTGTCGAAGGTGACGTCCAGTCGGTCGAAATCGTCGATATCGGCCGGAGCGTCGCTGATAAGGAGCCGGAAACTGGCCCCGCTCTGGGTTCCGTCGTCCGACCCGCCGGAATCAGTACCCGGTTCGTCCTCGTCGCTCGACGGCGAATCGCCGACACAGCCTGCCAGCAGCGTCGCACCGAGGCCGCCGCCGACGGCGAGGACCTCCCGCCGTCGATACTCCTCCGGTAGTCGGGCGATGACGCGTCGCTGGCTCGGGCTGGTGTCGTCGTCTTTCATTACTATCACTTCCCGGTCTGGAGGGAAAAGCCCGCTGGCCGATACGGTTATACGGACGGTAGCCGGCTGTTAGACGGCTGCGTTAGGTCCGGTCGAGCCACGCCTGCAGGCGCGCGGTGAACGCCTCGGGGTGCTCCCGCGAGGGCAGATGGCCGCAGTCGGTGAGGAAAAAGCGGTCGGCGACGGGCGCGGCGTCGGAGGCGCGCTTGGCGTGGTCGGCGGGCACCAGCGGGTCGTCCTTGCCGTGGACGAACAGCGTCGGCACCGGCAGTTCGTCCATCCGGTCGGCGAAACTCGTCTGGAACCCGGACCAGCCGACTTCGGCGCGCTGGAACCGGCGGTAGGCGTCGCCGGCGTCCGGCCGCTGGAGTTCCGCGACGGCGTCGTCGACCAGTTGGTCGTCGAGGTTCTCGGGATGGACGATATCCCGAAGCGTCCGTTCGGTGAACTCCGGACTGCGCTTCAGTCGCCACCACGCCGCCTCCATGACAAGCGGCGTTTTCACGTAGGCGGCTCTGCGCTTGCCGCCCGTCCCCTCGTCATCGAGGCCGTAACTGTCGACGAGGACGAGGCGGGCGACCCGCGCCGGGGACGCGAAGGTGTAATCGAGCGCGATGGCGCCGCCCGTCGAGGCGCCAACGAGCGTCGCATCGAGGACGTCGAGTGCCTCGAAAAACTCGCCCAGAACGTCGGCGTAGTAGTCCGTATCTGGCACCACGTCGTCCGGGACGGGGTCGCTGTCGCCGTGCCCCGGCAAGTCGAGCGCGTAGACGCGGTATTCCTCGGCGAGTTCGTGGAAGGCTTCCCGCCAGGAAACCGTCGCCGAATCGATGCCGACGCCGTGGACGAGGACGACCGGGCGGGCCTCTTCGGGGCCGTCGACGTAGTATCGAATCCGGGTTCCGTCGACCTCGATGCTCCGCTGGTCGGCGGACGCGAAAGCGTTCATATCCCGTACAAAAGCGCATCGCGTATATACTGCGTCCTCGGAACCAGTTCCGATTCAGGCGCCGAACTCGGCTTCGGTGACGCGAACGACGAGCGTCTCGTCGACCTCGTGGAGGTCGTAATCCGGGAGTTCGTGCCCGGTTCGGGTGACGAACATCGGTTCGAGCAGTTCCTCGTCGCGAATGCCGAAGACCTTCAGGAAGCGCCCGGTGTCTTCGGGGGCGATTTCGTTGTCACGGACGGCCTCGGCCAGTTCCCGCGAGAGCCACTCCTCGTCGCTGACGGACGGTTCCAGGACGAGGGATTCGTCGACGAAGCGGACGAGATACCAGTTGAGGTCGTTTAAAAGGGCGACGGCGCCGCCGAGCGAGACGGTTTCGACGGCGACGGTGTTGTGGTAGGGTTCTTTCAATTCGTAAGTGGCCAGCGCCTCCCGGGCAGTCTCGCGACTGACGAGTTCGTAGCGCAACTCGACGTCCTCCTTCCCGACGAGACACACCCGCGTCATGGTCGGACATACGGGGGCTGTTTAAAAGTGGTTTCGACCTGATTGGCTGAAAATAGTGAAACAGGAAACGAGAGGAGCATCCGCCGAGCGGGGCCTTCTTCGAAGGCCCCCGAGGCGGTTCACCGCGCGACCGGAGGGAGCGCGGGACCAAGGCCCGACAATCGGGAGGGCCGCCGTGTCTTTTTCATCGAAGTTTTTGCCGGGCGCCGCAGGCGCCCGTGCAAAAAGTTCGGGGTTTAGAAGCCCTTGCCCTGAAGCTCTCGGGCGATAATCATCTTCTGAATCTCGGTGGTTCCCTCGTAGATTTGGGTGATTTTGGCGTCGCGGTAGAAGCGCTCGACGTCGAAGTCGTTGACGTAGCCGGACCCGCCGTGAATCTGGACGGCCTCGTTGGCGGCCTTGACGGCGGTGCGGGAGGCGAACTCCTTAGCCATCGAGGCGAGCATGGTGTTGGGCGAGCCGCCTTCGTCGACTTCCCAGGCGGACTTATAGGTGAGGTTACGGGCGGCCTCGGTTTCGGTGTGCATGTCGGCGAGTTTGTGCTGGATGGCCTGGAAGTCGCCGATGGGGCGGCCGAACTGTTCGCGTTCCTGGGCGTAGTCGAGGGCACGTTCGGCGGCACCCTTGGCGATACCGATACCCTGTGCGGCGACGCCGGTTCGGGTGGCGTCGAAGAAGTTCATCTGCTGGTAGAAGCCGGCGTTCTCCGAACCGACGAGGTTCTCCTCGGGGACGCGCACGTCGTCGAGGATTAGTTCGGCGGTGTCGGACGCACGAATGCCCATCTTCCCGGTAATCTTGTCGGCTTCGAATCCGTCGCGGTCGGATTCGACGATAATCTGTGAGAAGCCGTTATAGCGGCCGTCGGCGTCGGGGTCCGTTTTACACAGCACGACGAAGAAGTCGCCGACGCTGCCGTTGGTAATCCACATCTTGTTGCCGTTGATGACGTATTCGTCGCCGTCCTTCTCGGCACGCGTGCTTACCGACGAGACGTCCGAGCCGGTGTCGGGTTCGGAGATGGCGGCCCCGGAGATGGCGTCGCCTTTCGCGACGGGTTCGAGGAACTCCTCTTTCTGCTCCTCAGTGCCGTATTCGAGGATGGCTTCCGTACCGAAACTGGTAGCGAGAATGGAGAGGGCAATGCCGGGGTCGGCGGCGAACAGCTCCTCGGCGATGAGGACGGAGTCGACGGCGCCGTAGCCGGCACCGCCGTACTCGATGGGAATGGTCGCGCCGGTCAGGCCCATCTTCGCTGCCTCGTCGACGATGTCGTGGGGGAACTTCTCCTCGACGTCGTACTCGGTGGCGTTCGGCCGCACCTCGTTGTCGGCGAAACGCTTGACTTCCTCTTTGAGTTGTTCTTGCTCGTCGGTAAGCGCAAAGTCCATAATTGAAAGCCAGCATGGCGCCACATAACCCTTCTCCCTCCTATTGCCGGTTTTCGTATATTAGTTAACCCCGAATCGACGGTCTCGGGTTGTGGTTCGTGCGAAAACGGGCAAAGAAGGAAACGTTGAAACGGGTTCAGAGTGACAATCCTCCCGGTAACAATGGAATTCGACGACATAGAGACCATTGCGGTGCTTGGCGCCGGTAATATGGGCCACGGCATCGCGGAAGTTGCGGCGCTTGCGGGTTACAACGTTAACCTGCGGGACATCAAAGAGGAGTTCGTCCAGAGCGGCTACGAGGACATCGAGTGGTCCCTCCAGAAGCTCGCGGAGAAGGAACGCATCAGCGACGAGGAAGCCGAGAACGCCATCGACCGCGTGACGCCCTACGTCGACATGGAGGAGGCCGTCGGCGACGCCGACTTCGTCATCGAGGCCGTCCCCGAACAGATGGAAATCAAGAAGGACGTCTACGGCGAGGTCGAGGAATACCTGCCGGAACACGCCATCATCGCCTCGAACACCTCCTCGCTTTCCATCACGGAACTGGCGGAGGTCACCGAGCGACCCGAACAGTTCTGCGGGATGCACTTCTTCAACCCGCCGGTCCGGATGCAGCTGGTCGAGGTCATCTCCGGGGCCCACACCGACGAGGAGACCCTCGAACTGACCGAAAAACTCGCGGAAGACTTCGACAAGACGCCGGTTCGCGTCCGCAAGGACTCGCCCGGCTTCATCGTCAACCGCATCCTCGTGCCCCTGATGAACGAGGCCTGCTGGCTGGTCAGCGACGACGTCGCCACCGTCAAGGAGATCGACTCCACGACGAAGTTCGACATGGGCCTGCCGATGGGCACCTTCGAACTCGGCGACCAGGTCGGCCACGACGTCACCTTCCACGTCCTCGAATACATGAACGAGGAACTGGGCGAGGCCTACGAGCCCGCGCCCTTCCTCGAGGAACTCGTCGAAGACGAACGCTTCGGCAAGAAGACCGGCGAAGGCGTCTACGACTACGAGGACGGCGACGGCGCCGACATCCCGACCGACGCCGGCAGCGACGAGGTCGCCGAGCGCCTCATCGCCGTGATGGCTAACGAGGTCGGCAACCTCGTCGGCAACGACGTCGCCGACCCCGCCGACATCGACGAGGCGGTCATGCTGGGCGCCGGCTTCCCGGACGGCCCCGCGAAAATCGCGGACGAGCACGGCCTCGAAGCCCTCGCCGAGCGCCTCGACGAACTCGCCGAGGAGACCGGCCACCCGCGCTACGAGGCCTCCGAGGGCCTGCGTGCGGCCGCCGAAGAGGGCGGCTTCCACGGCGGCGACGAAGAGGAAGGCGTCGACTTCACGAACATCGAGGTTCGCTACCCCGGCGACATGGTCGGCCAGATCGTCCTCGACCGCGAGGCCCGGATGAACACCATCAACCCGGACCTGCTGGACGAACTCGCCGACGCCGTCGACCTGCTGGAGGAAGACGACGAGGTGCGCGCCCTCCTCATCACGGGTAAGGGCGACCGCGCCTTTTCGGCGGGCGCCGACGTCACCTCGATGGCCGGCAACGCCGAACCGCTCGAAGCCATCGAACTCTCCCGGAAGGGCCAGCAGACCTTCGGCAAACTCGAAGAGTGCGACATGCCCGTCGTCGCCGGTATCGACGGCTTCGCCCTCGGCGGCGGCTTCGAACTCGCGCTCGCCTCCGACTTCCGTATCGCATCGGAGCGCTCCGAACTCGGCACGCCCGAGCACAACCTCGGCCTCCTGCCCGGTTGGGGCGGGACCCAGCGCTTGATGCGCATCGCCGGCTTCGGCCGCGCCAAGGAAATCGTCTTCACGGCCGACCGCTACGACCCCGAGACGATGTACGACTACGACGTCGTCACGGAAGTCGTCGAAAACGAGGAGTTCGAGGAGCGCGCCCACGAGTTCGCTGCCGACCTCGCTGCGGGCCCGCCCATCTCCCAGAAACTCACGAAACGCGCGATGCTCCGTGGCTGGGAGGACATCGACGCCGGCCTCGAACTCGAAGCGCAGGCCTTCGGCCACCTCATCAACACCGACGACCTCATGGAGGGCATTACGGCCTTCATGGGTGATGGTGAACCCGAGTTCGAAGGCAAGTAGAGTCGGCTGAAACTGCCTTTTTTGCTGCCGGTCGTACCGCCTGTCCATCGACAGGGGAACCCTCTTGCTGCGCCTGTACGATTGAACAGGTATCGATGTATCTTGTCACCTTTCGAATCGACCCGGGGGAGTACGACGAGGAGTTCCACGAATTGAACGACAGGGTACAGGCGGCCGCCGAAGACATGGACGAATATCGCGGCAAACGCACGTGGAACGACCCGGAGAGCGACGAAACCCTCGTCGTCTACTACTGGGAGTCACTGGACGCGCTCGATTCGTTCGGCGCGGATGCAGACCACAAGAAGGCAAAGCAACGATGGACGGAGTGGTACGACGCGTATGAGGTCACTATTACAGAGGTACTCGATTCCTACGGGGACGGTTTCGGTGACGGTGCTGACCCACCCGAGTAGAATACCGTGGTCCCGCCGCGCTACTCCTCGGCAGGAGCGACGTCAGTTACCTGGCCAACCGATACCCACCCCTCGTCGGTTTCCTTGCCCGCCACGAGTGGGTCGTCCTCGCCGTCCGAGACGAGACGGTAGGTCGTTCCCTCAGGGTCGGTGCCCTCCCCTTGGAACTCTTCCTGAAAGAACTCCGCCGAGCGCATATCGAGGCGGACCGAGTCGCCGTCCTCGAAGGTCAGTTCGACGTCTTTGGGCGTGAGGTTGTGAATGCGTTTCGCGAGCGTGTTCATACTCCGTGTGGGCGTCGGTCCGGCAAATCGGTGGCGCTTTCCGGGGGCCGAACGCAGGCCGACTATGAGCGAGCGCGCGGACTGTGCCCTCCGGGCGGCCGAGGCCGGCGGCGCCGTCGCCCTCGGGTCGTTTCGGGAGGGAATTGCGGTCGAGACGAAAGGCGATAAGACGGACGTGGTCACGCAGGCCGACCGGGACGCACAGGAGACGGTCGTCGCCGCGATTCGGGAGGAGTACCCCGAGGACGCCATCGTCGGCGAGGAAGACGAGGAGTTGCGGGACGTGCCTGAGTCGGGACCGTCGTGGATTATCGACCCAATCGACGGAACGAACAACTTCGTTCGCGGCATCCAGATGTGGACGACCAGCGTCGCGGCGACGGTCGATGGCGAAATCGTCGCGGGCGCGTCGGTCTGTCCGGCACTCGACGATACCTACCTGCTCGATGACGGCGCGGCCTACCGCAACGGCGAGGCGATTTCGGTCAGCGACGAAGCCGACCCCGAGGCGTTCACCGTCGTGCCGACGGTCTGGTGGCCCTTCGAGCGCCGCGAGGAGTATACGGCGGCCTGCCGCGGTATCGTCGAGCGGTTCGGCGACATGCGTCGGTTCGGGTCGGCACAACTCGCCCTCGCGCTGTGTGCGGCGGGTGCGGTGGAGGGTGTCGTCACGAACGTCGAAGCCAACCCCTGGGACAGCGTCGTGGGCGCGGGACTCGTGGAGGCCGCGGGCGGCACGGTCACCGACATCCATGGCGAGTCGTGGCGCCACGACAGTCGCGGCCTCGTGGCCTCGAACGGGGAGGCCCACGACCTCGTGCTGGAGGCGGCCCGCGAGGCCGAGGCGGAAGCCGAGCGGTAGCCTCGGGGCCTCTCGACAGCGACCGGAAGCGTGAAACCACCGCGGTCCGGCCAATGGGACATGAACACCTCCGACGGAATCGACCCCGCCCGCGCGTGGCTGGCGGCCTTCGTGACCGCGTTCGTCGCCGTCGTCGGTGCCGCAATCGCGTTCCCCCAGCGCGTCTACGACGGCTTCCTGTGGCGTTACTTCTTCGGCCCGGTGGACGCCGACGCCCACGGGGCGACGTGTGCGGTCCGCTCCGGCGGCACGACCGAACGACTCTACAGCCAGACGGCCTGTGCTTCGGCGGACGGCATCGTCGTCACGCCCGGCTATACGACGGTTTCGACGATTAGCTACGCCCTCGTGCTCATCTTCATGCTCGTCGGCGTCTACTTCCTTCTGGACCGCCTCGACGTGGAGATGTCCCCGCGGTTCTACTTCGCGCTGTTCCCGTTCATGCTATTGGGCGGTGCCCTCCGAGTCGTCGAGGACGTCAACGCCACCTTCGTCCGCGAGGACCTGCCGATGCTCATCCCCTACCCCGAGGTATCGGTCATCATCAGTCCCTTCATCTACTTCGTGATGTTCGCCATCACGCTGACGGCGCTTATCGTCGGCATCGTCCTCGATAACCGCGGCGTCATCGACGAGTACGAACCGTTCCTCGGCGGTGTCGGCGCCCTCACGCTGGCGGTGACCGTCGGTTTCCTCCTCTATATCTCCGCGACTTCGGAGGTCGTTGGCTTCTATCCGACTGTCTCGATTATCACGCTCGTGGGCGCGACGGCCATCGCGGCGCTGTTCTGGTGGGCCTCCAACGAGTACGCGCCGTACATCAACGACGGGACGGGCTTGATGGGCGCCCTCGTCGTCTGGGGCCACAGCGTCGACGGCATCGCGAACGTCCTGAGCCTCGATTGGGCCAACGCGCTCGGCCTGCCGGTGACCTACGGTTCGAAACACGTTATCAACGCCGCGACGGTTCGCATCACGAGCACGGTCCAACCCGCATGGCTGAGCGACTCTATCGGCACGGCGTGGCCGTTCCTCCTGCTGAAAGTCGCCGCTGCCGTCGCCGTCGTCTGGGTGTTCGACGAACAGATTTTCGAGGAAAGCCCCACCTACGCCTACATCCTCTTTATCGCCATCCTCGCGGTCGGACTGGGCCCCGGAACGCGGGACATGCTTCGAGCGACGCTCGGGATTTAACGCGCCCGTCGGACGGGCTTTTTTGGCTCTACGGAACTCTCGTTCTCACGAATCGGCGGGAACGCCGATGACTTCGAAGCGTGCGCCGCCGTCGGTGCCCTCGGTGAGTCGGATATCCCAGTCGTGTGCCTCGGCAATCTGCTTGACGATGCTTAGACCGAAGCCGGTACCGTCTTCGGAGGTCGAGTAACCGTATCCGAACACGTCCTCGCGGTCCTCGGGCGGGATCCCCGGGCCGTCGTCCTCGACGTAGAAGCCGGTATCGAGTTCCCCGACGGTAACCGTTACCTGGTCGCCGCCATGTTCCACCGCGTTCCGAAAGAGGTTCTCGAAGAGTTGTTCGAGTCGGGTCGGGTCGGCCCGAATCGTTCGGTCGATGTCGACCCGTAGTGTCGCATCCGCCGTCGCGACGTTCTTCCAACATCGGTCGACGAAGGAGGCCAGATCGACCGACTCCCGTTCGCCTACGTCGTTGCCTTCGCGTGCCAGCGTGAGGAGGTCCTCGATGAGCCGGTTCATCCGGTGGTGTGCTTCCCCTATCCGTTCGAGGGATTCGGCGTCGCCGTCGCCTTCCTCGCGGGCGATTTCCAACCAGCCTTGGGCGACTGTGAGCGGATTGCGAAGGTCGTGGCTGACGATGGAGGCGAACTCCTCCAACTGCCGTTCCCGCCGCTTCCGGTCGGAGATGTCCCGCGCGATGCTCAACACGGCCGTCTCGTCCTCATAGGATATCAGGCTGGAGTTGATTTCGACCGGGATTCGTCTGCCGTCCTTCGTTTCGTGAACCGTTTCGATGACCTGCACCCCGTCGTCCGGCATGTCCTGAACGAGAGAGGATATCTCGCCGGGTTCGAGTTCCACGTCGATATCGTGTGGCCCCATCGACTGGAGTTCCTCTCTGGTGTAGCCCGTCCGGTCGACGGCAGCCTCGTTGACCGCCAGAAACGTTTCGTCGAGGCCGATGACCCACGCGGAATCGTTCATGCCGTTGAACAGTTCCTCGTACTCCTCGCGGGCCCGCTGGAGGTCACGCTCTCGGGCCCGCTGTTCGGTGACGTCCTGAACCGCCCCGCGGAGTGTGGTCACCTCGTCGTCCGCGAGCGTCGGCTCTCCCTGAATCCGAAGCCAGCGAATCTCGCCATCGGGCCGGCGGAACCGTGCATTCACGTCGAAGGAGTCGCCGTCGGAGAGAGCCGTTTCGACGGCGGCTTCGACGGCCGGCCGGTCGTCCTCGTGGTAGACGTCGAGGGCCTCCGACAGCGGCGGTTCCTCGTCGTATTGGCCACCAAGGAGTTCGAAGAGGTGTTCGGTCCAGAACACCTCCTTGGTGTCCGTATCGATTTCCCACCCGCCGACGTCCGCGATGTGTTCGGTCTGTTCGAGCAGGTCACGCGTCCGTTCGAGTTCCCGTTCGCGCCTTTTTCGGTCGTCGATATCGAGGTGGATACCGACCGCCCGGACCGGGTCACCGTCCTCGTCCCGTTCGACGATTCTGCCGATGTCCCGAATCCACTTCCAGTCGCCCGCCGCGGTCCGCATCCGGTGTTCGGTATCGTAGTGCGGCGTCTCGCCGTTGATGTGGGCTTCCAGTGCTTCGTTGACTCCCTCCAAGTCGTCCGGGTGGACACGGCTTTCCCACGCGTCGACGTGCGGTTCGATTTCGTCCAGCGTGTAGCCGAGCATCGTCGCCCATCGCTCGTTGAACTCCACGGCATCGGTCGTCATGTCCCAGTCCCAGACCCCGAGGCCGGCGCCCTCGACGGCGAGTTCGAGTCGCTCGTTGAGCGTCTGAATCTCCCGCAGTCGCTCCCGGCGCTCGGTGATGTCTCGGGAGACGACCATGAATCGGGTTCCGTCCTCGACCGGGAGACGGGTAATGTGAACCTCGACGGGGAACCGCTTGCCGTCGTCGCGTTCGAACTCGGTTTCGAGTTCCCTTCGGTCACCGATTTCCATGCCATCCCAGAGGTCCCGCAGTTCCTCGGCGCTTAGTTCCTGGTCGATATCCCAGACTTTCCGGCCGACGAGGGCCTCTTTCGGCTGGTCGAAGACCTCGCAGAACTGCTGGTTCACGTCGATGACGGTTCCATCGTCGGTGTGGATATCGATCATGTCCGGGGAGTTCTCGAAGAGCACCTTGAGTCGGGCCGTGCTCCGTTCGAGGCGTTCCTCGTGTTCCTTCCGGTCGGTGATATCCTGAAAAAGCGAGAAGATGGCGAGCACCTCCCCGTCGTCGTCGGTCACCACACGGTTGTGCCACTCACAGACGATGTGCTCTCCGTCCTTCCGAACGTTCTCGTCGACGCTGTGATAGCCGCCTTCGGTTTCGGCCAGCGCGGACGTGACGTCGTCGACGTTCTCGTAACTGGACGATGCGACGATTTGCTCCCAGGTCTCGCCCTGGAGTTCCGCCTCCGAGTAGCCGAGTATCTCCTCGGCGGCCTCGTTCACGCCCACGATATTGAACTCGTTGTCGTACTCCAGAACGCCAAGCGGCGATTGTTCGATGAAAAGCGAGAGGCGCTTTTGGCTGGCTTCGAGTTCGCGCTTGGCTCGGTACTGCTTGACCGCGTTCGTAATCCGGTTTGCGAGGACGGTGTACTGTCCGGTCCCGGTTTCCTTCTGGAGGTAGTCGGTAACGCCGGCAGAGATGGCCTTGCTGGCGATTTCCTCGCTGCCCTTGCCGGTATAGAGGATAAAGGGGAGGTCCTCGTACTCCTCGCGGACGGTGCCGAGGAACTCGATGCCGTTCCGGTCCGGCATGTCGTAGTCGCTGACGATACAGTCGACATCGTTGTCGGCGAGATACTCGACCGCCTCGTCGGCCCCCGTAGCGGTTTCGATGACGAATCGGTCGTCCTCCCGCTCCAGAAACGTCGTAGCCATCTCGGCGAACTCCGACTCGTCGTCGACATGGAGGATAGAAATCGTGTTCGTGGTGGCGGTCATGGAATAGTGCTCAGCGGTTACGTATTCTCGGGCCGATACTTAAGGGATGGCGGTGGTTGGGGTCGATGTCGCGGTGATTCGCCCTTAATCAAGGTATCCGATAGACGTAGTCGTCCAATTTGTCGCTGGCTCCCGATAGCACCGACGAGCCGTGATAGACTAATCCGACATCGAAGTCGTATTCGAGCAACCGTTCGAGCGATTCTTCGGCCCGATTCAGGTCGTTGGTGTAGACGCCCGGCGGCAGGTGGAAGTAGCCTTTCGGAAGCCCGCGCTGGTCGGCCCCGGAGACGGCGTCCGCCAGCACGGCGATACCGTCCTCCTCGTTTATAAGTGCGTGCTGGTGGTCGCGGTGGCCGGGGACGTGAACCGCCTCGAAGGGGCCGATTTCGTCGCCGTCGCCGTAGCGGTGGTCCGGGTCGAACTCGGTATCGAGGTCTACTCCCTCGGGAACGTAGGTGTCGACCCAGTAGTCGCGGACGACGGCGTCGAAGCCGCCGACGTGGTCGCCGTCGGCGTGGGTGATGACGAGGCGTTCGGGTTCGACCGGCGTGGCGTCGATACCGTCCAGCAGCGCCTCGGTCGTATCGGGCAAGCCGCAGTCGACGAGCGTGCCGTCCTCGAAGAGGAACGCACGGATGCGGCTCGTCTCCCGTTCGACGCAGGTGATGTCGTAGACGCCGTCGTGGAGTTCGGTCGGCATACGGGATGAACGACGGTAGCGCACAAAATTTCTCGCCTTGGACGAGGGCACACCTCACTTAAAATAAACCGGATATTAGCTGGTTTTTCGTAGTGCTTAACTAAGCCGTGGCCGATTGAGATTTCGGGGTGTAATCGCATGACACACCATAACAGGCGGACCTTTCTGAAAGTTAGTGGAGCCGTATTGGGTGGAATCGCAACCGGTTCGACCGTAGTGGCCAGTACGCGGACGGACCGATTCATCGTGGAAACCTCGGGGAGAAAAGCCCTGAAGGGGCTGGACGTCGTCCACGAGATGCCCGGCGTGGATTTCGCCGTCGTACGCGGCAGCGAGTCGGAGTTGGAAGATGCTCGTGGGGTGAAGGGATACGCGCCCGATATTGAGGTTCAATTGAACGAGCCGGACGTCAATGACGAGGTACCGGCCTTCGATGCGTCGGATTACGAGGGACAACCCGGAGACTTCCTCCAGTGGGACAAGGCCGATTTAAACGTGCCAAAGGCCCATGAGACGACGGAAGGCGAGGGGACACGAGTGGCGATTATCGATACGGGGGTACTTGAGACGCATCCGGATCTCAAAGGACCGCTTAATACTAAGCTCTCGCAGAACTTCACCGACGATGAGGGGGACCACAACCCAGTCGGTGGCGGTGACCACGGTACCCACGTTGCTGGTATTGTGGCTGCCGATAACGGCGGAGGGACCGGTGTCAACGGCACGGCACCGAAGACCGAACTCGTGGACTGTCGAGTGTTCTCCGGAGAAGGCGCGACGTTCGCGGACATCCTCGCAGCGATCGTCTACAGCGTGAACATCAACGCCGACGCGGCGAACCTAAGCTTGGGTGCGTATCCAGTTCCTCGGCAAGGGCAGGGACAGTTCTACGGTAAGGTTTTGAACAGCGTGATGACCTATGCGAACAAGGAAGGCACCTTACTGGTAATCGCGGCAGGCAATGACAGTGCTGACCTCCAAAAAGACAAGAACTTCATCAGCCTTCCGAACGAAGGCGCCCAAGGCCTCTCCGTCGCCGCGACTGGCCCAATCGGATATGGATGGGACGCTGATGGTGATGGTGACACAGCTGATCTCGTTGAACCTCCGGAGAGTCCGGCATTCTACACCAACTACGGAACGAACGACATCGTACTAGGTGCGCCCGGAGGAGACGCGGATCCCAGTGCAATCGGTTCGGGTGTTCCGTGGTTCCGAGATTTGGTTTTCAATACCGTCTTCGCCCATAACGGCGAACTCGTTTCGGGCACGTTCGGGTCAAAAACCGACGAGTATCCGGGGACCGTGACAGCCGAGTGGAGAGGGGATTTCTACGGCGAGGTCTCCGTTTCAGGCGACCCGCCGTATACGACTGACGATGTCCCTTGGTACTCGTCGGTCGGGTTCGGTGGCGTCCGTTTCGGTGTCGGCACAGCCACCTTTACCGGCGAGGAAACCGTGACTGTCGACTACAATACTGGTTCCGACCACGAACGAGGTGCCCCTGATTGGATTTCGCTGCAAGTGGTCGTACCCGGTGATGGGGATGAAGAGGATACTAACTATGTTGTCATCGACTGGCAGGTAGACGAAAACTCCGGAACAACGGTTTCATGGACTGCAAGCGACTCGTTCGGTGATGAGTACGGTGGCGTATTCGAAGCCGGTTCCGTCGAAGAGATTTTCGCTGACAATGACATCGACCCATCCTCACCGACCGGGAATCCAAGAGATGTCATCGGTAAAGGACTCGTTCAAAGCGTCGGCGTCTACAGCGGTGGCGGCATCGGACGAGATGATTCGGTAGATATCACTTATACGGGAGTGGATTTCGAAGGCGATGCGCTTCTGATTCCACAGACCCCCGGTTACGGCTGGAAGGCCGGAACCTCGATGGCTGCACCGAATGTTGCTGGCGCCGCAGCACTAGTCAAAAGCGCAAACCCGAATTACAACGCCAATCAGGTTGAATCGGCACTCAAAGGCGCAGCTGAGGTCCCCGATGGCTACGATAAAGCGTTCTACGGGTCTGGGTACCTGAATATTCTCGACGCTCTTTGAGGAGCACGATCCACTTCCACCTCAATTTGCTTTTGCGAACGTTCGATACGTTCCAGCCCCGATTAGGGTCGCTGACACCAGCCCCAGCCAGAAGACGCCACCGAACAGCAACGACGTAGGTTGGAGCACGGCAAGCAACAGCGTCACCAGGCCGACGGAGGTTGCCGCCCGGAGCGCGAGAGTATCCAGCGCCTCCTTAGCGGCCATCCCCCCGGCCGCGAGCAACAGCAGACCACTAATAAGAACGAGAATGCCAGTCGTCAGCGGTTCGTACGGCGGTACCGAACGACCCGGCAGGACGTACTCGGCGAGGCTGACGACGGCGAGCGAGGCACCAACGAGCACGGCAGCGAGAGCGGCGAGACGGTCGTCCATACCGTTCGGTCCGGCCAGCGGCCCCTAAGCGGTTGCGAACCACGTCGGCAACCCGTCAGGCCTTTCTCCGGGCCGCGTCAGGACGTAGACATGGACAGAAAGCGGGCGATGACGAGCGTCGACCTCGCCGCCCTCGTCGGCGAGTTACGGGACTACACCGGCGCCGTCGTCGACAAGGCCTATCTCTACGGCGAGGACAAGGTGCGGCTGAAGATGCGGGATTACGACCGCGGCCGCATCGAACTCATCATCGAGGTGGGCGACCCCAAGCGCGCCCACGTCGCGACGCCGGAACACGTCCCCGACGCGCCCGGCCGGCCGCCGAACTTCGCGATGATGATGCGAAACCGCATCGCGGGCGCGAACCTCGAGGGCGTCGAGCAGTACGGCTTCGACCGCATCCTCACCTTCCGGTTCGAGCGCGAGGACCAGACGACGCTCGTCGTCGCGGAACTGTTTGGCGACGGCAACGTCGCCGTGATGAACGAGGACCGCGAGGTCATCGACTGTCTCGACACCGTTCGTCTGCGCTCCCGAACCGTCGCGCCCGGATCCCAGTACGGCTATCCCGACGAGCGGTTTAATCCGATGGAGGTCGATTACGAGACGTTCAAGGCGAAGATGGAGCAGTCGGATACGGACCTCGTGCGGACGCTGGCGACCCAACTGAACTTCGGCGGTCTCTACGGCGAGGAACTCTGTATCCGCGCCGGCGTCGAGAAAACGGTCGACATTGCCGACGCGACCGACGAGCAGTACGAGGCATTGTTCGGCGCGCTGGAACGCCTCCGAGAGCCGATTCTGGAAGGTCGGACGGACCCCCGGCTTTACGAGGACGACGAGGGCGACGTCGTCGATGCGACGCCGCTGCCGCTCGAAGAACATCAGGCCGAAGGATACGACGAGACAGTCTTCGAGAACTTCAACGGCGCCATCGACGAGTACTTCCATCGCCTCGAACAGGAAGCCGAAGAAGTCACCGAGGAGCCCGGCAGCCAGCGCCCCGATTTCGAGCAGGAAATCGAGAAGTACAAGCGCATCATCGAACAGCAGAAGGGCGCCATCGAGGAGTACGAACAACAGGCCGAGGAGGAACAGCAGAAGGCCGAACTCCTCTACGGCAACTACGACCTGGTCGACGACATCTGCTCGACGGTCCAGAACGCTCGCGATGAGGGCGTCGGGTGGGAGGAAATCGAGGAGACGTTCGAACAGGGTGCCGAGCAGGGCATCGAAGCCGCCGAAGCAGTCGTCGGCGTCAACGAGGCCGAAGGCACCGTCACCATCGAAATCGACGACAAGCAAATCGAGATCGACCCCGCGATGGGCGTCGAGAAGAACGCCGACCGCCTCTATAAGGAGTCGAAGCGCGTTCGCGAGAAGATGGAGGGTGCCGAGGCCGCAATCGAGGACACCCGCGAGGACCTCGAAGAGGCCAAGCAGCGCAAGGAGGAGTGGGAGGAAAGCGAACAGGAGGAAGACGAAGAAGAGGAAGCCGAGCACGTCGAGCGCGACTACCTCTCGATGGGGTCGGTGCCCGTTCGCTACGACGAGAAGTGGTACGAGCGGTTCCGCTGGTTCCGCACGAGCGACGGCTTCCTCGTGTTGGGCGGCCGCAACGCCGACCAGAACGAGGACCTGGTCAAGAAGTACATGGAGCCGTCGGACTGCTTCTTCCACGCGCAGGCCCACGGCGCGCCCGTGACGGTGCTAAAGGCCACAGAGCCGGACGAGGCCGCCCGGGAAATCGACATCCCCGAATCCAGCAAACGGGAGGCCGCGAAGTTCGCCGTCTCCTACTCGTCGGTCTGGAAGAGCGGCAAGTTCGAGGGCGACGTCTACGAGGTCGACCCCGAACAGGTCTCGAAGACGCCCGAAAGCGGCGAGTACATCGAGAAGGGGAGTTTCGTCATCCGCGGCGACCGGGAGTATTACCGCGACATGCCGGTCGGGGTCGCTATCGGCATCAAATGCGAACCCGACACGCGGGTCATCGGCGGCCCGCCGTCGGCCATCGAACCGAAGGTCGAAACGTCGGTTCGCATCGAACCGGGCCAGTACGCCCAGAACGACATCGCGAAGCGCCTGTATCGGACCTTCCGCGAGCGCTTCGAGGACACGAGTTTCGTCCGGAAAATCGCCAGCGCCGACAAGATTCAGGAATTCTGTCCGCCCGGCGGCAGTACGATGGTGAACGAATAGGTCGGCGGTCCGGCCAACCGAATAGCAGGGCACTTACCGCCGCCGCTCGGAAGTAGCCGTATGCGCATCGCCGACCGCCAGGACGTCGAGGGGCGGAAGGAGCGGATTACGGTCGTTCCCGAGAGCCTCGACGACCTCTGGCACCTCACGTATATTCTGGAACCCGGCGACCTCGTCTCGGGCGATACGACCCGCCGCATCCAGCGCGACGACGACAAGATGCGGGATACGGGCGGCCAGCGGGAACCGATGTGGCTCCGCATCGACGTCGAGAGCGTCGAGTTCGCCAAGTTCGCAAACCGCCTCCGTGTCGGCGGCGAAATCGTCGACTGCTCCCGCGAGGACCAGTTGGGGTTCCATCACACATTCAATGTCGAGGAACACGACGAACTCGAAATCGAGAAGGTCTGGCAGGTCGACCAACTGGAGCGACTACAGGAGGCCGTCGAGGCCGCCGAACAGCCCGACGTTGCCATCGCTACCGTCGAGGAGGGCGAAGCCCACGTCCACACCGTCGCCCAGTACGGCGTCGAGGAACGCGCCACGATTACCGGTACGACGGGCAAAGGCGAGTACGCCCGCGGCCGCGACGAACTCTTCGAGGAGTTGACCGAGGTCCTGAAGCGGCTCGACGCGCCTGCCATCATCCTCGCCGGCCCCGGATTCACCAAACAGGACGCGCTGGATTACGTCGAGGACAACGCCCCTGACGTAGTCGACAAGATTCAGACCGTCGACACCGCCGCCGTCGGTGAACGCGGCGTTCACGAGGTGCTCAAACGCGGGGCCGTCGACCGGATTCAGACGGAGACACGCATCTCCGAGGAAGCAGAACTCATCGACGAACTGATGGAGCGCATCGGGGAGGGCGCCAAGGCCGCCTATGGCATCGAGGAGGTCGAGAAGGCCGCCGACTACGGCGCCGTCGAGACGCTGCTCATCCTCGACAAGCGACTCCGTGAGGAACGCGCGGGCGAAGGCGACTGGGACGTCGACGCCAACGAACTCATCGACACCGTCGAACGGCAAGGCGGCGACGTAACCGTCTTCTCCCACGAGTTCGACCCCGGCCAGCAACTCTCGAACCTCGGCGGGGTCGCGGCACTGCTCCGATATCGGCTCGAGTAGCGGGTTCTGGGCCGCTCTAGCCGACTACTGAATCGCAGTCGTTTCGACGCCGCCGACGATTTTCTCGGCGACTTCTTCGACGCCGTCGCCCGCTTCGGCGGGGTTTTCGAGCAGGACCGTCTGACTCGGGAAGAGTTGTTCGCCGATGCGGAGGCCGTGGTCCCGTGCGGTCGACCCGGTCACCGTCAGGTAGACGCCGAGGCCGACCGAGGCGATGGCGGCTTCTTCTTCTCGGTCGCCCGGATAGCGGAAGTCGATGCCTTCCATCGCGCGGCTGCCGAGGACCGCCCGCACCAGTCGCTCGTAGCGCGGTGAGATACAGAGCGGGCCCTCGTAGTCCTCGACGAACTCGCGGGTCGGGTCCTCGCAGACGTCAGGCGTCGAAAGCAGCGTGTGATAGACCGTATCGCCGAGGCCGCCGACGACGCGGACGTCGGTGTCCTTCGGGTCGATGCGGTCGTTGAGTTCGTCCAGACTCGACAGGGGGTCGGCGTCGATGCGGACGACCTCCTCGAGGACGAGGTCGGCGGCGTCGAAGCCGAGTGCGAACTCGTGTTTGCGCAGCGAGCGGAACGGCTCCTCGCGGCCGACCAACTGGAGGTCGTGCTCGCCGATGTCGACGGTCATACTGTCGAAGACGACCCGTCGCGGCATCCCGGGGCGGGCGTCCCGCAGGAGGGTGTATTCGGGGGCGTAGGAGTCTGTATCGCTGTAGGCCGCCAGCCGGTCGTAGACGTCTCGGTCGGCGGTCTGCTTGTCCTTGGTGACCGCCTTCTCGTAGCGGAGCGTCGAGGCCACCTCGTCGGCGCGGTCCTCGATATCCGCAAGGGCCGCGACCCGTTCGAGGACGGCTTCGAGGGGCCGGCCCTTCCTCGGCACGGCGACACGGATCGTCGTCATTATCGGCTTGTCGCCGTCGACGGATAAAACGAAACTGGTTCGGGAACGTTATTCCGCGTCGTCGCTGTCGTCGGTACCGCTGCCATCTCCACCGCCACCGCCGCCGAGCGGTCCGAGGGCGTTGGCCAGTCGGTCGCGGAGTTCCGCGACCTCGCCGATCTGGTCTTCGAGGTCCTCGATGTCCGCTTCGAGCGCCGAGATGCGCTCGGTGGCCTGCTCGCCGAGTTCGTCCCGGAGTTCCTCGACTTCGTCGGCGGTGTCGGCCGCTTCCGCGGCGACCTCGTCGATTTCCATCCACAGTTCGTCGAGTTCCTCCTCGACGCGCTCTTCGGCCGTGGTTTCGAGGTCGTCCAGCGCGTTTTCGAGGTCATCGAGCGCGTCCTCAGCACGGTCCTCGATGTCGTTGATGCGCTCGGTCGTCTCCTCGATTTCCGATTCGATGTGGTCTTTGGCCTCGTCGACGAGGTCGTCGACCCGTTCCTCGGCGGACTCGACGACCTCGTCGACCTGTTCTTCGGCGTCGTCGGCGAGCGTATCGAGTCGCTCTTCGCCGTCTTCGAGGAGTTCGTCGATGCGCGCTTCGGTATCGTCGATGCGCTCGTCGAGTCGCTCGTCGACGGACTCGGCGATGTCGACCGCCTCTTCGGTCTGTTCTTCCATCTCGTCGAGGCGCTCGGTCGCCGACTCGAAGTCCTCGCGGATGTCCTCGATGACCTGCTGGGCGTCGCCGTTCTCGTCGATGAACTCCTCTAAGGCCTCGGTGTAGGCCTGCAGGTCCGCGACTTCGGACTGGAGGTGTTCGATGCGTGTCTGTACGCTGTTGTTCGACGGGTCGACGCCGAGGGCGTCCTGAAGAACGTCGAGGTCGTCGTCGTCGACCTCGCCGCTTCGGATTTCGTCCGCTAGCGTCGCCGCGAGACCGGCCGACGCACCGGCTCCGGCCGCCTCGCTACCGACGGAGGGGACCGACCGGATTGCGGACTCCGGGCCAGATTCGTCGTCGGATTCGCCCTCGGACTCCGAATCCGCATCGGCGTCGGCCTCGGCCGCCGTTTCGCCTGCTGTACCATCCGCCGACTCGTCGTCCGGTTCGGCGAGGTCTATCGGCTCGACGGGGTCGTCATCGTCGTCCTCGCTTTCCGCTTCGGCTTCGGCGTCCGTTTCGGACTCGACTGCGGAGTCGGGAATCGAGACGTCCCCCTCCTCGTCGTTCGGGCCGGTAACGTCGATGTCGATATCGACGTCATCAGCGCCGGACTGGTCGGCGTTCGCGTCCGTGTCCGTCTCGGAGTCGCCCTCACCGTCACCGTCGACGACATCTCCGACGACATCGTCGGGGGCTTCCTCCAGCGGCGGGTCGACCGACTCGATTGTCGGTTCGGACATGAACGGGTCGGGGTTGTCCATATCGGCCGCTCGAAGGCCGTAGACCGTGGTGTACTCCTCGTGTGGCTCGAACTCCCGCTCGAAGACGATTTCGTTCCCCTCGACCTCCCAGTACTCGGAGCCGTACTTCGGGTGAAAGCCGATGTCCTCCCCCGGAATGTGGTCCGGGATGGTATCGGTCATCGTTAGCGAAACGGGTTCTTCCCGTTCGGAGCGCACGACGAAGGCGATAGCCGGCACCGGGAAGTCGTCCGGTTCGAAGGACTTCTCGACGACGACCCCACCCTCGGAGACAGTGACGATATCCTCGGATTCCACGTTGCTCATACTGGGTACTGCGAACGGTCCTCAATAACCCTATTGGCTGACTTAATAATCGAAACGAAAGAAACCACGTTTAGACGGTCGTCGAGTCGCCGATTTCGAGGACGTCCAGCGTCCGCGGGTACTCGAAACTGCGCGTGTGGTGCCGCAACGATTCGGGGTCGGCGGTCAGGCCCTTCCACATGTCCCAGTGGGTCGGCAGCAGGCGGTCCAGTTGGAGTTGATTCGCTGCCTCGGCGGCCATGTTCTCGTCGGCATACCACTGTGTGTACTTCGGCTCGCGGGTCTGCTTGTCCGGAATCATGCCCGCCGAACCGAACGCGACGACCCCGAGGTCGATGTCGTAGCGCTCGCCGATTTCTTCGAACCCGTCGCTCGGCCGCGCGTCGCCGCCGTGGAAGAAGGTCCCCGAGTCGTGCTCGATGACGTAGGCGACCGGATGGTCGGCGTCGGGGTCGTTGGCCGGTTCGACGTGGATAGAGAGGGCGCCGATGTCGAGGGAATCGCCCTCCGAAACGGTCTCGAAATCGTCGTCGGTGACGTCGTAGTCGTCGGTCCATGCCGTCGCTTTTTCGGCCGACGCCGAAGGCCCGTAGAAGGTGGCGTCCGTATCCGCCAGAATCGGCGCCTGCGAGGGACCGTGAACGTGGTCGGTGTGTTCGTGGGTCGCCAGTACGGCGTCGGCCTCCGCGACGTCCTCGGGGGCGAAAGGTACCGGAATCATCCGCACGGTCCGCGGTGGGTCGCCCGTCCCGAGATACGGGTCGATGAAGACGGTCGTGCCGTCGTCGGCCTTCAGGATGAAGCCGTTACAGCCCAGATACCAGACCGCGAGGCCGTCGGGGTCGGCCGATTCGACGGCCCGCGGCAGCCAATCGCCCCAGTCGGAGTGAACGCTCATGGATGTGACTGAGGGTGGTTGCTCAAAAAGGAAGGCGATACGGATTCGGGGTCGGAACCGAACTTAGTCCTCGCAGCAGCCGCCGGCCTTCTGTCCGAAGTCGACTTCCAGCGGTTCGGAGATGATTTCGTTGAGTTCCTGCAGTTTCAGCTCGATTTCGGACTGGGCCTGCAGATACGCGGACATCTTCGGCTTCTCGTGGAGTTCCTGCTGGGCCGACTGAAGCTCACGCAGATCCTCGTTGCTCGCATCGCCCGTCTGTCGTGCCATCATGAACTCCTCGCGGAGCTGTTCGAACTCGCGAATCTCCTCTTGAAGTTCCTCGTCGGCCTCGACGGCCGCTTTGGCTTCGCAGAACTCCTGGTAGGCCGGGAGGTCCGTGATGGCCTCGCCGAGTTCCGTTGCGAGTTCGTCGACATCGCTCGTAAGGTCGCCTTCGGGAGTCGTCTCGACGCTCATTACCCGCGCTTTGTGCCTCGCGCCTAAAGAGGTGCCGGATGGATACAGCGGTGCCGGAACCCACAACCGACGGCCGGGCCACGAGAGCAGCTATCACTCCGGTTGGCGAAGCGCGGAGATTAAACGTCCGCGACGGTTATTCAGGTCCAATGAGTCAGGAATCCTCGGAACGAACCGAGGGCGACCTCCGGAACACCGGGATGTCGCTCCGACACGAGCGGACGTGGGACTACGAACTCGACCGAATCGTGGATGCGGTCGAAGAGCGGGATGCCGGCACCGTCGGTCTGCAGTTCCCCGAAGGCCTCAAGCGACGCGCCCCGCGCGTCGCCGACGACCTGCGAGAACTGCTTCCAGAGGACGTCAACGTCCTCATTTCGGGCCAGCCCTGTTACGGCGCCTGCGACCTCGACACCGAGGTCATGCGCCGGACGGACGTCTTCGTCCACTTCGGCCACTCCCCGATGAAGGAGTCCGAGAAGATAATCTACGTCCCCCTCTTCTCGAACGTCGAAGTCACGCCCATCATGGAGGAGTCCCTGGAGGAACTCGCCGACCCCGACGAGGACCCCGCAGTCGGGCTCGTGACGACGGCCCAGCACATGAACAAGTTCGACGAGATGCGCTCGTGGCTCGAAGAGCGCGACTACGAGGTCGAAGTCCGCCGTGGCGACGACCGCCTGACCCACGAGGGGCAGGTCCTCGGCTGTAACTACGCCTCCGCGGACGTCGACGCCGACCAGATTCTCTACGTCGGCGGCGGGAAGTTCCACCCCCTCGGCCTCGCGATGGAACACCCCGACAAGAAGGTCATCATCGCCGACCCCGTCAACAACGTCGTCAAAATTGCTGACACGGAGAAGTTCATGAAGCAGCGATACGCCTCCGTCCACAAGGCGATGGACGCCGAGGAGTGGGGCGTCATCTACTGCACCAAAATCGGACAGGGCCGCTGGGAGAAAGCCCAGGAAATCGTCGAGAACAACGAGAACGCTTACCTGCTGACGATGGACGAGGTGACCCCGGACCGCCTCACCAACTTCGGGCTGGACGCCTACGTCAACACCGGCTGTCCCCGGATTACGACCGACGACGGCCCGCAGTTCAAACAGCCGATGCTGACGCCCGGCGAGTACGAAATCGCCGTCGGCAACAAGGACCTCGAAGACCTCGAATTCGACACCTTCCACGGCACCTGGTAACCGTCAAGCGGCTACGCCCTTCTTCCGTCCAGAAAACGTTTATCGACGGCTGTCTACGTTTCTGCCGATGCCCTCCACTCGCCGCCGCGTCCTCCTCGGTGCCGCGGGAACGCTCGCCGCCCTCGCCGGTTGCAACGAGACGACGAGCGACGACTACCCGACGGTCACGCCGGTGGACGTGCCCCGAAGCAGTTCGGAAATCCTTCGTGAAGCCGCCGAAATCGAGTGGCCGGACCTCCCGCCGGCCGTGCCGGTCTCCGATGAGCGACTCGACCACGCACTGGAACACGCGGAATCGCTCGTTTCGGACCTTCGCGCAGCGGCCGAAGCCAATCCCGATGTCGAGTTGACCGGCCTGCGACGGGCGATACCGAACGACCCGAACGACATCGTCGAGGACGCGAACGCGAGACTCCAGTCGGCCCGCGAGACCGACCGGGGCGAGGCCGCGCTACGACAAATCGAGTCGACGGTCCGTGACGTGGCCCTCGCGCTCGGCTACATCGAGGCCAAGACCGGCGCCGTCGACCGAGCGGCCATCGAAGCGATGATAGAAGACGAGCAGGCCGCCCTCGACGCGCTCACCGAACGGTTTTCCTACCGCATCGCACGCCCCATCGGGGACCACCTGCCGATGTTCTACGAGGCGGAACGCCGGCTGACGGAGTTTCGGTATCTCGACCACGCACGGGAGCAACTGGCGGACGCCGACAACGGCGGTATGGACGAACACACGGCGTTCGCGTTGGTTCGGCAGAGCGTCGAACGCACCCGACTGGCTCGGTCGACTATCGCCACCCTGCACGACTCGGCGACCGACGCGGAGGCGCCGTCGCTCCGTACCGCGATTCCGCCCGCCCTCGCGGACCTCCGTGAGGAAGTCGTAGCTATCGCGGAGTCGTACGCCGACCGTGACCCGCCGAACGATGCCTCGCCGAAAGGCCGGGTTCGGGACATCCGGATTCAGGTCGGCCGACGAAGCCGACGCTGGCTCTCCGAACTCGACGACAACGACGGCGAGCCATCGGTGCGACTGCTCGTCGACATCGCCACGTATCTGACGGAATTCAACGCCTTCGATGCGGCGGTCACACGAACCGTCGACCGATTCGAGAACGGTGAGATACCGGCCGAATCGGTCATCGATGCCAAGGAGGACGCCGTCGACGGTATCGAAGCGGCGGCCTCCGGAACGCCGCTTCAGCGACATCTCGCCGAGCGCAGCGAGATGCTGCTGGAGACGGCCGACCGTACCTCGTCGAGCGACGGTGACACCCGTGCCGTCGCACGGGCCCATCTGTTCTATGCGGGCGTCGCCGAGTGGACGACCCGAGCGGTCGACCGTGGGGCCGACCTCACGGCGTCGCTCGAGGCCAAACAGTCATAGGCCACCGCTCGAAAGAGGGTGCCAATGACGACCGCCGACACGGACGGGTCGGGCGAGGACCGACTCGTCGCACTCTATCGGAACTACATCGGGGAACCGGACCGGCGTACGGACGTTTACCTCGGCTTCGCGCTCTTCTTCGGCGGCCTTGGCCTCGGCTTGATCGGATTGCTGCTTTTCGGCATCGAGCGAACCGCCCTTGCGGGCGAGGTGTTCTGGCTCCGCGAAATCGCTTTCGCGGGCGGGGCCTTCGGCCTGCCGCTGGTGCTGTTTTCGGTCGTCGTACTGTTGCCCGCCGACCGCCGAGCGCTGTACGTGGCCGCTGTCGGCCTCGTGGTCACCATCGCCGCTATCGCCTTCTTCGTCTCCGTCTATCCGAGCAACTGGAACGCCGGCGCCGACTACAGCCTCCGCGGCGTCACCATCTATGCGGTCGGCGTCGTGAGCGTCCTCGCCTCGACGGGCGCCGCCCTCGTCAGTTACCACATCGAGCGAGTCAGCGGCGGCCCCGGAACCGCTGCCGAGGAGGCCGAAACCGACGCCGGTCCCGACGTCACCGACGAGCAGGTCCAGCAGGACATCGACGAGGCCATGTCGAACACCGAAATCAACTGGGGCGGCGTCGAGAAGGTCGAAACCGAGCGGCTGAACATCACCCCCGACGCCGAACTGGACGGCGAAAACCTCGACCAGTCTTCGGCGAACGTCCACCGCTCGAAAAGCGTCGACGAGCAACTCTCCGCACTACAGGGCCTGAAAGGCGGCGAGAACCGCACCGACACGAGTGACAGCGTCGACGACCAGGCGGCGGCCTTGCAGGAACTCCGCGAGCAGCAGCGCAAGGAGGCCGAGGCCGAACCCGACGGCGTCTGGGAACGTCTGAAGCAGCGTCTCGGCGGCTAACGGTTCTTTTCCTCCCTATTTTCGACAACCGTGCCCGAGACGCATGGTATGAACTGGCAGGTATCTTTATTAGCGACCCACCGCCCCTTCCTCCATGGCACGCGGCATTGACGTCGGGACGATGAACATCGTCTCGGCACAGCAGGAAGGAAACGAGACCGTCTTCGTATCACAGCGGAACTCCTTTGTCGAGATCGAATACAGCGACATGGCCGAGCGGATGCTCTCCCGGTCGGACGTCCTCCACATCCGTAAGGACGACAAGGTGTACGTGGTCGGCGACGACGCGCTGAACTTCGCGAACATCTTCAACGAGGAAACCCGCCGGCCGATGAAACACGGTATCCTCTCTTCGGAGGAGCAGTCGGCCATCCCGATGATCAAGCTCATCATCGAGCAGGTGGTCGGCGAACCCGACCGCCCCAACGAGCGGATTCACTTCTCGACGCCCGCCGACCCCATCGACTCGGACCTCTCGACGCTGTACCACCAGAAGACCCTCGAATCGTTCCTCGCCGATATGGGCTATGACCCCGAACCCATCAACGAGGGCATGGCCGTCATCTACTCCGAGTTGGCCGACTCGAACTTCACGGGACTGGGCATTTCCTTCGGCGCCGGGATGACCAACGTCTGTCTGTCCTACTACGCGGTCCCCGTGATGACCTTCTCCGTGGCCCGCGGCGGCGACTGGGTCGACGAACAGACCGCCACCGCGACCGGCGAGAAAATCGACAAGGTCACCTCCATCAAGGAGGACGACTTCCGACTGGACTTCACGACCGACGCCGGCGGTGTCGAGGGCGCGCTGTCCATTTATTACGACAACCTGCTCGATTACGTCATCGAGAACGTCGCCCAGGAGGTCAACGAGGAAGACGTCGAGGAGGGCCTCGACGTACCCGTCGTCGTCACCGGCGGTACCGCGAGCCCGCCCGGCTTCGAGAAACTCTTCGAGGAACGCCTCGAGAAGGCCAACATCCCCTTCTCCATCAGCGACGTCCGGAAGGCCGACGAACCGCTCTACAGCGTCGCCCGTGGCGCGCTGGTGGCCTCCCGAACCGAGGAAGGCGGCGGTGGCGACGAGGAAGAAGCCGAGGCCGCCGAGGCCGAAGACTAACTCGTTTCCTTACGCCTCGTTTTCTTCGTCCGTGTGTACGGCGCTGTGGCCATCCAACGCCGCCCGCGAGTCGAACGTCTCGCCGCAGACTGCACACGCGAACTCGGCGTCGGGTGCCCCGTTGGTCCCGTTGCCGGCGTCGACGCGGATGAATGCGGGTTCCAGTGTGTCGCCCTCCTCGTCGATGAACTCCGGCGTCGGGTCGTCCTCTGCCGTCTCGATGGTGACCGATTCGACGCGGTCGACGTTGTGGAACCGGGAGATGGCCTCGTCCCACGATTCCGGCGGGTCGTACTCCCCGCGGTGTTCGACGGGGACGCCGATGTAGCCACAGGCGTTGCAGCCGAACGCCTCCCGGCCCTGCAGGGCGTACCGCTCTAAGTCCTCCCCGCACCGGGGACACTCCATGACTGGTCGTTACACACGGGGTAGAAAGAAACTATCGCGTGGCTCGGTCGGCCGACCCGCCCCGGGATATTAACAACAGACATACACAAACCTATAAGAATTTCTGGTAAGTATTGCGGGACATGACAGACGGGAAGGCGGGCGCGACGCGCCGACGGTTGGCACAGGAGTTGGCAGTCGTCGCGGGGTTCGAGGACCCACGCGCGCCGCTGGAGCAGTACCACACGCCGCCCGATTTGGCGGCTCACATCGTCCACGTCGCGGACCTGCAGGACGACATCGAAGACCGGACCGTGGCCGACCTCGGCTGTGGGACGGGGATGCTCGCACTCGGGGCGGCCCTCCGCGGGCCGAAGCGCGTTCTCGGCGTCGATATCGACCCGGCGCCGCTGTCGACCGCCTGCGAGAACGAAACCCGGGTTGGCGCGATGACCAACGTCGCGTGGCTCCGGGCCGACGCGACGCGGGCGCCGCTGTGTCCCGATGAAGAAGTGACCGTTCTCATGAACCCGCCGTTCGGCGCCCAGACCGGCAGCGAGGGCGCCGATCGCGCTTTCCTCGAAACCGCCGCCAACGTCGCGGCCGTCTCCTACTCCGTCCACAACGCCGGCAGCCAGGAGTTCGTCGAAGCCTTCGCCGATGACAACGGTGGCGAGGTGACCCACGCTTTCGCCGCGGAGTTCGAGATTCCGCGCCAGTTCGAACACCACACCGAGGAATCCCAGCAAATCGATACCGAAGTCTTCCGCATCGAGTGGGCGTAATCGCAGGGACGCTCTCCTTAGCCGACCGTCGTCGCCACGCCTTTCGTCTGTCGATAGTCGCTATCGAGCAGCGCCGCCAATCGGTCGATAAGGGCCTCCTCGTCGCCCGGTTCCCAGTCGGCAGGCTCCCGGACGGGGACGACCAGAAAGCCCCGGCCCCGGACCTCGCTGGCGTGGAGACGGTCGGCGTCGTGCGGGAGTTTCCGCGCCTGGGTCGTGAACTCCTCCAGAACGTACGACAGCGGAGCGTCGCCGACCGGCAGGAGGATGTGGGCGTTCAGGGCCCGGAGTTCCGCGTCGAGATACCGTTCGAGGTCGGCGGGGTCGCCGGGCGAGAGGTGAAGATAGGAGAGGTAGCAGTTCGTCAACTCGGGGCCGTCGCTGTACGGTTCGGCCGCGAAGCCAACCGAATGGAGGACGCGTTGCAGACGCTTGCCGGCAGTCGAGTCCGTGAAGGGAACGCCGGTGTCGGCGCCGCCGTGAGTGTCAGCATCGGCGCCGATGACGTGGAAATCAGCGTTCGCGTCGCCGTACCCGTGGACGGCCGGTTCGCCGGGCGCTCGCATGCCGAAGGGGTTCGACACCCGGTCCGTCACTCGTTTCACGGCCACGGCTAGGCGGTCGACGTATAAAAGAAAGCCGGCAGTCCGATTAGTCCGATTATTCGACGACTTCGATGGCGCCTTTCATGCCCTGGGTCTGGTGGGGTTCACAGACGTAGAGTTGGATGCCGGTGTTGTCGAAGGACTGTTCGAAGGTGTATCCCTCTTCGTTGGAGTAGTCGCTAGTGAAGTCGCTTTCGGAGCCTTCGACGGAGGCGACGTTGTGGCTGCCGCCCGCGCCGGTCCACTCCCAGACGACGGTCGTACTCGAGGAGATGCGAATCGCCGGCGGGTCGAAGGCCAGCCCGTCGCCAGCGCCGACGTTCACGGTTACCTCGTCCTGACCGGTGAGGTCCTCGACGGAGCCCTCGTAGAGGTTCGCACCGTCGAGGTGGTCGGCGATTTCCTGCGGCACGTCGCCACCGTTGCCACCGGGCGTCGGCGTGTCACCGTTCCCGTTCCCGTTGCCGTTCCCGTTGCCGCTGTCGCCGGTACAACCGGCAACCGCACCAACCGCAACCGTTGCGCCGGTAGCCTGAACGAATCGCCGTCGGCTGAGTTCTCGCATACGATTATTCGTTGGGCATGAAACCACATAAAACGCCCCTGTCAAGTGCCAACAGACCTTGATGCGGTGGGGAGGCGTCGTACGCTCGCCCGAGTTGGACCGACCGCTTCTTGCGCTTGCAGGTTCAACGCCCGCGCATGACCGACCTGCTGTATCTACCGAACGACGACCATGTGACCGAATTTACGGCCACGGTGACGGAAGCGACGCCGGAGTATATCGTTCTCGACGGCACGTACTTCTATCCCGAAGGTGGCGGCCAACCGGCGGACCACGGCACCATCGAATGGGACAGTGGTCGGGCCGACATCGGTGACGTCCGGAAGAACCACGGCGACGTTCGCCACCGCATCGAATCGCTGGATGGCGACCTCCCGAAGGAGGGGACGACCGTCGATGCCGAAATCGACGCCGAGCGCCGCGCGAAACTGACCCGGATGCACACCGCCCAGCACGTCCTCTCGCGGGTCGTCCTCGACGAATACGGCGCGGAGACCGCGGGCAATCAGGTCTACGAGGACCGCTCGCGCATCGACTTCGAACCAGCGAACTTCGACGAGGAGGACATCGCCTTCATCGAGGAACGGACCAACGAGGTCATCGACCGCGGCCACTCGGTTACCAAGGAGAACCGCCCGCGCGAACAGGTCGAGGAGAACGTCACGGAAGGGCGGGCACTTCTGGACCTCATCCCGGAGTCGGTCGACCCGCTTCGCGTCGTCGAAATCGAGGACTTCGATATGTGTCCGTGCGGCGGTACTCACGTCGAGCGACTGGACGAAATCGGGCGCGTGGATATTATCGACCACACCTCGAAAGGCGCCGACGTCCACCGCATCGAGTTCGAACTCGCCTGATTAAGCGTCGAGGGACTCCATCACGCCGGGGTTCTCCCAGAGTTCGTGGAGCGTACCCGCCGCGAGGAACCGGGTCGGCGCCGTGACCCACTCGCTGGTTACGGGGTCGTCCGCGGGCGGGCAATCGGTCGTGAACCACCAGGCGACGTACCGGCCGTCGTCGAGTCGGGCCGTCGGATAGGCCTCCTTCTCGACGAGGATATCGATACGGGTGTCGGACTCGACGGGCGGGTTCTCCGTCTCCTCGGCAGCGAGACTGACCTCTATCGGCACGTCTTCGGGGTCACTCGCGGATGGCGACATTGTCAGGGACTGAACCCTTCACTACAGAACTACAAAAAGCCTCGTCGGGCAGGCGTCTGACGTTCGACAGGCACCTGAGGGTTCACCTTTAAAACGCCGGATTCAGGCGGTCTGTGTCTGGAGGCCGGCGACGTAGGTGGTGAGGTCCGTCGTCGTGATGATGCCGATGACTCCCTCGGTGTCGTCGACGACGGGCAGGTGGTGGACCCCCTGTTCGAGCATCAGGTCGGCGGCCTCCTCGATGGGCGTCTGTGCGGTGGTCGTGACGACGTCGGTGCTCATGTACTTCGAGACCGGCGTCTGGTCTTTCGGCTTCCGTTCGCTGACGATATGAACGAAGTCCGTCGAGGTGAGGATGCCTCGCAGTCCGTTGTCCTCGTCGACGACGAGCACGGAACCGATGCCGCTGTCGATCATCAACTGGGCTGCGTCCTCGACGAGTGTGTCGGGAGAAACGGTTTGCAGGTCCGAAGTCATCAGTCGGGCGACGAAGATATCGTCCATCATACTACCCTCTCGGTGTTGCCGGGTGTTAAGCATTATCAATAATGCAAGACAATCGCGAAGATCGAGGCCAGTAATTACTCAAATACACTGGCCGATTAGATGACAAGACCCGTAGCTACAGCGCTCGGCGCGAACGCTTTTGGGGCCCCCTGACCAACGTCCGTTCGATGAGCTTAGACGATGCTGCCGAGGAACTCGCCTCCAGCCTCGGCGTAGACAAAGCGGAGGTCAAAGAGGACTTGGAGAAGCTCGTCTCGTATTCGGTGCCGATGGACGAGGCGAAACAGAGCCTGCGCCGGAAGTACGGCGACGGCGGCGGCGGTGGTGGCGGCAGTGACGAACCGCCCGAAACCGACATCGACGACATCGAACCCGACATGGGTAACGTCACCGTCACCGCGCGCGTGCTGACGGTCGGCAAGCGCTCGATTCGCTACGAGGGCGAAGACCAGACCATCTTCGAGGGGGAGTTGGCCGACAAGACCGGCCGCATCTCCTACACCGCCTGGACCGATTTCTCGCTGTCGCCCGGCGACACCATCACCGCGGGCAACGCCGGCGTCCGCGAGTGGGAGGGCGACCCCGAACTCAACCTCGGTGAATCGACGACGGTCACCCTGCGGGACGAACCGCTGGAAGTCCCCTACGACATCGGCGGGGAACGCGACCTCATCGACCTCGAACCCGGTGACCGCGGCCGAACGCTGGAAGTGAAAGCCGTCGAAGTCGAATCCAAGACCATCGACGGCCGCGACGGCGAGACCGAAATCCTCAGCGGCGTGCTGGGCGATTCGACCGCCCGCCTCCCGTTTACTGACTGGGACCCCCACGACGAAATCGCCGAAGGCGAGTCGGTCCGGCTTGAGGACGTCTACATCCGCGAGTACCGGGGTGTCCCCTCCGTGAACGTCACGGAGTTCTCGACGGTCGAACCGACCTCCGAGGTCGCAGTCAGCGATTCGGCGACCCGGATGACCATCGGCGAGGCCGTCGGCGCGGGCGGCGTCTTCGACGTGGAACTGGTCGGCAACGTCATCGACGTCCGCGACGGCTCCGGCCTCATCCAGCGCTGTCCGGACTGCGGCCGCGTCGTCCAGAACGACCAGTGTCGGAGCCACGGCGAGGTCGACCCCGAGGACGACATGCGCGTGAAGGCCATCCTCGATGACGGCACCGACACCGTCACCGTCGTCCTCGGCCGCGAGTTGACTGAGGAAATCTACGGCGGCACCCTCGAAGAAGCGCTGGAACACGCCCGCGATGCGATGGACCGCGAAGTCGTCGCCGATGACATCAGCGAGCAACTGGTCGGCGGCGAGTACCGCGTTCGCGGCGCGCTGTCGGTCGACGAATACGGTGCGAACCTCGACGCCGAGGAGTTCGCCGAGAGCGACGACGACCCCGAGTCACGCGCCCGTGACCTGCTGGCGGAGGTGGGCGCATGAGTGACTCCGGCCCCGGACGACGGGAGGTCGCCTACCGCCTCTTCGCCGCCGAGTTCGACGACGCGGAGTTCTCCTACAGCGAAAGCGACGAGGAGCGCGCGCCGAACTACGTCGTCACGCCGACCGGCGCGCGGGTCAACCGCCTCTTCGCGGTCGGCGTCCTCACTGAAGTCGACGACGTCAACCCCGAGATGGTTCGGGGGCGTATCGTCGACCCGACGGGCGCTTTCGTCAGTTACGCCGGCCAGTATCAACCCGAAGCGCTGGCCTTTCTCGAACGCGCCGACCCGCCGACCTTCGTCTCCCTCTCCGGGAAGGCTCGAACCTTCGAACCAGACGACGGCGACCAGATTTACACGTCGGTCCGGCCCGAATCAATCAGCGAGGTCGACGCCGAAACCCGGGATCGCTGGGTCGTCACGACGGCCGAGCGGACCATCGACCGCATCGGAATCATGGCCTCGGCCATCGAGGCCGAACTCTCCGGCGACCAGTTACGCGCCGCGCTGGTCGAGGAGGGTATCGACGACCGCCTCGCCGACGGCGTCGCGCTCGCGTTGGATTACTACGACACGACGCCCGCCTACCTCGACGCGCTTCGGGAGACCGCTCTCGATGCCGCCCGCGTCGTCGCGGGCGAGCGCGATGAGGTCCGGCGACTCGACGTCGCCCCCGACGAGGGGATGGGCGACGCCAGCGACCTCGCGACGCTCGACCTGTCGGGTGCTCCCTCGCCGGCGTCGGCGGCTGCCGCGGCCGGCGTCGACGAGGAAGACGAGGCCGAGGTCACTCCGGGAACGGTCGAAGAGGAAAGCGAGGAACCCGAACCCGAGGAGTCGGCCGAAGCGGAAACGGAGGTCGAAACCGAACCGGCGACCGGAGAGCCTGCTGAAGTCGAAGGAACGTCCGAACCCGCCGAATCCGAGACCATCGAGGAGACCGAGGAAGTGACCGAAGAGACGGCCGAACCGGCGGCCGAACCCGAGACTGAATCCGAGACCGTCGAGGAACCCGGCGAATTCGAATCCGAAGAGGAGGTCCGCGAGGAAGTCGAGGAGGAACTGGACGACTTCGACCCCGGAGAGTTCGACCTCGACGAGGAGACCCGCGAACAGGTCGAAGAGGAGTACGGCACCGAGTTCTCGACGGCCGACGAGGTTGAGGAGGCCGGCATCGAGACCCCCGAATCCGAGGGTGAAATTGAATCGGAACCCGAAGCGACCGAATCCGAGGAAGTGCCGGAACCCGAACCGGAAGACACCGAGGAGCCGGCCGAACCCATCGAGGGGGAGGCCGAGGAAGAAACGGGAACTGAAGAAGAGGCCGAAGCCGCCGGAGACGTCGACCTCGAAGACGCCGTCATGAATACGATGGAAGAACTCGACGAGGGCGACGGTGCCGACCACGACGAACTCGTCGAGGCAGTCGTCGAATCCCACGGTGTCGCCGCCGACGACGTCGAAGAGGCGATTCAGGACGCCCTCATGAGCGGCCGGTGTTACGAGCCCTCCGACGGCACGCTCAAGTCCATCTGAATGCTCGACCCGGTGCCCGGCCGGCCGGCCGCCGTCGCCGACTGCGGGCCGGAGCGCGCCCTCGTCGTCGCCGACTATCACGCCGGCATCGAGGTGGGCCTTCGACTGGATGGCGTCGAACTCCGAAGCAACGCCGAGCAACGCCGTGAGCGCCTTCTTCGGTTGTTGGTCGACACCGACGCCGACCGCGTCGTCCTTTTGGGTGACCTCGCGGACGCCATCGGCGAACCGACCGGTGCCGAGCGCATCGAACTGGAGACGCTTTTGGAGACGGTCACCGAGCGCGTCCCGGTCACGATTACGAAGGGCAACCACGACGGAAACATCGAGGCCGTCGCAGACGGCATCACGGACGTGAACGTCGTCGATGGCTCCGGAACCCGTATCGGCGACGTTGGGTTCTGTCACGGCCACACGTGGCCCGCCGAGGAAGTCGCCGCCGCGCCGACGCTGTGTACCGCCCACGAGCACCCGCAGGTCCGACTCGAAGACGCGGTCGGCGGTAGCCGAACGGAGCGCGTCTGGCTTCGAGGGGGTATCGACTCGGCGGGCTTTCCGGAGTACGACGAGGTGGGCGACCGAATGGTCGTCTGCCCCGCGTTTAACGACCGCTCGGGTGGCACCTTCGTCAACGAAGCCGACGGGTTCCTCTCACCGTTTCTGCCCGAGGGGTTGGCCGACGGCGAGGCTTACTTGCTCGACGGAACGCGGCTTGGCGATTATCGGCGCGTGTAGGTCCGCTCAGGCGTGTTGCTGGAGGAACGAATCGACGCGTGCCAGCCCTTCGACGAGTTCCTCGTGAGGCAGGCCGAAGCCGATGCGGAACCAGTCGGAGCGGTCGAAGGCCTCGCCGGGTGCGAGGACGACCGATTCGGCCTCGACGAGGCTTCGGCAGAATGATTCTCCGCCAGCGAAGCCGTCGGGCACCTCGATGAAGGCGTTGGTCCCGCAGTCGGGATTCGACCATTCGAGGTCGTGTTCGTCGAGGAACTCGACGACCAATTCGCGGTTTTTCGCGGCGTGCTCGCGGTTCTCGGCCAGTAATTCCTCCCGGCGGTCCCACGCCTGTCGGGCAATATGCTGGCCGAACGCCGAAGGCGAGATGGTGGTGTAATCCTTCCAGTTCTCGACGGCGGCGACGACGGCCGCGGGGCCACAGAGCCAGCCGAATCGTAAGCCAGCGAGACCGAAGGATTTGGAGACGCCGGCAGTCGAGATACCGTAGCGGCCGAAACTCGCGACGGGGGGCCGTGGGTCCTCGTCCAGCAGGCGGTAGACCTCATCACAGAGCAGGTAGGTTCCGTTGTCCGCACAGACGTCGTAGAGGGCACGCATCGCGTCCTCGTCGTGGTAGCGGCCGGTCGGGTTGTTCGGGTTGTTGACGACGACGAGGTCGGTATCGGGGCGAATCGCTTCGGCGACCGCATCGACATCGAGCGTCCAGTCGAGGTCCGAAAGGGGGACTTCGGTCGTTTCGGCCAGCGCCGCCGGCACCTCCGAGAGCGACCCGTAGGTCGGCGTCACGACGACGGCGTGGGTATCGACCAGCGAGAGGAATGTGAGGAAGTTGGCCTCCTGTGTCCCACAGGTGAAAATCGTCTCCTCGGCGGTTCGGTCGTGGTGGGCGCCGATGGCCTCGCGGAATTCGGGGTCGCCTGCGGTGGGGATGACGTAGCCCAACTCGCCGGGGTCCGTATCGAAGCGGCTCGCTTCGAGCGGGCGAACGCCGCTTTCGGCGAGCATGATATCGGCGCCGGATTCGACCTCGGCGAACCAGCGTTCGAGTTCGAACGGTTCGATTTGCATACTCGAAGGTCGGCGGGCGGCCTCAAAAGGCCGCCGTCCGAGTCCCGTGTGGACAGCCCGAACTCGCCGCGGGAAGGCGTTGTTTACCGGCCTATTTCCATGGGTAAGCTGGATGTTACAATGGTCGTATTCGCCGTATCCCGGGGCATGAGCGGCGAACCCGTGCGGGTTGAGGCAATTCCTCGACGTGGTGTGATGGGGTTGTGGGGCATCGCCGTTCTCTGTTTCGGGGCCGGCGACGTGGTGACGACGGCTGTGGGACTCCGACTGACGGGCGTCGTCGAACTCCAGCCGCTCGCCGCGTACCTCTTCGAGTATTCGGCCGTCGGGTCGATGCTCGTGCTGAAAGCCACCGTTTTCGGGGGCTGTTATGTCGTCTGGCGGCGCACGCCCCAGCCCTACTGTGTCGGCGTGCCGCTGGGGTTGGCGGTCCTCGGGACACTCATCGTCGTCTGGAACCTCCGTGTGTTGCTTCTCACGACGCTTGCATGAGGCCGGCGTATCCTTTTAAACAAGACCACCGTGAAAACCCGTCGTCCCCCGGTTACTTCTCGTCCTGCCGCTCGCGCATCGCCTGCCGCGTGAACTGCGGCTTGGCACGGATGCCGCGGCGCTTGCGGAACGACCGCCACAGCAGGCCCGCAAGTAGGGCAGATACGCCCGCCGCGACAGCCGTCGCTTCGAGGGTGGCGAAGGCATAGAGGACCGTCGTCGCCAGCAGTCCCGTCGACAGCAGCATGCCGACGACCAGTCGTTTGGCCAGTTTTTCGAGCGGTTCGTCGTCTTCGAGTTCGACGCCGACCGAGACGTCGCCGCGTTCGACCCGGTCCAGCGTCGATTCGAGTTTTGGCGGCACGCGAACCAGCGACTCGCCGAGGTGCTGGAGTTCCTCGCCGCGACCCCGGAGGTAGCCACGGGCGCTCTCTTCGAGGACGCCCTCGTCGCGGAGGTAGTCGGTCGCGACGGCGATGAAGTCGAAATCCGGGTCCAGCGTCACGCAGACACCCTCGACGACTGTCGCCACGCGCAAGACGAGCGCGAGGTTCGGTGGGAGGCGGAGAGGGAAGTCGTAGATGGTGTCCTCGACCTGCTGGATGATTTGCTGGACGCGGTACTGTTCGATGTCCTCCCCGCGGGCGTCGGCGATGGCCAGTTCCATGACGTTGGACATGACCTCGCGGTCGGCCTCGGGGCTGAGCGTCCCCATCTCGATGAGCGTATCGAGGATGGCGTCGGTGTCCTGACGGGCGACGGCCAGATAGAAGTCGACGATTTTCTCCTGAATGAACGGGTCGACGCGCCCGCTCATGCCGAAGTCGTAGAAGACGATGGTGCCGTCGTCCTGAACGGCGAGGTTGCCGGGGTGAGGGTCGGCGTGGAAGACGCCGTCCTCGATAATCATCTGGAGGTAGACCCGCTGGAGCGTCGTCGCCAGTTCCGTCCGGTCGACGCCCAGTCGGTCGAGGTTGTCGATTTGTGAAATCTTCGTCCCCTCGACGTACTCCATCGTCAACACGCGCCGAGTCGACAACTCGGGGAGCGCGACGGGCACGCGGACGTCCGGGTTGTCGCCGAGGTTCTCGCCGATTTCTTCGAGCATACGGCGCTCCCGCTCGTAGTCCATCTCCTCGCGGATGGTCTTCTCGAACTCGTCGGCCAGCGTCTCCAGCGAAAAGGAGCGCGTCTCGCTGACGAAGCGCATCAGGATGGGCAACGACCAGCGGATGACCCGGAGGTCGGCCTCCACGAGGTCCTCGATGTTCGGCCGTCGAACCTTGATGGCGACGCGCTGGCCGTCGATTTCGCCGATGTAGACCTGTCCGAGGCTGGCGCCGCTTATCGGGTCGGTGTCGAACTCGTCGAACACCTCGTCAACAGGGCCGAGTTCGCTTTCGAGGACCGTACGGCTCTCCGCCCACGGCGCGGGCGGGACGTCGTCCTGCAGGCTCTCGAACACCTCGATGTATTCCGGGGGCAGGACGTCCGGTCGCGTCGAGAGCAACTGGCCCAGTTTGACGAACGTGGGGCCGAGACGGACCAGCGACTCCAGCAGCGAGTCCGCCCGTTCGCGGCGCTTTTCCGGCGAGACCGTCCGGCTGGGGCCGAAGAGGAAATACCGGTTGCGGTCGCGGGCGTAAGCGAGCAGCAGCGGCAGGAACTGGTAGGCGACGACGACGAACCGTCGATAGGCGCGGAGCGTCACAGGTACACCTCACTCGGGGTGGATATCCCGCCGGCTATCGGCCGCGTGTCCCGGCTCACGAGACGGGGATATGCTGGCCGCCCTCGTCGGTCGATTTCGGCAGGCGAATCGTGAGGACGCCTTTCTCGACTTCCGCCTCGGCACCGCCGCCGGAGACGTCCGACGGCAGCGGGAGTTCAGCATCCAGAAAGAGGGACCGTTCCTCGGTCACGTACCGGAACGACCGCGGGACGTCCTTCTCGCGGCGGGCCTCGATGCGAAGGCGGCCGTCCTCGAGGCGGACGTCGACGGTCTCCGACGTCGACCCCGGCAGGTCGATGACGAGCAGATAGGCCTCCTCGTTCTCCAGCAGGTCGGCAAAAACCGTCTCCGGGAGTTCGCCCAACGCCTCACGAAGTTGCATACCCATGGCTAGGGCCGCTGGAGCGTTAAAATCCCCGGTGGCGGACAACTGCACGTACCGGAGCGAAAGTCCCAATCGGCCGTCGGGATCGGGAGCCGAACCAGCCCGAAGACACTTATAATGTCGTGGTAACTATTCACACGATGGCTGGAGCCAGTCGCCCGACTGCAGGACCGACGCGTGGCCCCGTCGTCCACAACGAGGGGCCCTCGACGGAGACTCTCCACGTCGTCGTCCACGGTGCGGGCGTTCGGACGGAGTCAGTCACCCTCGCGGCCGGCGAAACACACGCTCTCGACGAAGCCGTCGAAGCCCCGGTCGAGGTACACACGAGCGACGGAATGGCGACGGCCTTCGGCGGCCACGACCCGCTTTTCGTCATCCGGGACGGCAGCGTTCTGGTCGCGCCGAACTGAGTGTGACGGCGTGCCGCGGAGTCACCCTTTTTCACCCCTGCATCCCCAGAGTGGGGTATGAGCGACGTACGCGAATCGGGATTCAAAGAGCGGACGCGGGTCGCCGCCGCCCGCGAGGAACTGCTCGATATCGCCCCGATAGACCGCACCGAACGGGTGTCGCTGTCCGTCTGCGACGGCCGGACGCTGGCGGAACCGGTCGACGCCGCCCGGAACGTCCCCCACTATCCACGGGCCGCGATGGACGGGTGGGCGGTCCGCGCGGAGGACACCTTCGGCGCTTCCGACCGCTCGCCCGCCATCCTACGCCCCGGCGAATCGGTCGGCCCCGACACCGCAACACGGGTCCACACCGGCAGCGAACTGCCTGAGGGCGCAGACGCCGTCGTGATGGTCGAACAGACCGAACAACTCGCGGGCGAACTGGAGGTGTTCGACGCCGTCGCCGAGGGTGAAAACGTCGCGCCGGTCGGCGAGGACGTCGACGAGGGCCAGCGGCTCTACGACCCCGGCCATCAGTTGCGCCCTTCAGACCTCGGCCTGCTGAAGGCCACCGGCATCGACACCGTCGAAGTCGTCGCCGAACCCGAAGTCGCCGTGATTCCGACCGGCGAGGAACTCGTGCAGGCCGACCCCGACCCCGGCGAGGTTATCGAGACGAACCGCTTTACCGTCTCGCGACTCGCCGAGCGCTGGGGCGCCGACGTGAAGCGGCGTAACATCGTGACCGACGACCACGAGGCCCTGCGGGCGGCCGTCCAGCGGGACCTGACGCGCGACGTGGTCGTCACGACCGGCGGCTCCTCCGTTGGCGAGCGGGACCTCATCCCCGAGGTGGTCGACGAACTGGGCGAGATACTCGTCCACGGCGTCGCCCTCAAGCCCGGTCATCCGGTCGCGCTCGGCCGCGTACAGGACACCACCGTCGTCATGCTGCCGGGCTATCCCGTCGCGGCCATCGTCAACGCCGTCCAGTTCTTGCGGCCCCTTATCAAGCATCTCGGTCGGATGCCGCTGAATCCGCCGCCGACGCGGGAGGCGACGCTGACCCGAAAGATTCGAAGCGAACCCGGCGTTCGGACGTTCGTGCGGGTGAAATTAGACGAGCCCGAATCCGGCCTCGAAGCGACGCCCACTCGCGCCAGCGGCTCGGGCGTCCTCTCAAGCGTCGCCTTGGCCGACGGCTGGGTCGTCGTCGAGGAAAGCCGGGAGGGGGTTCCCGAAGGCGAAACCGTTGCGGTCCAAAACTGGGAGTACCATGAATAGAAAGCAGTTCCGCGACCTGGCCGACCCCGAGGAAGCCCACGAGGTCATCGCGGATTTGGACCTCCGACCTGAGGACGAGACCGTCCCGCTGCGCGAAGCACGAGGCCGCGTCCTTTCGGAGCGCATCGACGCCGAACTCGACGTGCCGGGGTTCGACCGCGCAAGCGTCGATGGTTACGCAGTCAAAGCCGAGGATACCTTCGGCGCCGACGAGGCCGACCCGAACCGACTCGAACTGGTCGGTGAGGTCCACGCCGGTGCCGAACCCGACGTAGAGGTGGGCGCCGGCGAATGTGCAGAAATATCGACAGGCGCCGTCCTCCCGCCGGGAGCCGACGCGGTGGTGATGGTCGAACGAACAGACACCGACGGCGACACGGTGCTGGTGCGCACGTCGCTCGCGCCGGGCGACCGCGTGATGTTCGCGGGCGCGGACGTCGCGGCCGGCGAGCGCGCGCTCGGCCCCGGAACGGTGCTGACGCCCCGAGAAATCGGCCTGCTGTCGGCGCTTGGCGTCGACGAGGTGCCGGTTCGCGGCAAGCCGACGGTCGGCATCATATCGACGGGCGACGAACTCGTCCGGCCCGGCGACTCGCTGAACAGCGACGCGGGCGAAATCTACGACGTCAACAGTTACACGACCGCGACGGCGGTCGAGGAGGCCGGCGGCGAGGCGAAACTCTACTCCCATGCTGGCGACGACTACGAGGCGATGGAATCCGTGCTCCGGGAGGCCGCCGAGGAATGCGACCTCGTGCTCTCCTCGGGGTCGACCTCCGCATCCGCGGTCGACGTCATCTACCGCGTCGTCGAGGAGACGGGCGAACTCCTGTTGCACGGTGTCGCGGTCAAGCCCGGCAAGCCGATGCTGGTCGGCCGACTCAAAGGCTCCGCGTACGTCGGCCTGCCGGGGTATCCCGTCTCGGCGCTGACCATCTTCCAGACGTTCGTCGCGCCCGCGATTCGGGAGGCCGCTGGCCTGCCCGAACCCAAGACGGCGACCGTCGAAGGGTCGATGGCGGTCCGCGAACGGTACAGCGAGGGGCGCTTGCGGTACATGCCGGCCGGCCTCGTGGAGAGCGGGCCGACGGAGTCGGCCCGAGGAGGCGGCGAAGCCGCCCAACGCGAGGGAAACACGCTCGTCTACCCCGTCGACAAGGGCAGCGGCGCGACGACGAGTCTCGTAGAGGCCGACGGCGTCGTCGCCGTCCCGCCGGACGTCGAGTACCTCGACGAGGGCGAACGCGTCGAGGTACAGTTGTTCTCGACGGACGTGCGCGCGCCTGCAGTCTTCGGTGCCGGGGAGGACGACCCTGCACTCTCACGGCTTCTCGACGATGTCACCCGGCCGCGGTATCTCTCGGTCGGCGCGCGGCAGGGCCTCCGCCGACTTCGGAACGGGGTTACGGACGTCGCGGTCACGACGGGTGACACGGAACCCGCTGACGGCGTCGAATTGGGGGGCTGGACCCGCGAGTGGGGGCTCGTCGTGCCCGCCGGCAACCCGCAGGGCATCGACGGCCTCGCTGACATCGTGGACGAGGAGGTGCGGTTCGTCAATCGGACGACCGACGCCGGCCTGCGGACGACGCTCGGCAATGCCGTCGCGGAACTCGCCGACGAGCGGGGCGTCGACCGCCACGACCTCGTCGAGGCCATCGACGGCTTCGACTTCGCGGTGCGCGCCCACGAGTCGCCCGCCCGAAAAGTGCTCGCGGGGAAAGCCGACGCCGGCCTCGGCCTCCGGGCGACAGCCGAACGCCTCGGAATGGACTTCGTCCTCTGTGGCGAGGAGACCGTCCGGGTCTTCGCGGCCGACGAGCGCGCCGACAAGCCCGGCGTCCAGTCGCTGGCCGACGCCATCGCCGACGCCGAATCCGTGTTCGCGGACCTGCCGGGCTACGAGGCCCGATAGGTGGCCCAACCCGAGTTGGCCTATACTTTTAACGCGTTCCGGCGTCTCGCTTCGGGTATGTCCTGTGACCACGACCTGGACGCCGAGTACCTGCACCCGGGCGATGCCGACATCCTCGAGTTCTACGAGGCCGACGGTGGGCTCCGGGCGACGCTCGCGCTCCCGTGTCCCGACTGTAGCGAGGCGCTCGAACTCGACCTCGGCGTCGATACCGTTGAGGAAGGGGATTTCGAACTGCCGCTGTCGGACGAACTCTACGACTAGGCCCACCCGAGGGCGACGACGATGACGTAGGCCCAGACGTTGTTGACGAGGTGGAGTAGCCACGCACCCGCCAGATTGTCGAACTTGAGTCGCAGCAGCGTGGGGAAAATCGCCCACCCGGCGATGGCGAGAACGCCCGCGGGCCCGAGCGAGATGAGGTGAATCGCCGCGAAGAGAACCACTGAGACTACGCCGGCGGAAAGCGGCGACAGGCCGCGGTCGAGCAGGCTTCCGAGTAACAATCCTCGAAAGAGCAGTTCCTCGACCAGCGGCGCGACGAGGATACCGCCGAAGACGACCGCCGCGAGCGTCGGCGTGTTCGACAGCGAGTAGCTGATTCCGGAGAGTTCGAATCCGAGCAGTTCGCCGGCCGTGCTGCCGAGGACGAAGGCGCCGATAGCCAGCGGCAAGCAGACGACCGTCAAGCCGAGTTCGGCCCGCGTCGGCGTCGTCAGCGGCATGGCCGCACGCCATTCAGCCTTTCCGAGCGCGGCGTAGACCACGCCGAGCACCACCAGCGCGGAGACGCCGTAGGCGGTATCGATGACCGTTCGTGGAATATCCGTGTCGGGGCCAGCGAGGCCGACGTAGCCGGCGATGAGCAGGCTCGTCAGCAGTATCGGCGACACCGCCGCAACGGCGGCGAGAACGATACGGTCGGCGAGCGGTTCGACGGTCGTATCCAGCGACTCCGCTGTCAGGTCGGACGTGGAGGGCACGTCAAAACCCACCGACGGCGGTGCCCTTAAAATTTCGTCAGGAACCGGAGACGAGTTCGTCGACGCGTTCGAGGCGGTGGTCGCCGACGACGCACATCCCGCGGCGCTCGTGGCCGTGGCGTTCGATGTGGGCGCCGTCGAGGCCGGCGTTCCACGCGGCACCGACGTCCTGTGGCCCGTCGCCGACGAGGACGCCCTCGCCGTCGTCGGCGCCCGCCTCACGGAGCGCCATGTGGACCGGTTCGGGGTCGGGTTTCCAGCCGGTTTCCTCGGTACAGCAGACGATGGCATCGAACCAATCACGGATGTCGAGACTATCGAGGACGGGGTCGGTGAGGTATTCCTGACAGTGGGTCACCAACACTGTCGGCTGGTCGAGTTGCCCGACGACCGCCGCGTCGTCGTAGAGGAAGGTCGCTTCCGCGCGGGCCTGCGGGTCCTCCTCGGCGTGGAAGGCGTCCCAGAACGCTTCGGTGTCGACGCCCCACGCGTCGAGTTGGTCGTTCCGGAAGCCGCCGAGGCCGTGCCAGATGGCGTCGGCCTGCTCGTCGGTGAACCCGTAGCCGATGCGGTCGCCGACGCGGCCGAAGACGTCGTAGACGTAGTCGGGTTCCACGTCGACGAGCGTGCCGTCGAGGTCGAACGCCCAGTAGTCGTATGGCGATGCGGTCATAGGGGACGTGAGTAGGGCATTTGTTGTTAAGTGCTTTCGGGATTGTTGAAGGACTATCTCCGATTAGTCGACGGCTTCTGCGGGCGACGAACGGGCGTCCCACTCCAGTCGGATGTCTCCCTTTTCAGCGACGACGGGGCCGCTATCCGTGAAGTTCGGTCCGATGAGCTGGTAAGCCCCGTCTAATCGGGCCGGCGCCTCGTCGGCGTCGGGGACTACTCCTGAGAAGCCATACCGCTACTCCCGGACGTGGACGCGCGACCCGAGGTACTTCTTGACCACTTCCGCGGCGTCGTCGGCTTTGAACGCGTCGAGATGCTCGCCGATTTCGGCCTGTAGGTCCTCGTAATACGCCTCGCTGGCCCGCAACTCGCGGAACTCGATGGACCGGACCTCCATGCCGAGGGCTTCCTCGGCCAACCGGCGGGTGTGCTCGTAGTTGTTTATCTCCCCGCGCCAGAGGTTGTCCCGGAAGAACATCCAGCCCTCCTCGCCCGGTTCGGCCGCGGCCTTGTGCATCGTCGTCTCGGTGATAGCGGGGTCGAGCCACACGTCGGGGGCCTCGGCGTCGAGGTAGAGTTGGACCGTGAAGAGGTAGGCCGCCTCGGCATCCGCCCCGGCCTCAGCGTCGTCGCTCATCAGTCGGCGAGTTCGTTGAACCGCCCGGCGAGGTCGATGTCCTTCTCGGTGATGCCGCCGGCGTCATGGGTCGTCAGCCGCACCTCGACTTCCTGCCAGCCGATGGTCATCTCGGGGTGGTGGAAGGCCTCCTCGGCGATGCCGCCCGCGCCGGCGGCGAAGCCGACACCCTCCAGATACGACTCGAAGCCGAAGGTGCGGACGATTTCGTCGTCCTCGCGGTGCCAGCCGTCGGGAAGTTGTGCCTCGATTTCGTCGTCGGAAAGTAGGTCGCTCATATCCGATACGTCGGCCGCCGGCCCGATAAAACCACGCGCGGACCGATTTATAAGGGTCGCGGCGAAACGGCCGGTATGTCGATGAACGAACTATCCGACGTACGGCCCGACGAAGGCGAGGTGGAGACGGCCGAACTCGTCGTTGAAGACGACGTTCTGGTGAAACTGTTCGCGCTCGGTCCCGGCGGAGCCTTCGACCCGCACGTCCACGACGACTGTGAGAACGTCTTTCACCTGCTGGAAGGCGAGGTCGTCGTCACGCAGGACGGCACCGAGGAGACCGTGACGGCGCCCGCCGTCGTCCACAACACCCGCGGCGTCGAACACGGCGCACGGAACGAAAGCGACGAGCGCGCCCTTCTGACGGCGAGTCTCTGTCCGTTGCCCTGAGGCCGGCGCGACCGACCCGTTCAAACCGCTCTTTGACCTTCGAGATAGCTTATGCCCTGTCGGCCGGAACGACCGGATATGAACCGCCGAACCTTCCTCGCCGGCAGCGGGGCCGTGCTGTCCGCTCCGCTCGTCGGTCGGCTTCCGGTGCTGCCGGACTCCGCGACCGACGGGAACGACACGCCCGGCGCCGACGATTCCGTGTCCTTCGACCCCGACCGCGTGCAGACCGAACTCGATGTCGGCAGTCGCGAGGGTGTCACGGACCCGGAGGACAACCAACCGCACGGAGTGTCCGTGTGGAACGCGACGTCGGATACCACATCCGTCGAGGTTCGACTCGTCGACGCGGCGGCCGACCGAACCGTCCTCGACCTCACCTCGGAATTGGCGGCCGACGCCGCCATCGAGTGTTCCCTGCTCGAACCGTCGACGTATCGACTCCGCGTTCGGGTTCCGGAGATGGAGGCTGCTGAAACGGCGGACGTGCCGCGCTCGTGGTTCGACTGTAACAGTTCCGGGACGCAGGTCAGTATTCTGGAGGGCGGCCGCATCGAATCACAGATGTTCTCCACGTTAGTCGCGTGTACGGACGCGACGGTATCGGGGACGCCGACCGATTGACCTCCGAATAGCTATTCCTCGGTGTCCGCGTTCTCGCCCTCGTCGACATCGCTGTCGTCCTCGGCGTCGTCCCCCTCGTCCGCTTCCTCCTCGCGTTTCGCCAGTCCGGCGAGATGCGGCGCCTCCTCGATGATGATCTCCTCGGTACCGAGTCGAACGGCGTCCTCACTGCCGGGGAGGCAGAAGACGGGGACGCCGTCGGCGACGCCGGCGGCCGTTCGGGTGCCGACGACTTTCGTCCCGATCTCGTCGTACGAGAGGCGGCGGAACAGTTCGCCGAAGCCGGGAAGGTGTTTTTCGAGGAGCGGTTCGAGCGCCTCGACAGTCACATCGTCGGGCGTGACGCCGGTGCCGCCGGTCGTGATGACGCAGTCGGTATCCTCGCGGTCGACGAACCGGTCGATGGTGCCCTGGACCTTGTCGTAGTCGTCGGCGACGAGTTCCCGAATCGTCACCTCGTGGCCCGCGTCGGTGACGATGTCGATGATGGTATCACCCGCCGAATCCTCGTCGATGCTGCGACTCGAGGAAATGGTTAGAACGGCGATGCCCAGTTCTTCGAGGTCGTGGTGATGGTGGTCGTGTTCATGGTCATGTTCGTGGTCGTGGCTATCGTGTTCGTGCTCTTCGTCACCATGCTCGTGATATCCCGCGTCGTGTCCGGATTCACTCCCGCCGGCGGGAGTGGCATTATCGCCCATGAGGCCTACTGCGATGGCCGCGGAGTAAAGTCCACCGTCCACTTTGCTTTCTCCGCTAGTGTTTTGCACGGTGCGGACACAGGGGGGATTATGAAAGCGATATTCTACGAAGAGCACGGTTCGACCGACGTACTGGAATACGGCGATTTCCCGGACCCCGAAATCGGCCCGGAGGAGGTACTCGTCGACATCAAAGCCGGCGGTCTCAACCACCTCGACGTCTGGACGCGCAAGGGGATGCCCAGTCCGGAGGAACTGCCGCACATCCAGGGCAGCGACGGCGCGGGCGTCGTCAACGAGGTCGGCGAGGACGTCACCCGCTTCGAGGAGGGTGACCGGGTGGTCGTTGACCCGAACGTCTTCTGTGGGAAATGCGAGTTCTGCCGGAAAGGCGAGACGTCGCTGTGTGTCGACTTCAAGATGATCGGCGAGCACGTCCGCGGCGTCCACAGCGAGCAGACGGCGCTCCACGAGGACAACCTCATCCACCTGCCCGAGGACGTCGATTTCGTCACGGCGGCCTCGGCCCCGCTGGTCTTCCAGACCGCGTGGCGGATGCTCATTACCCGTGCTGAAATCCAGCAGAACGACAGCGTGCTGGTCCACGGCGCCTCCGGCGGCGTCGGCCACGCTGCGGTCCAGATTGCCGCTAACGAGGGCTGTGAGGTCTTCGCCACCGCGTCCTCCGAGGAGAAACTCGACTACGCGAGCGACATCGGTGCCGACCACCTCGTCAACTACGAGGAGGACGATTTCGTCGACGAAATCAAGGAGATTACCGACGGCCGCGGCGTCGACGTCGTCGTCGACCACATCGGCGAAGCGACGTGGGACGGCTCGCTTTCGGTGGCGGCCCGCGGCGGCGCCATCGTCACCTGCGGTGCCACCTCCGGCATCTCCCCGGAGACGAACATCCCGAAGGTGTTCTGGAAGCAGCTCGACATCCTCGGGTCGACGATGGGCACGCCCGGCGAGATGGACGACGTGATGGCGAAGGTCTTCGACGGGACCTTCGAACCGCGCATCCGCGAGGTCCTGCCGATGAGCGAAGTCGTGCGCGCCCACGAAATGCTCGAAGGCCGAGAGGGCTTCGGGTCCGTCGTCGTCGTCCCGGACAGCGAATACGACCCCGACGTGCATGAGTGATACCTACGTCCACGAACCGGACGCCGACGGCGACGCGCCGGACGGCGAATCGACGGGGGCGGATAGCGGCCCCGCCGGCAACGAGTCGCCGGACGCCCCCGATGAGCACCCACACCCGAATGACGTTGACCGGGAGTTCGATTGGCGAGGCTGGGCACTTGTCGGGGCCGTGTTCGTCGCCTTCCTGCTTATTCCGGGCATCATCTACGCTTACCCCTACGCTCCGTCCGTGTTCGGCCTCACGTTCTGGGACACCTATCTCGCGTTGCCGATGATTCCGGCCGTCGTGCTCGGAATCCTCGCGGTGTGGGCGACGACGCGACCGTAGCGGGCGACTGCGGTTGCGGCGGTGCCCGAACGTTCGGCGGCAGGCGGTGCCACCGAACGCTTTTGCCCGCGTGCTGTGTGGGTTACGGTCATGCCATCGGCAGTCGACATCGCGGGGTTCGCGGCGGAGGTATCCTACGAGGAGTTGCCCGACGAGGTCCGAGCGGCCGCCAAGCGTCGGGTCCTCGATACGGTCGGCGTCGCGCTCGCCAGCCTCGACGTCGAACCGACCGGTGGAATCCGACGCGCGGTGGCGAGTCGCAGCGACGCGGCCGAAAGCCGCCTGTGGGGTTCCGACCGACAGGCCGCCCCTGCCGACGCGGCGATGTATAACGCCGCGCTCACGGAGGCCGGCAACCGCGCGACCTATCTCGCACCGACGCTCTCGTCTGCCGCCGCGCCCCTTCCGGCCGTGCTGGCCGCCGCGGAGGTTCGCAGCGCCCCCGGAGAGGACCTGCTCGCCGGCCTCGCTACTGCCCACGAAGTCCATGGCGAACTGGCGTGGAACGCGCCGCTGGACGGGTTCCATCCGGCGACCCATGCCGCGATTGCGGCCGCGGCCGGGGCCGGACGCGCGATGGGCTTTCCCGTCGACAAACTCACGAGCGCTATCGGCCTCGCGGCGAGTCGCGGCACGCTCGGCATCGAGGAACGCCCCTTCGACCCTATCGCCGTCGGGTCGGCCGCCCGCAGTGGCCTCGAAGCCTGCCTGCTCGCCGAAGGCGGCGTCGTCGGCCCGGACTCTTTCAGCGCCGAGGGCGGCTGGACCGACCTTGTCGGGGAGTTCGACCTCGATTTCGACCCCGGCTGCGAGCGCGTGCGCGACGCTGCGATACGACCTCACGCCGGCCACCCGCACGCACAGGCGGCCACCGAAGCCGCTCTCGACGTGGCCGAGGATACGGCCTTCGACCCCGCGGATATCGACGACGTATCGGTCGAAACATACGCCGAGGCCGTTCCGGAAATCGACGCCCGCGCCATCGCCGCGGCGCTGGTCGACCGCGACGTAACCGTCCACCCCGGCGAGCGGGCCGACCTCCGGCCAGTCGCCGACGCCGTCGAGATAACGAGCACCGACTACTTCGACGAGCGGGTCGGCATCGGCGAACTCCCGTCCCGGGTGACTGTCACCGCGCGTGACGGCGCGAAACACGAAGCCGAGGTCCAATGGCCGACGGGCCATCCCGCCAAGCCGGCCTCGTGGGGCGTCGTCGAGGAGAAGTTCCACGTGCTGGCCGATGCCTACGACGCCGAGCGACGGACGGCTATCGTCGATACCGTCCGGTCACTGGAAGCAGAAACGGCCGCCGAACTCTCGCGACTGTTGGATTAACCCCGTAGCGAGGCCGCCTCTGTGTCGGCATCCGCCGCGTTGACGTCGGATTCCGAGGCCTGAAGGGCGAGTCCACAGGTACGGGCGTACTGTCGGAACTGTGCCCGCGAGAGGCCGGCACGTCGGGCGGCCTCCGCTTCGGTCAGGGACTCGTTCAGATACATTGCCACCGCGTCCCGAACCTGGTCTGTGGACATAGTGGTCGATTTCGAGTATTATTCGAAAATATGTAAAGCTTTTCTCGCTATTATTGACGTGTTACGCCATGTCCTACCCACAATCAAAACGTACGTTTGTCAAAAAGACACGGCAATAATTGCTGTTGTGGTGTGGGATACGGCACTCAGGAGCGTCGAAAACGGGGCGAAAAAGCGGTACCGTCGGTTACTCTTCGGCGAAATCGCGGCGCATCGCGATCTCGAACCACGGGCAAAGGCGCAGTTGGCGGTACCACTTCGGGTTCTCGTAGAGGCGCTCGTAGGGCACCCACATCAGGCCCGCGACCTCCTCCTCGTCGGGGTCCATCGAGAGGTCATCGAGCGTGCATTGTAGCACCGAGCAGACCTCCCATTCGAGGCCCTCGTTCATGTAGTAGCGCTTGTACTCGAACTTGTCCGTCACGCGGAGGTCGTCGTACTGGTCGGGGGCGATGCCGAGTTCCTCGTCGAGGCGCTCGCGTGTCGCCTCCAGTTGGGTCTGGCCCTCGACGGGATGGGAGGCGACGGTGCCGTCCCAGTAGGTGTCCCAGAGGCGCTTGTTCGGCGCGCGCTGGGCCAGCAGGATGTTGCCGTCGCCGTCGAAGACCAGCGCCGTGAACGCGCGGTGGCGGATGCCGTCGCCGGTGTGGGCGTCGAGTCGGTTGACGAGGTCCTGTTCGTTGTCGTCGGCGTCGACGGCGATGACGTCCTGTAGGGCGTTCTCGTGGTCGGCCGGCGCCGAATCGCCGGACGCCTCGTCGGCGGCCCCCGAGGGGTCGATGTCGTCAGTGCTCATGGCTTTTGCAATGGGGGTGGCTGTTAAGGACTCTTCGACTCGCCCCCTATCCGAGCTTTTCGTCGAGAATCAGGCGCGTCTTCGTCGAGACGACCTCGTCGAGTTCGCGGGCGCGGGTAATCATGTCGTTGAGCGTGCCGGTGTCCGTGGTGTCGGCGACGACGACGATGTCCTCCTCGCCGGAGACCTGCCAGACGAAGTCGACCTCCTTCCAGTCGGCCATCCGGTCGGAGATGCCGCCCGTATCGACGTCGACGGCGACGCCGATTTCGACCATCGCTTTGACGTTGCCGGTCCGCGTGGCGATGGTAAAGCGTTCGATGACTCCCTCGTCGATGAGGCGTTCGACACGGTTGCGAACCGTCCCCTCCGAGGTGCCGATTTCGTCGGCGATTTCGGTGTAGGGCGTCCGGGAGTCACGCCGGAGGATGGCCAGTATCTGGCGGTCGAGGTCGTCCATCGAGGTGTGAGCGTTGCGTCCGGGGTCACTTACCGATTACGAATTTCGTAACTCTGTTTCGAACACAAGCGTTAATTGGGGGTGTAACATACGCTTCTCGTAATGACGGACGCCTACGTGGCCATGGAGAACGGGCAGGTCGTCGAGGCCCGCGCTCGTGCACCCGGCCGTACACGCGGGGAACTGGTCTTTACAACCGCTTACACCGGCTACGAGGAATCACTGACGGACCCGAGTTACGAGGAACAGGTCCTCACCTTCTCGTATCCGCTCATCGGCAACTACGGCGTCCGAGAGGAGCGGTTCGAATCCGACCGCGTCCACCCGCGCGCCGCCGTCGCCCGCGAGTTCACCGAGGACGTCGCCGAGTGGCTCACCGAGGAGGGCATCCCGGCCGTCGACCACCTCGACACTCGCGACCTCGTCACCAACATCCGCGAGGAGGGTGCGATGAAATGCGGCATCGCTGCCGGCCCCGACGCCACGCCCGAAGCCGCCGAGGAGGAACTCAGCAAGTGCAAGGGCATGAGCGAACACACCGAAATCGGCGCACAGGTCAGCGTCGACGACCGACTGACCCACAACCCGGATGGCGACGGCCCGACCGTCGCCCTCATCGACTGCGGCGCCAAGGGCTCGATTACCAGTTCGCTGGTCGACCGCGACGCTACCGTCGAGATTCTGCCCTACGACGCCACCGTCGCCGACGTCGAATCGGTCGACCCTGACGTCCTCTTCATCTCCAACGGCCCCGGCGACCCCAAGAACTTCGAGGAGGCCGCCGCCTTGGTCGACGAGTACGTCGGCGACCTGCCGCTGGCCGGCATCTGTCTCGGCCAGCAGGTCATCGCCGAGGCGCTCGGCGGCGAAACCGAGAAGATGGAGTTCGGCCACCGCGGCGTCAACCAGCCCGTTCAGGACCTCCGCAGCAAGAAAGTCGTCATGACGACCCAGAACCACGGTTACACCGTCGCCGAACCCGGCCAACTCGAAGTCACCCAGATTAACGTCAACGACGACACCCCTGAAGGCCTCGAAAGCGACGAACTGGACATCATCACCCGCCAGTATCACCCCGAAGCCAACCCCGGCCCCCACGACACCCTCGGCTTCTTCGACGACGTCATCGAGATGACCGAAGCCGCGCCGAAGCCGAACGCCGATTAACGGGCCTCGGTATTCTTTCGCAACCTCCAGCAACCCTTTTTCCATCTCCCATACACTCGCTGGTATGGCCCTCTTTCCGACCGCCATCGAGAGTCCCCGCCTCCGATACGAGGTCGTCCACCCGGACTACTTCGACCCCTACGAGATGTACGAGCACGCCAGGGAAGGCGCCCCCGGCATCGAAGAGATTACCAAGTGGGTGACGTGGGGGCCCCATCAGCATCCCAAGGAGACGATGGAGTTCGTCGAACAGGTCGGCGAACAGTTCGATGAAAACGAGGGCGTCGACTATGCCATCTACCCCTGTGACAGCGAGGACGATGCCGGCGAGTTCGCCGGTGCCTGCAACCTCAGCGTGGACTGGGACCACCGCCGCGGTAACCTCGGCGTCTGGTTCCGCAAGCCCTTCTGGGGCCGGGGCTACTCGGGCGAACGCGCACGTACCATCGTCGCGCTGGCCTTCGACGTACTGGACCTAGAAGTCGTTGCCGTCACCCACGCGCCCGATAACGAGAAGTCCCAGCGTGCTATCGAGAAGTACGTCAACGCGCTCGGCGGCCGCAAGGAAGGCCTGCTTCGGAACACCCTCGTCATGGGTGGCGAACCGCGGGATACGGTTCGTTACTCGATTACCGCTGCGGAATGGCAGGAAGCCACCGGTGGCGAGTACGACGCCACGTTCGAGTGGTAGAAACGAGCGGGACCGTCTCTCGCCTCACACTGCTTGCTTGACGGCACCGACGGCGAGTTTCGGGAGTGTTCCGATAACGGCGGGAAAGGTGAGTCCGAGTTCCGCCTTGAACTCGGTCATATCGAAGTACCCGTCGATGGAGGTGATGCCGTCCTCGGAGAAGCAAATCACGTCGACGCCGCTCAACTCGACCGATTCTCCCGTGGGTGGGAGCGGCCCGAACGGGCCGTCATGAGTGCCGTACATCGTCCATTCGACGAACAGCCGGCCCGCCTCCTCGTCCGATGAACGGCGGTCCACCTCGAAACGGACGTCCGGAAATCCCTCGGTTGTCTCCTCGACCCACTCCCGAATCTCATCGCCCGAGAGCGTCCCGTCGGTGGCCGGGTCGGAAACGGTTCCACCGTCGGCGAACGCTTCCATCACCGTCTCCGGGTCGTGGTTGTTCCACCCCTCCACGTAGCGGTCGTAGTATTCGTCGATAGGGTTCTCCCCCATACATCCTGATAGTGCGGTAAGTGATTTCAAACCACAGGCTGCGATTGGCTAAGAGTGGTTCACCGTGACGGCAGCCTGTGATGACCTGGCTGTTTTATCAAAAATAGATATGATATTGAGATCTGATAATAAGCGAGATTTGATTTATGCGTTAATTCACAATGTGGTGTCAAAAGTCGATCTACGGCCGACTAACAACGCGAGTCGAATCACGTTGTGGACGACGAGACCGTGGTTCGTACTGAGGTCTGTTACGGATATATACTTACTATTTTCCACATAAGTACTAGATGTTCAAAATATTGAATGATTTAATATATATTCCAAAATAAACTCTCTGGAAATAAGTTTGGCTGTAGCTCAAGCTGACGCTGTACTCCCACAGGGATAGATCCGATTTGAGGACAGCATCGGCTCGATCAAGCCTGCGCTTTGAGTGTCTTAGTTAAAAGATAAAGTTATTTATGTATATTCTAAATCATCAGATATCAACTATATAACCGCATATGTATTTACGCCACCAGCAGTATGCTGACCCCGCTCCTCCCGCTCAACGGATCCACGCTTACCGCGACCTCATCGAGCCGAACTAATAGCGGAAACAGAAAGGCGGCCAGCCGACCAAACACGCTTCCTACACGACAGTGAAACCACCCGCGTAGACTGAATTGCGGACCTGGGCCACTTCGGTATCCGTTATACAGCACCGCTAGGACAAACAACCCTAATTTTGTTATCATATGGCGATAGAATCGCTATGTTCCGTTTGATTTATTCGGCGCTATAGGAACATAAACAGCGACGATAAGAGCGCGAAAACCAGCAGCGAATGCCTGAGACCTCACGATGGACACGTGAGCTGAGTTCCGGGTCCGGAAGCCACCGAACTATGATAGACGTCAACTGAAAATAACAGACATAATTTTGTTATCCAGTTGGGCGTCGACGGACGCGACGTACTAGCATGTCCACCACACCTCCCTTTGGGAGGTTGTTCCTCTGGGCAGTTCTCCTCCATACGGTCGATGGCGGGCGCATCCTCGATACTGTGGTCGCCGACCAGCAATCGACCGTCCTGTCGTCCATCTATGGTGGACGAACACCTATTGGGTGTGAAGGAATACCATACATATCGTGGACGGCAATCCACATTCGGCGATGTGTCACGCAAGCGCGCCTCCTCATACGCATAGCCGCCGCTGACGTAATATCTCGTCCAGAGATAGCGTTTACAAAACCTGAACGGTGAACTACGATGTTCCCAGATAGTGGTCGAAATCGTCGTACTAGTGAGAATGACTACGTCAACTCCGAATTTGGATGAGAGTTACGTGCAGTATATGTGGACGGTATTCGAGTATTTGAGATAACAAATCGGGGTCGAATCCAGAATCGCCGGTAAGTATTTAAACGGACCTCCGCAACAGGTACCCATGTTCTCCGCATCGTCCTCTCGTCACGTCAAATCCGTCCAGACGGGGTTCGAAATAGTCGGCATCATCCAGAAACAGGATGGTGCCACGATCAGCGAACTAACCGACTATCTGGACGTATCCAAAAGCACCGTCCACAATTACGTGAGCACCCTCGAATCGCTCGGGTACGTAGTGAACCGCGACGGAACCTACCGGGTCGGCCTGCGGTTCCTGACTCACGGGATGGCAGCACGGAACAGCCTCGAAATCGGAACCGTGGTCGAGGCAGCCCTCGACGAGGTTGCTGCCGAAACCTCGCAGGCAGCGTGGTGGATCACCGAGGAAATCGGCCGGGGCATCTTCGTCGATACGTCGGTGCCGGAGGACGGTCGGGTCATCTTCGGTCGGGTCGGGAAACGGTCGTACCTCCACACGCACGGCCCCGGCAAGGCGATTCTCGCCCAACAGTCCGACGAGTACATACGGAAGATACTCGACCACCACGGACTCCCCGAGTATACGAGCCAAACGGTGACCGACGAAGCGGTACTGCTCGACCAACTCGAAGAGGTGCGCGACCAGGGGTACGCGTACACGGATGGTGAAGCGGCACTCGGCGTCCAATCCATCGGCGTTGCCTTTCGTGACACCCACGGCCAGTCACATGCAATCGGCGTGTTCGGATATTCGCATGATTTCGGCGGCGAAAGCCTCGATGATGACATCCCATCGCTGCTGCAGTCGGTCGCATCGGATATCACCGGGACGCTCTCCGAGGAGGGAAGCGACCGATGAGCGACATCTCGCCTCCCGAATCCATCCGGACGGTCAGGGACGCCCTCGAAACCAAAGCCGCAGAGCGGGAAGACGAGCAGTTCCTGCAGTACCAGGAACGGACGGTTTCCTTCGGCGAACTCGATCGGAAGGCCAACATGGTCGCCAACGGTTTCCTCGACCAGGGTATCGAACCGGGCGACCACGTCGGGCTCTTCATGTACAACTCACCGGAGTACGTGTTCGCCTTCTTCGCGCTCGCCAAAATCGGTGCCGTCGCGACGCCCATCGACACGCGATTTACGGGTGATACGCTCGCGTACGTCCTCTCGGAGTCGGATATCGACGTGCTGCTTTTGGATTCGACCACGCGACCGGACTACGAGGAGGTCGAAGACCAGGCTCCCGAACTGACACGGGAGTACTTCCTCGGGGACGCGGCTGACGGCCACCACTACTGGGACTTCCACGACCTCGTGGAGGGTTCCGACCCCGCCCCACCCGAAACCTCCGTCGAGGCCGCCGATACGGTCTCGCTGACGTACATCCAGCAGCATCCGACCAACCAGCCGAAAGGCGTTCTCATGCCCCACTTCTCGTATGTCAACACCGGCTGGGAGGCCGCCAAAAACCTCTTCGATTACTCGGGTGAGGACCGGGTGTTCACGACGCTGCCGCTATACAGTATCTACACGTTCCAACTCGGCGTGATGGGAACGCTTCTGGCGAACGCCGAGTTCGTCTTCGAGGACCGGTTCGAGCCCGAACTCTTCTGGGACCAGATCGACACCTACGACGCGACGGTCTTTCTCTATCTCAGTCGGATGCTCTCGGTGCTATACAATCAGGATATCGGGCCCGCCGGCGGAACGACCCCGGCCGAACTCGCCGTCGGTGCCAGCCCGGGGTTCGCCTCCGACGAGGAACTGTTCCGGAACTTCGAGGAACGGTTCGACCTCACCATTATGGAGGGGTACGGAACGACGCAGGTATCGACGCTGGCGGCGTACAACCGCCGGGGCGACCGAAACCTCGAAAGCGTCGGCAAACCGCCGTCCTACGTCGAACTCGAGATCGTCGACGAGAACGACTGGCCCGTCCAGACGGGCGAGCGCGGCGAAATCGTCGTTCGGCCGACCCGACCGAACACCATGATGAAGGGCTACTACGGCAATCCCGAACAGACCATCGAGGACTGTCGTAACCAGTGGATTCACACCGGCGGCATCGGCTACCGCGACGAGGACGGCTACGTCTACTTCGTGGCGACCAAGGAGAACTCCCTCTATCGTGGTCGCATCGCCGGCCGCATCTCGTCGCTAGAAATCGAGAGCGTAATCGACGCACTCCCCGCCGTCGACCACTCGACGGTAATCGGCGTGATGAACGAAGGCGGCGAGGAGGACATCAAAGCGGTCGTCGTACCGGCGGACGGTGCCGACGTCTCGCCGGTCGAAATCTGTCGCCACTGCGAGAAACGACTCCCGTACCTCAAGGTCCCCCGGTACATCGAAATCCGGGACGACCTCCCGCGGAACCCCTCGGGCAAAATCCGCAAGCAGGACCTCCAATCCGAGGGAACCAACGGCGCCTGGGACCGGGAAAGCGGATACGAACTCAGCCGGTAACTCCGGTTTCATCTTCCTTCCTGTTCTGCGGATATCGGCCTACTGAAGACGTTTGGCTCCGGTCAGTACGAGTAATTCGGGGCCCCAACCGGCAAGGATTTCTCATACCTGTGGGAATATAACTCATGGTCGAATCAACCTATTCGGGGCACAGTTCACACAGGACTGTCGCCGCCATCGAAACCATGGTCCCACCCGTGTTGCCCCAGCGGGTGCTTTCTGCCGTGCGGCTTCGAATCGACCGAATTCCGTTCCATCCGGCGAAAACGTTTTAGACTGTAACTGCGACACCCTGACCGTCCGATGAACTTTGCCAACTGTGTCGATACAGCGGCACGAGACAGTCCCACGAAAACCGCGATTACCGACCCCGAGCGTGAGTTGACCTTCGAGGAGTTCGCGGCCGAGACGAACGCCTTCGCCAACGCCCTCGACGGTCTCGGTATCGATGCCGGCGACCGAGTCGCACTGTATCTCCCCAACGGCGTGACCTTCGCCGTCGCCTACTTCGGGGCGATGAAACGCGGCGCGATTCCCTTCCCGATAAACATGCGCTTCGAGGGCGAGGAGATACAGTTCGTCCTCGAAGACGCCGGTGCGAGGGCCGTCGTGACCACGGGAACGTTCGAGGACGTCATCGCGGGACTGGACGTCGATTCCGTCGAACACACGATTGTTGTCGGCGGCGAGCTCGGAACCGCATACGATGGCCTCATCGCCGACGCGGATTCGGCCTACGACGTCCATCCGCGAAAGGAGTCGGAGGTCGCCGAGATGATGTACACCTCCGGAACGACCGGCCGCCCGAAGGGCGTCAGACACACCCACCAGAACCTCTCGACGAACGCCAGGGGATTCCTGCGCTACATGGACTGGAGCGAAAACGAGGTCGGCCTCACGGTCTGTCCGTGTTTCCACGTCTCCGGGCTGAACATCACCACGACGCCGTTCGTCTTCGCGGGTGCGACCAACCACTTCCTGCCGGCCTGGGACCCCGAGACGGCGCTCGACGCCATCGAGACACACGGCGTCACCTACACGTTCCTCATCCCCACGATGGTCATCGACCTCCTCGCGGTCGACGACGTCGACGCCTACGACCTCTCGTCGCTGGAGGTCATCGGCGTCGGCGGCGCACCGATGCCGAAAGAGCGCATCGAGGCCGTCGAGGAAGCCTTCGACTGTACGCTGCTGGAGGGCTACGGGATGACGGAAACGACACCGCTGGCGGCCATCAATCGTATCGGCGACGAAGACCGGAAAGCGGGCAGCATCGGTAAGGTCTGCAACGACGTCATGGACGTTCGAATCGAAGACCCGAACACCCGCGAGGCGGTCGGCGCCAACGAGAAGGGCGAACTCCTCTGGCACGGCGATACGGTGATGGCCGGCTATTACGACCTCCCCGAGAAAAACCAGAACGCGTTCGTCGACCGCGACGGCCGGACGTGGTTCCGCTCCGGCGACATCGGGCGGATGGACGCCGACGGATACCTCTTCGTCGAGGACCGACTCGATGACATGATTATCACGGGCGGGGAGAACGTCTACCCGCGCGAAATCGAGGACGTCCTCTATGCGGCCGACGAGATTCAAGAGGCCGCCGTCGTCGGCCGACCCGACGACCGCCTCGGCGAACGAATCGTCGCGTTCGTCGTCGGCGATACGACGCCCGAGGAACTGGAGGCACTGATTCGGGACCACCTCGCCGGCTACAAGGTCCCCAAGGAGTTCCGGTTCGTCGAGGAACTCCCGAAGACGTCGACGCAGAAAATCGACAAGGTCTCGCTCCGCGACCGACTCGACTGAGCGTTCGACCGAGGGAGACCCCGCTCGCGCTCTCAGAACCGCGTAACGGTCTGCATCTCCTCATCGTCGACGTCCTCGAAGGCTTCACGGGCAATCGACCGGAGGTGGACCTCGTCGGCCCCATCGAAGATGCGGAACCCGCGGACGTCCTCGTAGAAGTAGGAGAGGGGCAGGTCACGGGCCATCCCGTTGCCGCCGCACAACTGAAGCATGTCGTCGATGATTTCGTTGACGACGTTGGCCGCGAACACCTTACACATCGCGACCTCGATGCGGGCTTCCTTGCCCGCGGCGATTTGTCTGGCCGCGTGCCGGACCTGCGTCCGGACGGCGTGCAGGCGCGTCTCCGCACGTGCGACCGTGAACCGCAACGACTGTTTCTCCGAGAGGTCGCTGCCGAACGCTTCCCGCTCGCTCACGTAGGACTTCGCGACGTTAATCGACCGCTTTGCCATCCCGCAGAAGCGCATACAGTGGGTCAGCCGTGCGGGTCCAAGTCGCCGCTGGGCGATACCGAACCCTTCGTCTTTCGGTCCGAGCAGGTTCTCTTCGGGCACGCGCACGTCGTCGTAGATGACTTCGGGATGGCTAATCCCCCACGAGTCGCCGAGATACGGCACATCACGCGGGAACTCGACGCCGTCGGTCTCCGGCGGCACGAGGAAGAACGAACAGCCCTCGTAGGGGTGGGCGTCCTGGTTCGTCCGTGCCATCACGAGCAGGATGTCGGCTTCGTCGCCCTGACTCGTCCACCACTTGTGGCCGTTAATGACCCACTCGTCGTCGTCCTTCTCGGCGGTCGTCTTGATCATCTTCGGGTCCGACCCACCGCCCTGCATCGGTTCGGTCATCGAAAAGGCCGAGGTGTACTCGCCGTCGACCAGCGGGACCAGCCATTCTTCCTTCTGCTCGTCCGTTCCCACCATCTCGATGGTGTGGATGTTCCCCTCGTCGGGCGCATCGACGCGGAGCGCGGGCGGCCCCAGCAGCGACCGCCCGGCCTGCTCGAACATCGGCAGTACGTCTCGGAAATCTAGGCCGAGTCCGCCGTACTCTTCGGGAATCTGTGGGGCGTACAGGTCGCGTTCCTTCGCTTCGGCCCGCAACTCCGCAATCAGTTCGTCGGTCATCTCGCCGCCGCCGAGGAAATCCTCGCGCTCCCGTGGGATGACCACCTCGTCCATGAACGCCTTCGTCCGTTCGACTAGCTCCGTGGCCGTCTCCGAGTCGTCGTACTCGAACTCCATGTGCGTTGGTCACGAGGAGCAATGAAATAACTTGTGACGCCAGCGTTGCGGGGATGGGCGTGTGGCCGATGAAAAATCCTCAATGACGGTCCGGTGGCTACGGTCCTATCGTTTCCAATCGGGCTCGCGGTCCTCGACGAACGCGGCGACGCCCTCCTCGTGGTCCTCGCTTTCCATGAGGAGCGTAAGCATCTCCTTGAGGTAGTTGTGCGACCGGTCGAACGGCATGTCCCGCTGAGTGTGGTAGGCCTCTTTCCCCATCGATATCATCACCGGGCTGTTCGCGGCGAGTTTGTCGACGTAGGCGTCGAGGCGTCCCTCGAATTCGTCGGCGTCGAGGACGTCCGTGACGAGGCCGATTTCTCGGCCCTCGGTCGCCGAGACGTGGTCGCCCGTAAACAGCATCTTCAGGCCTTGCTTTTCGAGGACGGCCGGCAGAATCGAGGCCATCGCCTGCATCGGGAACATCCCGACGTTGACTTCCGGGGTACCGAACTCGGCGTCGTCGGCCGCGACGACGAACTCGCAGGCCGCGGCCAGCCCACACCCGCCGGCGAGACAGTAGCCTTCGACCGCCGCGACCGTGAGGGCGGACGTGTCGACCATGTGCTCGAAGAGATCGCTGAGCTTCGAGGAGTTTCGGCGACGCTCCTCCATCGGCGGATCCTCGGTTTCGTCCATCCCCTCGAGGTCGCCGCCGGAACAGAAGGTCCCTCCGGCCCCACGGATGACGACGACGCGGGCGGGGCTTTCGTCCGCGGCGTCCATCACGTCCATCAGGCCGTTCAGGACGCGGTCGTTCAGCGCGTTGTGCTTGTCGGGGCGGTCTATCGTCGCTCGGACGACCACCTCGTCGTCGCTTTTGGTGACGGAGAGGTCGTCGTTGGAGAGTGCTGTCGTATCGAGTGTCATGGTGTCGCAGGTCGAAATCGACCCATCCGACAGGACCCCCGAAACCGACAAAAGCTTTTCCTCGGAATCACCCGTCGGCGGCCGCGGTGTGGGCGCCTACAGGAGGTGGTCGGCGATGATGTTCTTCTGGATTTCGCTGGTTCCGTCGTAGATCTTCGTGACCCTCGCGTCCCGGTAGTAGCGTTCGACCGGGTGGTCGGAGACGTAGCCGGCCCCGCCGTGGACCTGAATCGCCTCGTCGGTCACGTCGACGGCGTGTTCGCTGGCGAAGAGTTTCGCCATGCTGGCCATTCGGGTGGCCAGCGGGTCCTCGCCGTCTTCGAGTGCCCCGGCCGCCCGGTAAGTCAACGAGCGGGCGGCCTCGATATCCGTCGCCATCTCGGCGAGTTTGTGTCGAATCGCCTGAAACTCCCCGATTTGCTGGCCGAACTGCTCGCGTTCGCCCGCGTAATCCAGCGCCGCATCGAGGGCGGCCTGTGCGACGCCGGTCGCCTGGGCCGCGACGTCGGCCCGCGCGGGGGCGAAAAACTCCATGAGTTGGTAGAAGCCCTCGTCGAGGTCCCCGATGACGTTCTCGGCAGGGACTCGGAGGTCATCGAGGACGATTTCGGCGGTGTCCTGGGCCGCGATGCCGAGTTTGTTCGTGATGCGCTCGGCATTGTAGCCGCCGACGTCGGTCGGCGTCAGAAACGCCGTAATGCCTTGGTTGCCGTCCTCGGGGGAGGTCTTGGCCATCACGATACAGACGTCGGCGACGGTTCCGTTCGTGATCCACATCTTGCTGCCGTTGATGACGTATTCGTCACCATCCTTCTCCGCGCGGGTCTCCATCCCGGCGACGTTCGAACCGTGTGCGGGTTCGCTGATGGCCGTCGCGATTGGGGTCTCCCCGGCGGTTATCTTCGGGAGCCACTCTTCTTTCATCCACTCGTCGCCGTACTTCAACAGCATCTCGGTGCCGAACCGGGCCGCGGCGATGGAGCCGCCGACGCCGGGGTCCGCCCGCCAGAGCTCCTCGGTAATCAGCAACTCCGCAAGCGTGTCCATGCCCGCTCCCCCGTACTCTTCGGGAACTTTGGGGGCGACGAAGTCATAGCTCCCCGCCTCCGCGAGCAACTCCGCAGGATAGCGCTTTGTCTCGTTGTATTCCTTCGCCACCGGCCGAATCTCGTTTTCGCCGAACTCGCGAATCGCTTGCCGAACCGCTTCGTGTTCGGCTGACACTGTGAAGGCCATACCGAATGCCACCCCGCCAGAACCATATACGCTTCGCCCACCGTCGCCGATACCTCACGAGGAAAGCCGCCGTGTCGTTCAGAAGAGGACCGTCCCGTGTTTACGGTCGTACTCCGTGCGCTGCTTGTTATCCAGCGCGTTCAGTCGGCCGACGAGTTGCTCCCGGAGGTCGCCGGCGGGAACGAGTTCGTCGACCTGCATGTTCGAGGCCTGCTTGCGGATGTCCTTGCGGTATTGCTGTTTTTTCTCCTCGATGAACGCCTCCCGTTCGGCGGGGTCGTCGATTTCATCGATCTGTCTGGCGAATACGGCACGAACGGCGGCGTCGGGGCCCATGACCGCGAGTTCGGCGGAGGGGAGTGCGAGGGTGGCGTCCGGTTCGAAGGCGGGGCCGGCCATCGCGTAGATGCCGGCGCCGTAGGCCTTGCGAGTGATGACACAGAACTTCGGCACCTGCGCGTTCGAGGTGGCGTAGATGAACTTCCGGCCTTTCTGGAGGACGCCGTCCTTTTCGACCTGTGAACCGATCATAAAGCCCGGCGTGTCACAGAGGTAGACCAGCGGGATGCCGAAGGCGTCGCACTTCCAGATGAATCCGGCGGCCTTGTTGGCCGAATCCGGGAAGATAGCTCCGGAGACGTGGTCCGGTTGGTTCGCAACGACACCGACGGGGCTGCCGTCGATTCGCCCGAATCCGGTGACGATTTCCGGCGCGAAATCGGGCTTCAGTTCGAGCCACGACCCGTCGTCGACGACCCGGTTGATGACCTGATTGACGTCGTAGGCCTCGTTCGGCTGGTCGGGGATGACGCTATCGAGGCTCTTGGGGTTGAGCGACGGCGGTTTCGACGGCCTCGTCGGCAGCGAGTCGCTGTGGTCGTCGGGGAGATAACTCAGGAGTTGTCGCGCCTTCTCGGCGGCGGTCTCCTCGTCGGGAACCACGAGGTCGGCGCTCCCGGAGTGTTTCGCGTGGACCTCCGGGCCGCCGAGTGCCTGCATGTCGGTCTGCTCGCCAGTCATCTCCTCGACGATTCGGGGCGACGCGATAGCCATCCCGGAGGTCCCCTCGACCATGATCAGGAAATCACAGAAGACGGGCGTGTACGCCGACCCGGCGATGTTCGGCCCATAGAGAATGCCGATTTGTGGGACCTGTCCCGAGTGGATACACTGATTGAAGAAGGACTTCCCGCCGGTGTAGCGGTCGGCGTGGGACTCGGTTTCGTCGCGTTCGCCCGGCGTGAGTCGGGCGCCCGTCGAGTCGATGAGCCGGATGATGGGCGAACGCGCGTCGACGGCGCGCTCGCTCAGCCGAACCTGCTTTTCGATGCCCTGATTCCCGATTGAGCCTGCCTTTACGGTATAGTCGTTCGCCGAGAAGTAGACGTCCCGGCCATCGATTTCGGCGACGCCGGTTATCAGGCCGTCGGCCGGCGTCCAGTCGTCGTTATCGAGGCCCGCGAACGTACCGTTCTCGAAGGTCACGTCGTCGAAGACGAGGTCCATCCGTTCCCGAACGAAGAGTTTGCCCAACTCTTCGATTTTCTCGTGGCCCCGCTCGGGACCGCCGGACATGATTTCCTCGATTTCATCGCGAATCGCCTCCTCCCGTTCGGTGATGACCGCCTCGTCGAAGGACTCGGTCGGCGACGATTCGTCGCCTTTCAATTCTATCGGCTCCCCGAAATGTTGGGAGATGGCCGTGACTATCGCTCGCGCAGTCCGCTCGTCGAAATCGCCGTCAATATCTATTTTCATTGTTTTGACTGATTGGTCGCTAAACCGGCCGATGATTCCCGCCGATTTCGTCTGGTACTTCAGATTCTCCGGATGGTAATAATTGTACTGGTCAGGGGGATTATCCACCGGGCATCGTGGTGAGAACAGGTTCGTCCACCCTCACCGTGTACCGTCGGTGGGACCGACGAAGCACATAAGTAGTCCGGCCATAATCGTAGCATGACGTGTGAGATCAAGCATCAGGAGCGTCCACCCTCCCTTCCGCCGAGAGGGTGGTCCCGACTCGTGATGTGATGAATCCACCCAACCATGACAATCGAAAACCAAGCATCCACGAAAGGAAACGACCCGGATAAGGCGATTATCTCGGCCGCGCTAACCGGTGCGCTGACGACGCGGGACCAGTGTGAAGCGATTCCGTATACGCCCGAGGAGATCGCCGAGGACGCCGCTGCCGCCCGCGAGAACGGCGCCGCAATCGCCCACATCCACGCACGGACCGACGACGGCGAGCAGACCTTCGACACCGACACCTATCAGGAAATCTACGACGAGGTCCGCGACCGAACGGACATCCTGATCAACTTCTCGACCGGCGCGATGGACGCGACCGTCGAGGAACGGCTGGAGTACCTGCGGGAGGTCCAGCCGGACATCGCGGCCCTCAACATGGGGTCGATGAACTACGCGAAATACAGCGAATCCCGCGAGGATTTCGTGTTCAACATGGTCTTCGAGAACTCCTTCGACGACATTCAGACGTTCGTACAGACGATGAACGAGGCCGGCATCAAGCCTGAGTTGGAGTGTTTCGACACGGGGCATATCGGGAACACGCGCCCGCTCTTGAAATCGGGCGACCTCGACCACCCGCTTCAGTTCAGCCTCATCATGGGCGTCCTCGGCGGGATTCCGGCCACCATCGATAACCTCGCCAATCAGGTCCGGGAACTCCCGGAGAACGCCAACTGGCAGGTCATCGGCATCTCCGAGGACCAATGGCCGCTGGCGTCGGCCGCCCTCTCGATGGGTGGCAACGTCCGCGTCGGCCTCGAAGACAACTTCTACCTGCCGAACGGCGAAATGTCGACCAACCCCGAACTCGTCGGCAAGGCCGCCGAGATGACGCGCAACGTCGGCCGCGAACCCGCGACGCCTGACGAGGCCCGCGAAATTCTGGGGATGGTATAATGGCGGGGCTTGGAGACACGCCGGCGAGTACCGAGATATTTACCGACGACCTTCTGGGGGGGGAAGTCGCGCTCATCACCGGTGGCGGCACCGGCATCGGCGAGCAAATCGCGCTCGCGTTCGCCGACCACGGCGCCGACGTCGCCATCGCCAGTCGTGACATGGACCACCTCGAACCGGTCGCCGAGAAAATCGAGGAGAAAGGCCAGAACGCCTGTGCGACGACCGTTGACGTCCGCGAGTACGAATCAGTCGAACGGATGGTCGAGACGACCGTCGACGAACTCGGGAGCATCGACATCCTCGTCAACAACGCGGGTGCGAACTTCGTGACGCCCACCGAGGAACTCACTCCCAATGGGTGGCGCGCGGTCGTCGGGACGATTCTCGACGGCACCGCCTACTGTACGTTCGCGGCCGCCGAACACATGCGCGAGCAGGGCGGCGGCGTCATCCTGGCGATGGGCGCGACCAACTCCGAGCGCGGCGCGCCGTTCCACGCCCACTCCGGGGCGGGTAAGGCCGGTATCCACAACCTCATGCAGACGATTGCCGCCGAATGGGCCGAGGACGGTATCCGAGCCAACACTGTCGCGCCCGGCGTCATCGAGACGGAGGGAATCAAGGGCGCGACCGGCGGGTCCCTGCCCGACGAACTCCTCGAAGATATCCCCTCCGGGCGCTTCGGGACGGCAGCGGACTGCGTTCCGACCGTGGTGTTCCTCGCGAGTCCCGCCGCGGCCTACGTCACCGGCGGCTACTTCACCGTCGACGGCGGCCAGTTGACCGCACCGCTCCCGTTCGATTTCTAACCGCTCGCCCGATTCGGTGGCCTCGACGTTGGGTCGAACCACCGAAACCATTATGTCTTTTATACGGTATGCCGACCTACGCCGCCAGCAGTATTCGAGCGGACCGCTCAGCAGCTACTGACGACGCGTGTCAAGGAATATCCGGATGGCCTCAATCCGGAGGGAGTTCGGTGACAGTAAAGATTATCACCTGAACCCATTTTCATCGAAGTGGGACACTATGTCAGACAGCGTCACGGAGATAGTCCACGAGCCGAGCCGTGAGTTCGTCGAGTCGACGAACGTCTGGGAGTTCATGCAGGCCTACGACATCGACGACTACGAGGAGTTAATCGAGCGGACGACGACCGACGTCGATGGCGTCGAGGCCTCCGGCGTCGACTGGTTCTGGGACGACCTCGTCGACTACCTCGACATCGAGTTCTACGAGGACTACGACCGGGTCAGGGACGACACCGACGGCCCCCAGTTTTCCGACTGGTATCCGGGTGGCAAACTCAACGCCGCTCACAACGTCCTCGACCGTCACGCCGCCCGGGACTCGGAGACCCGCAACAAGGTCGCCTGCATCTGGGAGGGCGAGGACGGCGAGGTTCGGGAAGTCACCTACCACGAGTTACACCGACAGGCCAATCAGGTCGCCAACGCCCTCGAAGCCCGCGGCGTAGGGACCGGCGATACCGTCGGCCTCTACATGCCGATGGTGCCGGAAGTTACGGCCATCCTCTATGGGTGTTTCAAGGTCGGCGCTATCGCCGTGCCGATCTTCTCCGGGTTCGGGGTCGACGCGACTGCTACTCGCATCGAGGACCCCGCGGTGGACGTCCTCTTTACCGGCGACGGCTTCCTTCGTCGGGGCGACCCCGTGACGCTCAAATCGTCCGCAGACGAGGCCATCGCACAAGCCGACACGGACGTTGAATCGGTGATCGTCTTCGACCGGCTCGGCGCCAGCGCTGCCGACTCCGACCTCTCGGTGCCCATGACCGACGGCCGCGACGAGTGGTGGGCCGATACCGTCGCCGAGGCCGACGACGACTACGAGACCAAGTCCCTCCCGAGCGACCAGGAGTCGATGCTCCTCTACTCGTCGGGAACGACGGGGAAGCCGAAGGGTATCGTCCACACCCACGCTGGCGCGCTCATGCAGGCGGCCAAGGAGGTGTATTTCGGCTTCGACCTCAAGCCGTCGGACCGTTTCTTTTGGGTGTCGGACATCGGCTGGATGATGGGGCCGTGGACGCTCATCGGCAATCACGCCTTTGGCGGCACTATCGTCATGTACGAGGGGGCACCCGACTACCCGCAACCGGACCGGTTTTGGGAGATGATCGACCGCCACGACGTCACGCAGTTCGGTATCTCGCCGACCGCCATCCGGGCGCTCCGCAAGCAGGGCGACGAGTGGGTCGAGGGCCACGACCTCTCGTCGCTTCGACTGCTCGGGTCGACGGGCGAACCGTGGGACCCCGAATCCTGGATGTGGTTCTACGAAAACGTCGGCGGGGGCGACACGCCTATTATCAACATCTCCGGCGGCACCGAAATCATGGGCTGTTTCCTGATGCCGATGCCCATCCAGTCGCTGAAGCCGTGTACGCTCGGCGGCCCCGGCCTCGGGATGGACATCGACATCGTCGATGCGACCGGCGCATCCATCAAGGAGGACAACGAGCGTGGCTATCTGGTCGCCCGCGACTCCTGTCCGTCGATGACCAAATCGCTGTGGAGCGGTGACGAGCGCTATCTCGACGAATACTGGGCGCGGTTCGAGGACCCGCCGATGTGGGACCACGGCGACTGGGCCCAGAAGGACGAGGACGGTTTCTGGTTCCTGCACGGCCGTGCGGACGACGCCCTGAACGTCGCCGGCCGGAAGGTCGGCCCCGCGGAAGTCGAGGGCGCGGCGATGGAACACGACGGCGTCAATCAGGCCGCCGCAGTGGGGGCGCCCGACGACACGACCGGGACCGCAGTGGTGTTGTACGTCATCGTCGAGGAAGGTATCGAGGAGACGACCGCGTTCCGCGAGGAGGTCCGCGAGATGGTCGGCGAGGAACTCGGCAAACCGTTCCGGCCTCGCGAGGTGCTCTTCGTCGACGAGTTCCCAAAAACGCAGTCGGGCAAAATCATCCGCCGTGCGGTCGAGGCAATCTACACCGGCGAGGAACTGGGCGATATGAGCAGCATCGAGAACCCCGAGGCGCTCGCGGCGCTCGAAGACCCGCGGTAGGAACGAAAACGAGAACGACGGTGCGGCCCGGTCAGAACTCCGGTAGGTTCGCGAGGTCGGCGTCGGCGACGTGTTCGTCCTCGAAGGCCTCGCGGGCAATCGACCGGAGGTGGACCTCGTCGGCGCCGTCGCCGATGCGGAAGAAGCGAAGTCCCTCGTAGAAATCGACGAGCGGGAGGTCCCGGGAGAGGCCGGCGCCGCCACAACACTGGATGGCGAGGTCGACGGCCTCCTGGACCATCCGTGCGGCTTTGACCTTACACATCGCAACGGGGATGCGGGCCTGATGGCCCTCGCTTATGCGCCGTGCGGCATCACGGGTTGTCGTCCGAGTGGTATGCAACGCGAGTTCCTGCTCGGCGATTTTGTGCCGAAGGGACTGCTTGTCGGCCAGCGAAGACCCGAAGGCGTCCCGATGCTGCATATACGCCCGAGCGATGGCGAGCGCGCGGTCGGCCATCCCACAGAAGCGCATACAGTGAGTCAGCCGCGCCGGCCCGAGTCGGCGCTGAGCAATCTGGAACCCTTCGTTTTCCGCGCCGAGGATGTTCTCCTCGGGGACGCGAACGCCGTCGTATCGCACCTCCGCGTGGCTTACCTCCAGCATCGAACTGTCCATCGAGGGCACGTCGCGGACGAGTTCGAGCCCGTCTGCCTCGGCGGGGACGAGGAATATCGAACAGCCCTCGTAGGGGTGAGCATCCTGATCGGTGCGGGCCATCACGAGGAACACGTCGGCCTCGTAGCCGTTCGATGTCCACCACTTGTGGCCGTCGATGACCCACTCGTCGCCGTCCTTCTCGGCGGTCGTCTTGATCATCTTCGGGTCCGACCCGCCGCCGGGTGCCGGTTCGGTCATCGAGAAGGCGGACTTCGCCTCGCCTTCGATTAGTGGCGGTAACCACCGCTCCTTCTGGGCCTCCGTCCCCGCGAGTTCGATGGTGTGCATGTTGCCCTCGTCGGGCGCATCGACCCGAAGGGCCGGCGGCCCCAACAGCGACTGGCCGGCCTCCTCGAAGACGGCCAGCGAATCCCGGAACGATTCGCCCATCCCACCGTACTCCTCCGGCATCTGGGGGCAGTAGACGCCGTAGTCCTTGGCGGCCTCACGGAGCGATTCCAGTTCGGAATCCGATATCGCCTCACCGGGGCCGAGGTCTCGCTCGAACGGCAGGATTACCTCATCCATCAGGTCCCGTGTCTTCCGAGCGAGTTCGTTCGCCCGGTCGGACTCGGGATAGTCGACTAGGTGCATTGACGTGCGGATGTAAGCACGTACCACGTTAAATAATGACGGGTCAGGTCCGAGGGGTCAGTGCTCGGAGTACACCGTAGCAGCGGTGAGGTAGGAAAACGAGGAACGACGTAGGGCTCAGGGCGAAACGAGTATCTTCACCTGTTCGTCGGGGTCGGTGAGCGCGTCGAAACCGTCTTTAACCACGTCGTCGAGGCCGATGCGTTTCGTGACGAGCGGTTCGGGGTCCAGTCGCCCGTCGGCGATTGCCTCCAAGACGGCCGCGAACTCGTAGTCGGCGGCCCGTGGTCCGGTCCGGTAGGCGATAGAGCCGACGATGGACCGTTCGGCCATCATCAGGTAGTTCGGCTGAATCGTCGCTTCCTCCTCGAAGACGCTGACCAACAGTACCTCGCCGCCGCGAACGGTGGTCCGGAGTGCGGCTTCGAGGGCGGGTTCGACGCCCGCCGCTTCGTAGGCCACGTCGGCACCGCCGTCCGTTTCGCTCGATACCAGCCGCACGGGGTCGTCTTCGGTCGGGTCTATCGCTTCCATCCCGAGTTCGTCAGCGACGGCCCGGCGTCCGTCCTGCGGTTCGCTCACGTAGACACGCCGCGCCCCTGCGAGCCGACTGGTCTGGGCGATACCGAGTCCGATTGGCCCCGCACCGAAGACGACACAGTCGTCGCCGGACTGGAGGCTCGACCGACGGACGGCGTGCAGCGCGACGGCATAGGGTTCGGCGAGCGCGGCGTAATCGAGGCCGACGTCGTCGGGAACGGGGACGACCTGTGTGGCAGGGACGACGGCTCGTTCGGCGAGTCCACCACCCCATCCGGCGAGCCCGATACTCCCGCCAGCAACGCAGCGATGGTAATCGCCCTCCTGACAGAACCGACAGTCGCCACACCAGATGGCCGGGTTGACGGTGACGCGGTCACCGACCGCGACGTCGTCGACGGCCTCACCCACCTCTCGGACCGTCCCGCTGAACTCGTGGCCCAGCGTCAGCGGCAGCGTCTCGTCGGTGAGCGGATGGGGATTTTCGTCCGGGATGGCGATAGGGCCGGCGGCGTACTCGTGGACGTCCGACCCACAGATACCGCAGTAGGCGACTTCGATTTCCACGTCGTCCGGGCCGACCGGTCGGGGGTCGACGTCCTCGACTCGCACGTCTCGTTGGCCGTGGTAGACTGCTGCACGCATACACGGCTGTTTCGGGTGCCACCTCAAATAAGTGCGCCCCGAGAACACACCTCGTGGCTGGTGGGGCCGTCGTTGCCAGTCGCGATGGTAGTCTGGAGGTGTTGGGTGACACCGAGGCACACATTTATAATCGGTCGAAGGGGACACAGTACTGTTCATGGTTAGCGAGTCGAACCCAGACGTAGACGACCTGCCGAGAGAGACGGCCGACGTGCTCCTCGACGAGATGATGCGGATTCGCGCCTTCGACGACGCGGCGCTCGAACAGTTCAGGGAAGGCGACGTTCCGGGATTCCTCCATCTCTGTCACGGCCACGAGGCGTCCCACGCCGGGATGGGCGTCGCGATGGCACCGGACGACTGGCTCGCCGTCGGCGGGTCACGACTCCACGGCCAGTACCTCGTCAAGGGCGTCCCGATGCCGGAGGCGATGGCCGAGATATACGGGAAGGAAACCGGACCGAACCGGGGCAAAGGCGGGTCGATGCATCTGGCCGATTACGACCGGCACCTCTACGGTCACGCTGCCACCATCGGGTCCGGACAGAACCCGGCGGCGGGCATCGCCCTCGCACAGCAGATGCGGGAGACGGGCAACGTCGTCGTCTCGACGATTGGCGACGGTGGCACCTCACGGGGCTCGTTCCACACGGCGCTCGTGTTCGCAGCCACGTGGGACCTCCCTGTCGTCTACGTCATCGAGAACAACGAGTTCGCCATCTCCTACGACGCCGAGAACCTCCCGATAGAGCAGCTATCTGACTACGGGGAGCCACTCGATATGCCCACGGAATCGGTCGATGGGTCGGACCCGGTCGCCGTCCACGAGGCGGTTTCGGCGGCCGTCGACCGGGCGCGTTCCGGCGGCGGGCCGACGGTAATCGAGAGCCGCGTGACCCGGATGCGCGGCCACTTCGAGGGGGACAAACAGCAGTACCGAACCGAGACGGACGCCGACGCCAGCGAGGCCGACCCGCTAACGTCGTTCCGTGACCGACTGATAGAAGCCGGCCACATCACCGCCGCCGAATACGACGATAGATACGCCGAGTTCGAGGCTAAGGCGAGAGAGGCGGTCGAGTTCGCACAGGAAAGCGATTTCCCGGACTCCGAGGTGGCATACGATGACATCTACGAGGAGCCACTCTACGGACAGGAGGGGGGCGACCGATGACGGAGAAATCCATCACCGAGGCCCTCCGCGAGGCGCTCGACGAGGAACTGCAGCGGGACGAACGGGTCTACGTCGTCGGCGAGGACGTGGGCGACTTCGGCGGGAACTTCGGCGAGACGCAAGGGCTTCAGGAGAAGTACGGCGACAAGCGAGTCCGTGATACGCCGCTGTCGGAAATCGGCATCACCGGTCACGCTCTCGGCGCGGCGGTCGGTGGGATGCGTCCCGTGGCCGAACTGCAGTTCGCGGACTTCGCTGCGACTGCCGGCGACGAGATGGTCAATCAGATTCCCAAGATGGGCTACATCAGTGGCGGCCAGTTCACCCTCCCGATGACCGTCCTCGCCCCCTCGGGAGCGGGCATCCGCTCGGGCGCCCAACACTCACAGAGCGTCCACGCGTGGATGGGCAACCAACCGGGCTTCGTCGTCGTCACCGCAAGCACTCCCTACGACGCCAAGGGACTGCTCAAAAGCGCCATTCGGGACGACAATCCCGTCTTTTTCCTCCCGCACAAGAACCTCATGGGCAAGAAAGGCGAGGTGCCAGACGAGGAGTACACCCTCCCGCTCGGCGAGGCGGCCGTCGAACGGACCGGCGAGGACGTTACCGTCGTCGCGACCCAACAGATGTTCCATCGGGCGATGGAGGCGGCCGAGCAACTCGCCGGGGACATCGACGTCGAAGTCGTCAATCCCCGGACGTTCGCGCCGCTGGATACGGAGACGATTCGCGAGAGCGTCCGCAAAACCGGCCGACTGGTCGCCGTCGACGAGACGCCGCTCCGCTACGGGACGCAGGGATACATCGTAAGCGAAGTCGTCTCGAACGACTTCTTCAGTTTCGACGCCCCGCCGCAGACGGTCGGCGTCGAGGACACGCCGATTCCGTTCAGCCCGCCGCTGGAGGACGAGGTAATCCCGGACACCGAAGAAATACTGGCAGCGATTCGGCGGACGTTCTGAGGGACGGCGGAGTTACGTGCCCGCCAACTCCGTCAGTAGCTGGTAGGGGTGCCGAAGGTATTCGTCGAGGCGTTCGAGGAACCGCCCGGAGTCGGCGCCGTCGAGGACCCGGTGGTCTATCGTGAGGCTGAACGTAATCGCCCGCTCGAATTCCACCTCGCCGTCACGCTCGAAGGCGACCGGCTTGCGCCGGCCGATGGCGAGGATGGCGACCTGCGGGGGGTTGATGATGGAATACGAAACGTCGATGCCCAGCGACCCGACGTTCGTCACCGTGAACGTCCCGCCGCTGAGGTCCTCGGGCGTGTGTTCGTCGTTGCGAACGCGCTCGACCTTGGTTCGCCGTTCCGTACCGATTTCTACGACGTCTTTCGCCTGAAGGTCTTCGAGGACCGGAACGATGAGCCCGTTCGGCGTATCGACCGCGTAGCCGACGTTCACCTCCGACAGCAGCTCGTGGGCCTCGTCCCGGTACCACGCGTTGAACGCCGGCATGTCCTCCAGCGTTCTGGCGACCGCCAACAGGATGAGGTCGTTCAGCGACACGTCGTGCTTGCCGGTCTCGTTCAGACGCTCCCGCAACTGCTCGGCCTGCTCGATGGAGATTTCGCGGGTCCCCATCACGTGTGGCTTCTCGCGAGCGCTCTTCGACAATCGTTCGGCTATCGTCCGCCGTGTCCTGCTCAGTTCGCGTCGTTCGGTGACCGTCGGGCCGGTTTCGTCGTCCTCGGTCGACTCGGCTTCCGTGGCTCCTTCCGGTTCCGCTTCGTCGTCACTTTCGTCGTCGGCCTCGGCCCCGTCATCGGCCGTTGGTCCGTCAGCCCCCGCTTGTGCCTCCTGATAGGCGATGACGTCGTCCTCGGTGATGGCTCCCTGCGGCCCGGTCCCTTCGACAGCGCCGAGGGTGACGCCTTCCTCTTCGGCGTATTTCTTGGCTCTAGGTGTGGCTTTGACGTCTTCGGACGGCGTGTCGCCTCCCGAGGAGTCGTCGTCGGTTGTGGTTTCCTCGGTCGCGGCATCCTCGTCTCCGTCGGATGCGGCCGACGGTTCGCCGTCGGCGACCTCGTCGTAGCTCGGTGGTTGGTCGTCGGGGTCGCCGATGACGGCGATGGGACGGCCGGGTTCTATCGGGATGACGTCGCCCTCGTCGAGGTACGTTTCGAGGAGGACGCCGCTCGCAGTCGCCGTCACCTCGGCGGAGGCCTTGTCGGACTCGAAGGTCGCGAGGAGATCGCCTTCGTCGACCGACTCCCCGATTTCGACCTCCCACGCGAGGAGTTCGCCCTCGTCGCTGATGCCGAGTTTGGGGAGGGTAACTACCTCCATGTCATACCCTCCATCGCGGACACGGGTTCGTCGTCCGGACGCCACGCGGTGCCGCGGTTCGCGACCGTTTCTCGCTCGTCGGGGCGAGCGATAGGCCGGCTCATTGGTCGTCCTCCAGTTCACTCCGCTTGACCTTTCCCGTCGTGGTCTTGGGAAGCGCCTCCTGGACGACGATATCACGGGGGTATTCGTAGCGTGCGAGCTGTGATTTGACGTACTCCTGCAGTTCGGCCAGCAGTTCGTCCGTCTCCTCGTAGTCGGCGGCCAGTTCGATGAACCCCTTCGGTACCTCCCCGCGTTCCTCGTCGGGGACGCCGACGACGCCCGCCTGAGATACGGCCGGATGCCCGGCGAGGGTTTCCTCGATTTCCTCGGGGCTGATGCGGTAGCCCGCCGAGATGATGACGTCGTCCTTCCGGCTCTCGAACTCGTAGTAGCCGTCCTCGTCGACACGGCCGAGGTCGCCCGTGAGGAGCCAGCCGTTCCGAACTTTGGCGTCGGTTTTCTCCGGCTTGTTCCAGTATTCGAGGAAGCAGACTGGGTCGTCGGCGTACCTGACGCCGATTTCGCCGACCTCGCCCGTCGGAACCGTCGGTTCGGCGGTCTCGGGGTCGAGGATGGCTATCTCGTGGCCCGGACCCGGACGCCCCAGTTTGCCGACCTTGTAGTCCATCAGCGCGGTACAGTTGGCGATGAGCATGTTCGCCTCCGTCTGGCCGTACCCCTCGTGGACCGCGACGTCGTCGCCGAACGTCTCGAAGGCCCACTCGAAGGTGTCCCGGTCCAGTGCCTCGCCCCCGGAGGCGATGACCCGCAGGGACGAGACATCGTACCGTTCGGGGTCGTCGACGCCCTTCATCATCCGGAGTGCGGTCGGTGGGACGAACGTCACGGTCACGTCGTATCGGTCGATGAGGTCGAAGGCGGCCTCCGGGTCGAACCCGTCGGCTTCGTAGGCCAAGGTGGGCTTGCCGTAGAACCACGCCGGAAACACGATGTCGAAGGCGGCGATCCACGACCACTCGGAAGGCAGCCAGAAGACGTCGTCCTCGGACATGGCGACGTTACAGAAGTCCGAGAGGAACAGCGGCAGGTGACCGAGGAAGAACCGGTGAGCGTGCAGGACGCCCTTCGGCGCGCCGGTCGTCCCCGAGGTGTAGATGATGATTGCCGGGTCCTCGGCCTTCGTGTCGGCCGTCTCGAAGGCCGTCGGTTGGTTCGCGATGGCGGCCGCCAAGTCCGCTTCGTCGCTCTCGGGGTCGGTGTCGACGGTCAGTACCGTCCGCAGCGAGTCGACGTCCGAGCGGACCTCCCGGAGGGTATCGACGTTCACGTCGTCGACGATGCAGGCGACGGCGCCGGCGTCGTCGAGCCGGTATGACAGGGCCTCCGGGCCGAACTTCACGCTCAGCGGGACGGAAACCGCGCCGAGTTTCCAGCAGGCGAGGTGTGCGACGGCGGTTGCCGGCTTCTGTGGCAGATTCACGCCGATGCGGTCGCCCCGCTCGACGCCCTGCGAGCGGAGGTAGTTCGCCAACTGGTTCGCCTCGTCGCGCAGTTGGCCGAAGGTGTACTCGTCGGTCTCGCCCGCTTCGTTCTCGTAGTAAATCGCCGTCCGGTCTTCGTCGTCGGCCCAGCGGTCACAGACGTACGTCGCGATGTTGAACCGTTCCGGGATCTCCCATTCGAAGGCCTCGTAGAGGGCCTCGTAGCTCTCCCAGTCCTCCTCGTGGAAGTAATACGCGTCCAGACGCTCACCGCTACTCGTGGCACTCTCTCCCATACGAATACCCTGCCGGGAGCCACCAGTTATACTTTCCGCCGATTCGGCCGGGCCGTAGTTATTTAGGAGTGCCACGCCGAGCCATACCATGCGCGGACTCGAAGACAAGACAGTGGTGCTGACCGGCGGCGCATCGGGCATCGGTGCGGCGACGGCGAAACGCTTCGCTGAAGAGGGCTCTACGGTCGTCGTTACGGACGTCGACACCGACGGCGGTCAGGCGGTGGCCGACGAAATCGAGGATACCGGCGGGACGGCGGAGTTCCGCGAGTTGGACGTTCGGTCCTACGAGGCCGTCGAGTCGGTCCTGAACGCGGTCGGCGAGACGTACGATGGCATCGACGTCCTGTTCAACAACGCGGGCATCGGCGAGCGGCGGTCTCTGGAAGAGACGGACGAAGCCCACCGCGACAAACTCGTCGACGTCAACCTCAACGGCGTCTGGAACGGGTGTCGAGCGGTGCTGCCGATAATGCGTGCCTCCGGCGGTGGCGCCATCGTCAACACGTCGTCGCTGGCCGGGTGGCTTCCCGCCTCGTTTACGACGTACGCGATGACCAAAGCCGCCGTCCTGCATTTCACCAAGAGCATCGCTCAGGAGTTCGGTGAGTACGATATACGCGTGACGGCGGTCTGTCCCGGCGCCATCGAGACGCCGATGCTGGAGGAATGGTACAGCGAAAAGCAAGCCGAGGGGATGCGCCGTCGGAGCGCGGTCTCGCGGCTCGGCGACCCCGAGGAAGTGGCCGCTGGCGTCGCGTTTCTCGCGAGCGATGACGCCTCGTTCATCACCGGCCGTGCACTGAAAATCGACGGCGGGTTCCTGTGATTTCCGACGTAGAAGACGGCTGAAACCGCGTTTTCGGTATTCCGCTCGGACCGTCAGTTCTCGGTGGGTAATTTATTTGGGAGATGGGCGCAGTTGTACGAGTGAATGTTCGATAAGGTACTCGTAGCGAACCGTGGAGAGATTGCAGTGCGGGTAATACGAGCCTGTAAGGATCTGGGAATCGGGACAGTCGCGGTGTACTCGGAGGCCGACAAACACGGCGGCCACGTCCGCTTTGCCGACGAAGCCTACAACGTCGGCCCCGCCCGTGCGGCCGACTCGTATCTCGACCACGAGGCGATTATCGAGACCGCCAAACAGGCCGGCGCTGACGCCATCCACCCCGGCTACGGCTTCCTCGCGGAGAACGCCGAGTTCGCCGGGAAGGTCGAATCGACCGACGGCGTGGTCTGGGTCGGCCCCTCCAGCGACGCGATGGAGCAACTCGGCGAGAAGACCAAAGCCCGCGCCGTGATGAGCGACGCCGACGTTCCCATCGTCCCGGGGACCGACCCAATCGAGGAACCGGACGCAGTCCGGACCTTCGCCGAGGAACACGGCTATCCCATCGCCATCAAGGCCGAAGGCGGCGGTGGCGGCCGCGGGATGAAAATCGTCCGCGAGGAAAGCGAAATCGAGGAACAACTGGAAAGCGCCAAACGCGAGGGCGAAGCCTACTTCGACAACGATTCGGTCTATCTGGAGCGGTATATCGAGAACCCCCGACACATCGAGGTTCAGGTCATCGCCGACGAACACGGCAACGTCCGCCACCTCGGCGAGCGTGACTGCTCGCTGCAACGCCGCCACCAGAAGGTCATCGAGGAAGGCCCCTCATCCGCTCTTTCCGAGGGACTGCGCGAAGAGATTCTGGAGGCGGCTCGCCGGGGTGTCGACGCCGCCGGCTATTACAACGCCGGGACCGTCGAGTTCCTCGTCGAGGAAGACCCCGACCGCGCCCCCGGCGAACGACTGGACGACGACACGGATTTCTACTTCCTCGAAGTCAACACCCGCATTCAGGTCGAACATACCGTCACCGAGGAGATAACGGGCATCGATATCGTCAAATGGCAATTGAGAGTGGCGGCCGGCGACGAAATCGGCTTCGCCCAATCCGACGTCGCGTTCGACGGCCACGCGATGGAGTTCCGCATCAACGCCGAAAACGCCGCCGAGGACTTCGCGCCCGCAACGGGTGGCACACTCGAAACCTACGACCCGCCGGGCGGTATCGGCGTCCGAATGGACGACGCCCTCCGACAGGGCGATGACCTCGTTACCGACTACGACTCGATGGTCGCGAAACTCATCGTCCACGGGTCCGACCGCGAGGAGTGTCTCGCCCGCTCGCGGCGTGCCCTCGCCGAGTACGACATCGAGGGCATCCCGACCATCATCCCCTTCCACCGGCTGATGTTGACCGACGGGCCGTTCGTCGACGGGACACACCACACCAAGTACCTCGACGAGGACCTCGATACTGAGCGAATCGAGGAGGCCCAAGCAAAGTGGGGCACCGACGGTGAGGCGGCAGCAAGCGGCGGCGACGGGACGACGACCCAGGAGTTGACCATCGAGGTCGACGGCAAGCGCTTCGACGTGAAACTCGAAAATCCCGGCCTGCCGACGAACGGTGCCGGCCAGCAGGCGGCCGGTGGCGGCGGTGCCGGCGGCGGGACGACGAGCGCTTCGGGCGGGTCGGGCGGCGACCAGGCCGCCACGCTGGAGGGCCAACAGGTAACCGCCGAGATGCAGGGAACCATCCTCGAAGTCAACGTCGAGGAAGGCGACGAGGTGGCGTCCGGCGACGTAATCTGTGTGTTAGAAGCGATGAAAATGGAAAACGATGTCGTGGCTCCCTCCGGCGGGACGGTGACACACGTCGCCGTCTCGTCGGGCGACAGCGTCGATATGGGTGATACGCTTCTTGCGCTGGAGTGAATCCTGAATCGCGGACTGCTGTCGTCGCTAGTCTTCGAGGAGTTCGTCGGCGATGATGTTTCGCTGAATCTCGCTGGTGCCTTCGCCGACCTGATAGATTTTGGTGTGGCGGAACTGTCGTTCGACCGGGTAATCCCGCGTGTAGCCGTTGCCACCGTGGAGTTGGACGGCGTCGCTGGCGACCTCTTCGGCGATTTCGCTGGCGTAGAGTTTCGCCATGCTGGCGAGTTTCGTCGGGTCCTCGCCGGCATCGATTTTGGCGGCGGCGTCGTAGGTGAGTCGGCGGGCCGCTTCGACTTTCACGGCCATATCCGCGACCTTGTGGCGGACGGCCTGGAACTTGCCGATTTCCTGGCCGAACTGCTCGCGTTCGCGCACGTACTTCAGGGAGTGTTCGAGACACCCCTGTGCGATGCCGAGCGACTGGGCGGCGATGCCGACCCGCTCCTGTTCGAAGAAATCCATGAGCTGGTAGAAGCCGTGGTTCTCCTGACCGATGAGGTTCTCCTCGGGAACGCGGACGTTATCGAACCGGAGTTGAGCCGTCTCGCTCGCGTTCCAGCCCATCTTGTGAATCTCGGATTCGACCTCGAAGCCGTCGCGGTCGGTTTCGACGATGAACGCCGAGATGCCGCCGTGGCCGTCGCCGCCGGTCCGTGCCGTCGTCACGGCGTAATCGGCGATGGTGCCGTGAGTAATGAACGTCTTGACGCCGTCGATGACGTATTCGTCGCCGTCCTTCTCGGCGGTGGTCTCGATACTGGCGGCGTCGCTGCCGTGTGCCGGTTCGGTGTTGGCGAGGGCACCGATAAGCTCCCCCGAGCAGATGCCACGGAGGATGCGGTCCTTCTGTTCTTCGGTGCCGTATTCGGCTATCATACGCGAGCCGAATGAGGTGCCGAGGGCGGCACACATCCCGGCGTCGACGCGGGCGAGTTCCTCGCTCACGAGGGCGCTCTCGACCATCTCCATGCCGGGGCCGCCGTAGGCCTCGGGGATTTCGACGCCGACGAGGTCGGCCTCTACGGCCGCCTCCCACACCTCGCGGGGCCACTCCTCGGTTTCTTCGGCTTCACGGGCGACCGGTTCGACTTCGCTTTCGGCGAACTCCCGTGCAGTCTTCCGGACTGCACGCTGTTGCTGGGTTAACTCGAACATTGTAGGTATTCCAATTCACTCTACGTCGGTCCATTCACCGGATAAAGCTTATCTCAACTATCCGAACGGTCGGCTGTACGTTCGGGCATACTCTTATTATTCCCTGTTTGTAATCGGCTACCATGTCTCTGGAAGCCAGTGAAACGGCTATCGATGTCGAGCGTGCCAACGAAATCGGACGCATCGCTGCGGGTGATATCGCCCGTCGGGCCGGCAACCGGTCGCCGGAAAAGCCGGGGTTCATCGTCCCCGAGAAGGACGAGCAGGTCACGTTCTTGGAGTTCGACCGCCGGGCCAACCGCGCCGCGAACGCGTTGCTCGAAGCCGGCTACGAGAAGGGATCCCGAATCGCCGTCGTCGCCGGCAACTCCCTGCAGTTCCTCGAAGCCTACTTCGGCGCGCTCAAGGCCGGCATCGTCCCGGTGTTCATCAACCCTGAAATCACGGCCGACGACATCGCCTACGAGTTCGACCATTCGGAGGCCGACGCGCTCCTGGTCGACGACGTCTTCTACGAGAAGACGGCACCGCTTCTCGAAGGCCGTGAGATGGAGACGGTCGCGGCCTTCGAGTGGGGTGGTGACGACGTCCCCGCCCAGTCGTTCCGCGCGTTCACGGCGGGCCACGACGACTCGGAGCAGGGCGTCGAAATCGAGGACTCGGACCTGGCACAGATCATGTACACGAGCGGGACGACGTCGATGCCCAAAGGCGTCCTCCACAGTCACAAGACGATTCATACCGGTTCGCTCAACGTGGTCGCGAACGCCGACCTGACGCGTCACGACGTGATGGGGAGCGTGATGCCGCTTTTCCACTGTGCCCAACTCACGATGGTCAAAGGGGCCATGCACGTCTCGGCGACCACGGTCATTCGTCGGGATTTCGACCCGGACCAGTTCTTGGGCGACGTCGAGGAGCGGGACCTCTCGTGGTCGTTCCTGTTGCCCGTCATGTACGAAGGCCTACTGGCCCGTGACGACATCGAGGAGCGGGACCTCTCGACGCTTCGGTTCTGTCTGTACGCGATGACGCCGATGGGCAACGAAACGCTGAAACAGTGCATCGAGACGTTCGACGCGGACTTCGCGCTCGGGAGCGGCCAGACCGAGGCCTACCCGCCGACGGTCATCTACCAACCCGAGTGGCAACTCGAAAAGGAGGGCAACTACTGGGGCACCGGTAACGCCAACACCGACGTCGCCATCATGGACGAGGAGGGCAACCTCCTCCCGCAGGGGGAGGTCGGCGAAATCGTCTACCGGGGCCCGAACGTCATGGAAGGGTATCTCAAGAACCAGTCCGAGACCGAACGGGCCTTCGAGTACGGCTGGTTCCATTCGGGCGATATGGGCTACTTCGACGAGGACCACCTCCTGAAGTTCGTCGACCGCAAGAAGGACATGATAAAGAGCGGCGGCGAGAACGTCTCGACCCAGAAGGTCGAATCAGTACTCCTGGACCACCCGGACGTCGCCGAGGTGGCAATCGTCGGCTTGCCCCACGACAGATGGGGCGAGGCCGTGACGGCCTTCGTCGTGCCCCGTTCGGAATCCGAGGCCAGCGAAGAGGCCGTCCTCGAATACAGCAGCGAGAACCTCGCCGGGTTCGAGACCCCCAAATCAATCGAGTTCGTGGAGGAACTCCCGAAGACCACGACCGGAAAGATTCAGAAGTTCGAGTTGTCCGAAGAAAAACGGGATTACTACCAGTAGCGGAAACAGGCCGATTCACCCGGTTTACGTGTAGCTTCGTTTATAGAAACCACCGAAGGGTATAAGTTTCCATGTTATGTGTTCCCTATCATGCCTGAGAGGCACCAGACTAGCCACGTTGATCGGCGTACGTTCCTGAAAGGTTCCGTCGGTGCAGTCGGCCTCGCTTCGGCGGCCGGCTGTCTCGGTGACGGCGGTGGCGAAAGCGGCCCACTAACGTTCGGATACACGGCGTCGCTCTCGGGATCGAGCGCGGTACTCGGCCAACAGTACCACACCGGGTTCCAGATCTGGCGGGACCACGTCAACGACAACGGCGGTATCCTCGACCGGGACGTCGAACTCACCCATTACGACGACGAAAGCAGCCCCGACCGAGCGCGGGAGTTGGCGAACCGACTCGCCTCACAGGACGGCGTCGACTTCCTGTTCGGCCCCTACGGGAGTCCGACGAACTACTCGGCGTCGGTCGTCTCACAGCAACAGCAGATTCCGATGGTGAGCGGGGCGTCGTCCGATCCCGCGATTTTCGACCGGGACCTCGAATACTACTACTCGACGCTCAGCAAGACGAACGAGTACGGGAAATCGTTCCCGAACTTCCTTTCGTCGGTCGACTGGGGCGCACACGACATGGAGGAACCGTCGACGGTGGCGGCGCTCCGGGCCGAGGCCGCCTACACGAGCACGCTGGGTCAGTCGTTCATAGACAACCTCGAAGGGGCAGGCTTCGAAATCGCCTACGAAGAGGAGTACCCGCTTGACCTGCAGGACTTCTCGAACATCATCAGCGGCATTCGGAGCGCCGACCCCGACATCCTCTGTCTGTCCGGGTTCCCCGCCGACGAGGCGCGGTTCGCCGAACAGGCCCAGCAGGCGGATCTGAACGTCGACATCCACTATCAGAACTACAGTTCCCAGACGGTCATCGTCGACACGCTCGGCGAGCAGGTCGATTACATGTTCAACGGCGCGTGGTGGGACCGCCGCTACGACTACAACCGGGTCGACACGTACGTCGAGATGTGGAACGAGCGGCAGGACGCGATGGCGGAGATGCCGCTTTCCTACGCCACCGCCGCGGGCATGGTGTACGAAAACGCCCTCGAAGAGGCGGGCTCGACGAACGCCGACGACGTGAATCAGGCCATCGCGGAGACCGACATAGAGACGACGCTCGGCCGCACCCAGTTCCACGAGACCGGTTGGAACCTCCACCAGTACAAGAACGAGGCGGTCCGGCAATGGCAGGACCAGGAGATGACGCTGCTGTACCCCGAAAACTTCGCGACGGGTGACGTCTGGCTACCGACGCCGGAGTGGGGTGACCGGAACAGTTCGCCTCAATAAAAAATGGGCCTCACAATGCAAGCGATGTTGGCCGGTATCGATGCCTCAGCAGCCGTACAGATAATCACCGGTGGCCTGATTTTGGGCGCCCTCTGGGCGCTCGTCGCACTGGGATTGAACATCATTTTCGGCGTGATGCGCGTCATCAACATGGCACACGGCGAGTTCATCGTGTTCGGTGCCTTCGGGACGTTGCTCCTCAACGAGACGTTCGGCATCCATCCCGCGATCGGAATCATACTCCTGCTTCCAGTGTTCTTCCTCGCGGGTGTGTTGATTCAGTATCTCGTCATCAACCGGATACTGGAGTCGGACAACCCCGAACTCATCTCGCTTTTGGCCACGTTCGGGCTGTTCCTGTTCCTGAACAACGTCGCGCGGGCCGTCTTCGGCGTCGATCCTCGGAGCCTGCAGACGGCGCCCCTCGACCAGACGTTCACGATTCTCGGTGTCAACATCACCTACGCACAGGTCTACGCGCTCGCGCTTGCCGGCGTCGCGATGCTCGCGCTCTATTACCTGATGACGAGGACGGAGTTCGGGCGAGCGATGCGCGGGACCGTCCAGAACCCCCGATTAGCACAGGCAGCCGGCATCGACCGAAATCGCGTCTACTACGTCGCGTTCGGTCTCTCGGCCGTCCTCGCAGCCATCGCGGGGGCGATGATCGGGATGGTCTACACCGTCTCGATAGATACCGGGTTCGGCTACCTGATCTTCGGCTTCCTCGTCATCGTCTTCGGCGGCATGGGTAGCTTCACCGGAGCGCTGTTCGGTGCCCTCATCCTGGGCATGGTCGGGTCGGTAAGCGGCGCGGTGCTCGGCCCCAGCGCTCGAAACCTGGTTCTGATGGCAATCCTGATCCTTACCATGTTCATCAAACCGACCGGCGTGTTCGGAGGTGCTCGGGTATGAACGTCCTCTCGACGGTTCGCGTCCACGAGTGGGACCGATACGCCTTCGGAATCGCCGCAATCCTCGTACTCGTGCTGGCGGCGCTTCCCTTCGCCATCGAGAACACGTACATCACGGGCCTGATATTCACGACGCTCATGTTCGTCACGCTGGCCAGTAGCTGGAACCTTCTCAGCGGGTACACCGGCTACATCTCGTTCGGCCACGTCGCGTTCTTCGGTATCGGCGGGTACACGTGTGCGATCCTGATCGCCGATTTCGGCATCAACCTGTACCTCGCGATACTGGCCGGCGGACTGTTCGCCACCCTCGTTTCGCTGCCGGTCGCTCTCGCGACGATTCGGCTGAGCGGGGTTTACTTCTCCATTATCATGCTCGCCTTCGCCGAGCTCATGCTGGAGTTGGCGACCAACCTGAACATCACCGGCGGCACCACCGGGAAGGTCCTGCCGGTGGGTAACTTCGAGGTGGTGACCTACCACCTCATGCTGGCGTTGACGGTCGTGACGCTGGCGACCGTCTACGTCGGCGTCCGGTCGTATTTCGGCCTCACGCTGACGGCCATCCACGACGACGAGGAAGCGGCCGAATCCCTCGGTCTCAACACGACGTATTACAAGATCGTCGCCTTCGGCCTGAGCGCGATTTTCCCCGCGATTGCCGGCGGTATCGCGGCGGTCTACTGGCTGTACATCAACCCCTCGACCATGTTCGCCGTCACCACGTCGGGCGACATGATGATTATGAGCGTCATCGGGGGTATGGGAACGGTGCTGGGCCCCATCCTCGGTGCGACGTTGATGACCCCGATTCGCGCACAGACGCAGGCGGCGTATCCGTACTTCCACGGAATCGTGTTCGGATTGCTCTTCATGATACTCGTGTTGACTGTCCCGAACGGCCTCGTGTCGCTGACCGACAAGTCCGAACGAATCGACCGACTCGTCTCCCGGGTCAACGGAACCGACCCGAACGCCAGGGAGGAAACCGATGACTGAACTCCTCAGCTGTAACGGCCTCGTCAAGCAGTTCGGGGGCCTGACCGCGGTCGACGACGTCGATATCTCGCTCGAATCGGGGCTGATTTACAGCCTCATCGGCCCAAACGGCGCCGGCAAGACGACCACGTTCAACATGATCGCCGGTCGACTCCAGCCGACCGAGGGGTCGATCTCGTTCAACGGGCAAGATATCACCGACAAAACTCAACACGAGATCTGCCAGTTGGGCATCGCACGCACGTTCCAGAAGCCCCGCCCGTTCACGAGCCAGTCGGTGCTCGAGAACGTCACGTTCGCACAGCAAGCCGGCGGCGACGGAATCGACCGCGAAGTGGCCTACGAACTACTCGATTTCGTTGGGCTGTCCGGCAAAGCCGAACTGAAAGCCGGCGAGTTGACCGTCGTCGAGCAGAAACGGCTCGATCTGGCCCGGGCGTTGGCCACCGACCCGGAACTGCTCCTCCTCGACGAAATCATGGCCGGGCTGAACCCATCGGAGATGGACGACTTCCTCGACCTGATCCGAGAGATAAACAAGGAGCGGACCGTCTTCGTCATCGAGCACATCATGGATGCAATCATGAGTATATCCGACCGAATCATCGTTCTCCAGAACGGCCGGCGCATCGCCGAGGGGACCCCGGACCAGGTCTCCTCCAACGACGACGTCATCAAGGCGTACCTCGGGGAGGAGTTCCTCGAACATGCTTGAGGTCGAGTCGATTTCCTCGAGTTACGACGACGTACAGGTACTCTGGGATATCTCCCTGACCGTCAACGAGGGGGAACTGGTCACCCTCATCGGGAACAACGGCGCGGGCAAGACGACGACCCTGCGGAACATCATGGGTTGGCTCACGCCGACCAGCGGCGACATCCGGTTTCAGGGCGAGTCGATAGTCGACACGCCGGTCGACGAACGCGCCGAACTGGGGTTGACCATCGCGCCCGAAGACGAGGGCGTCTACCCCGATATGACCGTCCTCGATAACCTCCTGCTCGGTGCCTACGGGGTCGACGACGCGACGAAACAGGAGCGTCTGGACCGGACCTTCGACCTGTTCCCCCGGTTGGAGGACCGTCAGGGTCAGTACGCGAGCACGCTCAGCGGGGGCGAACAGCAGATGCTCAACATCTCGATTGCGTTGATGCAGGACCCCGACCTCATCCTCATCGACGAACCGTCCATCGGGTTGGCGCCGATGCTGGCGACGGAACTGCTCGAAGAAATCGAATCCATCAACGAGCAGGGGACGACGGTCCTGCTCGTCGAGCAGAACGTCAACAAGGCGCTCAACATCGCCGACCGCGCCTACGTCATCGAGAACGGCCGAATCTCCGACGAGGGCGACGCCGACACCATCATGGAAAGCGACGAAATCATGAAAGCCTACATGGGACAGTAAGATGGTCGATTTCGACGAACGAACCGTAATCGTGACCGGCGGTGGCCGCGGTATCGGCCGCGAAGCGTGCCTCCAGTTCGCCGAACGCGGTGCGAACGTCGTGGTCAACGATATCGGCGGCGACCCCTCGGGGACGGGCTCGGACCAGCGGCCGGCCGACGCCGTCGTCGAGGAAATCGAAGCCGCCGATGGGACCGCAGCCGCGGATTACAGCGATGTCGGCACCTGGGATGGCGCGGCAGGGGTCGTCGAGACGGCCCTCGACGAGTTCGGCGAACTCGACGTCGTCTACAATAACGCCGGCATCCTGCGGGAGAACTCCATCGTCAACATGACCGAAGCGGAGTTCGACGAGGTGATTCGTGTCCATCTCAAGGGGACGTTCTCGGTGTTGCACCACGCGGCCGCTTACTGGCGCGAACAGTCGAAGGCGGGCGCCGACCGGCCGCGCGCCGTCGTAAATGCGTCCTCGGATATCGCCGCCGGCGGGTTCGGCCTCGGTAACTACGCCGCAGCGAAGGCCGGAATCCTCGGTCTCACGCGAACGGCAGCAGAAGAACTCGCGAAGTACGACGTCCGTGCCAACGCCATCTGGCCGGTCGCGGACACGCGACTTACCGAGGAGTGGCCGGAGGACCTCCCCGGCCCGGCGAGTAGCGCCGCGATGGTCGTGTTCCTCGCGAGTACCGACTGTGACGTGACCGGACAGACGATTCGCGTCGGTGGCGACCGAATCGACCTGGTGACGCCGGCACCGAAATACGAGTACACGGTCTGTTCGGACGGCGAGTGGTCGCCGGAAGAAATCGGAGCGCGGTTCGCCGACACCGTCGGCCAGCACGTCGACGAACGAATCGAGTGACGGTTATGCCGAGGCCGTCTCGGCGGGATGCGGCGCCTCGTATTCCGCGAGGATGACGAACGCGCCGCCGAAGTGCTTCGGATGGTAGAACGATTCCTTGAAATCGGCCGATTCGTAGCGGCCGACCGGTTCGACGTCTTTTTCTTCCAGATGCGCTTCCGCCTCCGCCAAGTCGGCGACGCGAATCGAGAGCGCGTACAGTCCCGGCCCGTTCCGTTCGAGGAACCGGGCGACCTGCCCGTCCTCGGTTTTCGGCGTGACCAACTCGACGCCGCTGGGGCTGAGCATGTTCGCTACGGGCTGTTCGCCGGATGCGGTCTGGGTCGTCGCATCGAGGAGGTCACCGAAATCGATGCCCAGTAGTTCGGAGAACTGTTCGGCCGTCTCGTCGATGGTCGGGGTCGCTATGATGACGCGGTCGACGCCGTAGACTTCCATACAGGTCCCTATACCCGGACGATTATATAGATTGGTAGTCAGTCACACTCGCTGTCTCATTCGAGCGGTTCCTCGCCGTCGATGATACGCTGGACGCGCGCGGCGAGTTCGGGCACGCCGTCCTCCAGCAGGGGGAACATCGGGTCGGTGGTCTCCCCGTCGAGGTACCGCGCGTAGAACGCCTCCAGCGCCGTCGCGAGTTTGAACCCGGCCAGTGCACGATAGAAGCGGTCGTGACGGTAGGCCCGTCCGCTTTCGTCCTCGTACATCCGGACGAGTTCCTGCTGGCTTGGATACCCCTCCTTCTCGGTAAAGGGCGGGAACAGTTCCGGAATCGAGAGTTCCTCGCTGCCGTGGGTCCAGTTGAACAGCATATAGCCGACGTCGGCGAGGGGGTCGCCGAGCGTGCTCATCTCCCAGTCGAACACGCCGACGATTTCGGGCGGTGTTCCGGGACCGAACATGACGTTGTCGAGTTTGTAGTCGCCGTGAACGAGCGTCGTATCGGCGGGTTCGGGAATCGACTCGTCGAGCCACTCCGCGGCCGCCCGGAGGGCGTCGACCTCCCGTCCGGAGCGGTCGAAGCTCTCTTCCATCTGGTGTGTCCAGAGACCGACCTGCTTCGAGAGATAGGCGTCCGGGTCGCCGTACTCGCCGAGGCCCACCCGCTCGTAGTCCACGTCGTGAATCGTCGCCAGCGTCCTCACTAACTCGGATCCGATACGCTCGCGGTGGGCGGGCGTGCCGAACCGCTCCGGTTCGCCCGTGTCGTTGTGGATGACGGTGCCGTCGAGTCGCTTCATGACGAAGAAGTCGCTGCCGATAACCGAGTGGTCGTCGCAGGCCACGACGGTTTCGGGGACCGGCACCGACGTCTCGGCGAGCGACGATATCACCTCGTGTTCCCGGAGGACGTTGTGGGCCGACTCCGGCGTCTCCCCGGCCGGCGGTCGCCGGAGCGCATAGCCCTGCCCATCCCAGTCGAAGAACAGCACCTCGTTGGAGTGGCCCTCGTCGTGATGTTCGATATCGAGTTCGTCCTTGCTTCCGAGGTGTTCCGAGAGGAACTCGGATAGCGCCCCCTCGTCGACTAATCGATGCAGGTGGTCGTTCTGGTCGCTCATTCTCGTCTGACTTGTGTGGCATTGCTTATATCGTTTCCCGGTGGTCGTCGTTTCAGTATCCGTGTTGTCGCCCCCCGTGTGTCGGCCCCCCATAGAATTATTGTGCGCTCTATCCAACCGATAAGTGAATGTTCGAAAGCGAGACGGCCGATTACGGATCGGTCAGGGAGTCCTTTAGCTGGGAGTCGTTACGCGACGAGTGCGACTGGAACGGTCGGAACGAACTCAACTTCGCCCACGAGTCGGTCGACCGCCACGCGGGCGACGACGAACTCGCGCTCGTCTGGGTGAGCGCCGACGGCGAGGACGAACGATACACCTTCGACGACCTCTCCGAGGAGTCGAACCGGGTGGCGAACGTCCTGACTGACCTCGGCGTCGAGCGCGGTGACCGGGTCTTCACGTACTTGCCGCGGATTCCGGAACACTACGTGACTATCCTCGGCACGTTGAAGACCGGCGCCGTCTTCGGGTCTGTCAACGAGCGCTACGGGCCGGACGGTATCGCCCACCGACTGCGCGACAGCGGCGCCTCGACGGTGGTCACGACCGCCGAAAACCGTGACACGGTCGAGGCGGCCCTCGACGGAGTCGATTCACTGGAGAACGTCATCGTCGTCGACCGCGGCGATGGCGAGATTCGCGAGGGGGACGTCGACTACGACGCCCGCGTCTCCGATGCCTCTCCCGACTTCGAGACGGTACGAACCGGAACCAACGACCCCGCGTTCCACTACTACACCTCCGGGACGACGGGGCCGGCGAAGGGCGTCGTCCACGGTCACGGCTTTACCGTCGGTAACGCGAGTTTCGCGAAACTCCCCTCCGGGTTGCAGTCCGACGACCTCTACTGGTGTACCGCCGACCCCGGATGGCTGACCGGACTCAACCCCTTCGGCGCCCTGTTCTGGGAAATCCCCATCGTCGTCTACGAGGGCGAGTTCGACCCGGCCGCGTGGGTCGACATCCTCGACGAACACCCGATTTCCGTGCTGTTCAGCGTTCCGACGGCCTACCGGATGCTGTGGAACAACGAGGAACTGCTCGACGGCCGCGACCTGAACCTCCGGACCCTGCTGTCGGTCGGCGAACCGCTGAACGCCCCTATCGTCGAGTGGGCCGAGGAACGCTTCGGCACGCCGATTCTCGATACCTACGGCACCTCCGAGACCTACGGCACCGTCGTCGCGAACTACCCCTTCGAGTCATGGGAGGTCAAGCCCGGGAGCATGGGACGACCGTACCCCGGTATCGAGACGAAAATCGTCGAACCGGGGACCCTCGACCCGGTCGAACAGGGCGAAACCGGCGAAATCGCCATCAGGAAGTTCCCGAGTACGTTCCTCGAATACTGGAACCGACCGAAAAAGACCGAGGACGCATGGATAGACGACTGGGTTCTCACCGACGACCTGGCGCGTGAAGACGAGGACGGCTACTACTGGTTCGAGGGACGCGCCGACGACGTCATCATCTCGTCGGGATACCGCATCGGCCCGTTCGACATCGAATCGCAACTGGTCGACCACGACGCCGTCACCGAAGCGGCCGTCATCGGCGTACCCGACGAGAAGCGAGGCGAACTGGTCAAGGCGTTCGTCGTCCTCGCCGACGGCGCGGAACCGACCGAGGAGACGCGAAGCGAGATCCAACAGTTCGTTCGCGACCAACTGGCGGCCCACGAGTACCCACGCGAAATCGAGTTCACCGACGAACTCCCGAAGACAGTCACCGGCAAAATTCGCCGGACCGAACTCCGCGAGGGCGACGACGGGTCGTAACTCACTACCCTTCAACACTGTCACGATGAATAACGATTAGTTGGTAGAGTTCGACGTGGTGGTATGGCACAAAGTGGTGCTGCTTTCGGTGAAGGAGAGGAGTTGAAACTGATCGAGGATACTGCCGCTCGAATCGCCTCCGATTACGACGACGATTACTGGCAACGCGTCAACCACGACCAGGAAGAACCCGCTGAGTTCTGGCAGGACTGTGCGGACGCCGGCTTCCTCGGCGCGACGGTCCCCGAGGAGTACGGCGGCGAGGGGATGGGCCTGCAAGAACTGACGGCCATCGTTCGGACGCTCGAAGAATACGGCGCGATGGGTGCCGGAATGCTGTTCGTCGTGACGCCGGTCTTCGGCGCGATTACGCTCTCGAAGAACGGCTCCGAAGCCCAAAAGGAGGAATACCTCCCGAAACTCGCCAACGGCGAGATGAACTTCTGTATGGCCCTGACCGAACCGGGCGCGGGCCACAACACGCCGAACCTCGATACGACCGCCGAGGAAGACGGCGACGGGTTCGTCATCAACGGCTCGAAACAGTGGATCAGCGGCGTCGGCCGTGCCGACAAGATGCTACTCGTCGCGCGGACGACGCCGAGAGAGGACGTCGAGCGTCGGACCGAGGGCATCACGCTGTTCCTCGCCGACCCCGACTCACCGGGCGTCGAGTACCGCGAACTCAACACCGGAATTCCGGCTCCGGAACGACAGTTCGAGATCAACTTCGACGACTACCGACTCGATAGCGACGCCATCATCGGCGAGCGTGGCAAGGGCCTCTACCAGTTGTTCGAGACGGTCAACCCCGAACGGCTGGTCGGTGCGGCCGGCGTCGTCGGCGCCGGGAAGTGTGCGCTGAACCGGGCAATCGACTACGCCAAGGAACGCGAGGTGTTCGACGCCCCCATCGGGAGCCATCAGGCGATTCAACACCCCATCGCCGACAAATGGTCCCGACTTGAGGCGGCGGAGCTCATGTTGAAAAAGGCCGCCTGGGAGGTCGACGCCGAGAACCGCGACGCAGGTGCCGCGGCCAACATGACGAAACTCCGGGCCTCCGAGGCCGGCTACGACGCGTGTGACTTCGCCGTGCAGGTCCACGGCGGCAACGGCCTCAGCGAGGACTACTTCGTCGTCGACCTCTGGAAGCAGGCGCGACTGTCCCGTATCGCGCCGGGGTCCAGCGAGATGATGCGCAACTACATCGGCGAGAGCGTCCTCGGACTGCCACGCTCGTACTAAGATTCACGCGGGACGGACGCGCGACGGGTGCGAGACGGTCGGAGTCTACCCAGTACGACAGCCCCGTTCGTCCCCACCCGCCGGTAGTTATATTCTGCTGGCATCGCATTCCGAGACATGGCCGCCGACAGCGCCTACGATTGGCTCGAAGCGACAGATGTAGCGAACGTCACCGACCGGTTCCGTGCGGACGGTGATGTAGCACTCGTCACGGGGGCGAGCCGCGGTATCGGCCGCGTGACCGCGTTCGAACTCGCAGCGGTCGGCGCCGACGTCGCCGTCGCCAGTCGGTCACTGGAGGACCTCGAAGCCGTCGTCGACGAACTCGAAGCGGCCTTCGACGCCCAAGCCATCGCCATCGAGACCGACGTCTCGGACCCTGATGCCGTCGAGGAGATGGTCGAGACGACGGTCTCGGAACTCGGCGGGCTCGATATCCTCGTCAACAACGCGGGCGCCTCGTTCGTCAGCGAGACGGAAGACATCTCGCCGAACGGCTGGGATACCGTTGCGGACATCAACCTGAAGGGGACGCATCTGTGTTCGACGGCCGCCCTGCCCCACCTCGAAGGCGGCGGCCGTATCGTGAACTTCTCGTCTATCGCCGGCCAGTACGGGTCGAACACGATGAGCCACTACGGGGCCGCCAAAGCGGGCGTCGAGAACCTGACGCGGTCGCTCGCCAACGAGTGGGCCGACCGCGATATCCGAGTCAACTGCATCGCACCGGGACTCGTCTTGACGCCCGGGTCGGCGGGCGTCATGGGCGTCGGCTCGGATACGGCTCACGACCGCTCGACAGTGAATCGGATGGTCGGCGGCGCCGACGAAATCGCCGATGCGGTGGTGTTCCTCGCGACACAGGCATCGAGCTATCTCACCGGCGAGACGATGGTTATCGAAGGCCCGCCAGCGGTCTCCGAGGACGTCGAATAGTCGCCGACGGCCGGACTCCGACGATACGACTGCCGCAGTTCTAGACATTTATGTTATATACTAAAATATTGGACTATTTTGGTCTATTAGTATCGTACCGATCTGTCTATTTGCTGTATTTTCTGATATGGCATCTTCACCTCCCGGGATTGACCGAGATCAGACACCTACAAAGTATTTGTCTCCCGGGTCATATTACATCTATCTGATATTTGGAGAATATATGTATAAGATGGCTCTTCGCCATTATTCAAAAAGTCATTTGCGGTGGGTATCCGAGCTTGAATTCGTTGAATCAGTGGCTATCTGAGAACGTTGTCGAAGTAGATAGGCTATTGTGTCTATCACCTATATAAGACATATATTTTATATATTGGGCACACATTCACTTATCTCAGTCATGAAAAGTGAGTATTCATAACTTATTTCTGCTAATACCACCATATTAAACCAAGGAAATGTGAATATAGGTCAGTTCTATAATATTTCCTTCGAATATAGTGGCCAAATAGCCGATACCCAATCTAAGAACTGACTCTTATTTATATGCCAAGCCGAATAGTAGGTGGATGAGCTCGAATTCTATCGATAATGCGTACTTGTGGCGGAGCTTTCCCAGTTACAGATAGATCTCATGAAAATCGAAACGTACCCAAATATATCTAAAAACAAATAGAATATCGAAAAATTCAGAAAACAGACTATTTGTTACGGGCATCGATGACAGCAGATTCATCTGGTGGCACCAAACCCAACAACCGAACGTGGTAATATCGTCTCAAACCCCGTACAGCCACACGATGCCGAACGTCGTTACGGCGGTCAGAATCAACTGGAGCGGGGCGCCTACGCGCGCGAAGTCGGTGAATTTGTAGCCACCGGGACCGTAGACCATGAGGTTCGTCTGGTAGCCGATGGGCGTCAGCATGGCCGTCGAGGAAGCGAAGGTGACCGCTAACACGAACGCGAAGGGGTCGGCGCCCAGTTGCAGTGCGGTGTCGTAGGCGACGGGAACCATCAGGACGACGCTGGCGTTGTTGCTGATGACGTTGGTGACCAACGCGGTGAACAGATAGAAGACGGCGAGTAGGGCGACGGAGCCGAGTTCGGCGCCGTTGCCGACGACGATATCGGCCAGCCACGCCGCGGCGCCGGTTTCCTCCATCGCCACGCCGAGGGGGATGAGCCCCGCCAACAGGAAGATGACGTTCCAGTCGACGGCGTCGTAGACTTCGTTCGGTTTGACACAGCCAGTGACGACCATCCCGAGGATGCCGCCCAACGCGGCGACCATGATGGGAAGGATGCCGAGGGCCGCGATTGCGACGACGACGCCGACGATGCCGACGGCGACGGGGATGCGCTTCGAGCGGAAGTCCGGCCGGATGAGGTCCTGTGCGACGACGAAGTTGCGGTCGGCCTGAAACCGGCGGACGGTGTCCTCGGTGGCCTGTATCAGCAGGGTGTCGCCGGCCCGGAGCGGCCGCTTGTCCATCCGGCGGTGGATGACCTCGCCGCCACGGCGGATGGCCAGCACCGTCGCGTCGTAGCGCTGCCGGAAGTTGAGCGTCTCCAGCGTCTCGCCGAGCAGGTTCGTATCCGGCGAGAGGACGATTTCGACGAGACGCTGTTCGGCGACGGGTTCCTCGAGGTCCTCGGTGGCGCCCTCCTCGGCTTCCAGCACCTCGTCAGTCACCTCGGCGTCCGGCGCGAAGTCCAGTCCCTCGGCGTCCATCAGTTCAACGAGGCTCTCGCGGTCGACCCGGAGAACGAGGATGTCGCTGGGGCGGACCTCCTTGCGCGCCAGCGGTTCGTTGAACGCCTGCCCGTCGCGGATGAGTTGGACGATGTCGGCGTCGGCGTCGATATCGCTGAGGGCGTCGTCGACGGCCCGGCCGAGCATCGGCGAGTCCTCGCGGACGACCACCTCGGTGAGGTACTGGGTCATGCCGAACTCGTCGGTGAGGTCGTCTAGCGCTTTGATTCGCTCGGGGAGGAGTCGCGGGCCGAAAGCGAGGAGATAGGCCGTCCCGACCACGAGCACGAGCGCACCGAGGGCGGTGAACTCGAACATCGAGAACGGTTCGGTGGCGGTGCCGCCGACCCGGTCGTAGACGTCCGAGGCGAGGATGTTCGAGGAGGTCCCGATGAGGGTCAACATCCCGCCCATCATCGACGCGTACGAGACGGGAATCAGGAGTTTCGAGGGGGAGATGCCGGTCCGTTTCGAGAGTTCGGTTACCATCGGAATCATCACGGCGACGACCGGGGTGTTGTTTATAAATCCGGCCGTCCCGCCGGAGAGACCGAGGACGGCGGCCAATTGGCCGAAGGGGCTGTTGCCGAACCGGTCGGCGATTTCCCGGCCGATGATGTTGACGACGCCCGTCCGGCGGATGCCCTCCGAGAGGATGAACATCGCGAGGACGGTTATCGTCGCCGAGGAGGCAAAGCCGGAGACGCCGTCGGCGGGACTGACCTGCGTCCACGGTTCGAGAACGATAAGGGCGACCATCACGCCGATGGCGGTGATGTCGATGGGGACCGGTTCGGTGACGAAGAGTACGAGCGCGACAAGGATGATGGCGAAGACGACGAGCATGCCCGTCGTCAGCCCGGTCCCAGCGACGAGTCCCAGCACGGCCGCGAGTTCGCCCGATTCTCGCCTAAAGGTTCTGGTCGGTCAGTCGGTGCCCGCCGACGGATCCGTCGCCGTCCCCGGAACGAGCCACGTCGGGACCACGCGCGTGAGGACGACCATCCCGGTCAACTCCACGAGCGTCTGGGTGACGACCACTGCGGGTGCGAGTTCGTAGCCCGCCGGCAGCGCCAGCGCGAGCGGCAAGATAACGAGCGAGTTGCGGGTGACCGAGGTGAACACGAGCGCGCGTCCCTCGCCGGGCGCCATATCGAGGGCCCGAGCCAGCGTTCGAGCCAGCAGGGGCATCACCACGAGGAATGCGACGTAGACGGGGACGACGGCTGCGAGACGGCCGATGGAGTCGTAGACGCGGGGCAACTGCGAGGCGATGACGACCAGAAGCGTCAGCGCCATCATCGGGACGGGAAGCCACCCCATCGTCGACTGCCAGCGGCGGCCGGCCTCGGAGCGTTCGGCGGCAACCTCCGTGAGCCACGCCAGCGCGAGCGGCAGCGCGATGATGAGCAGAAACGCCTCGACGAACGGTCCGGGTTCGATGGCTTCGGCGACCTGCTGGCCCATGAACAGCCACAGGTAGAGCGGCAACAGCAGTAACTGCAGGAGCATCAGCGCGGGCGTCGCGGCGGTCACCTGCTCGGAATCGCCTCCGGCGAGTTCCGTGAAGGTGATGACGTAGTCGATACACGGCGTCAGCAGAACCATGAACGCGCCGACGAGGATAACCGGGTCCTGCGGGAGAAAACGCGTGAGCACCCAGACGACGGCGGGGACGACCGCGAAGTTTAGCCCCAGTGCGGCCGCCATGAATCGGGTGTTCCTGAACGCGCGTCGAATCCGGACGAAGGGGACTTCGAGGAAGGTGACGTACAGGAGGACGACCAACACGGGTTCGATGAGGCGCTGGAAGAACGGCGCGGCGTCCGGAATCCCAAGGCCGAACCCGATGGCGGCCAGCACGGCGACCGCGTAGATGGCGACCTGTCGTCGTTGCACCCAGTCCTTGTTCGGCATCCGTGCTTGACTCCTTATTGGCGCCTGCCACGCTGTCGGTAAACCACCGTCGGTCAGCACGACGGCTTGCCGTCGGTATCACACCTCCGTCTCGATGACGTAGCCCCACTTCTCGTAGTCGCGGTCGGCATAGAACTCGTGGATGCCCTCTTTCGCGCGGGGCGAGGCCAAAGCGACGCGCTCACAGCCCTGCTCGTTGGCCCACCTCTCGACGTGTTCGACGAGTGCTGTTCCGTGACCCTCGCCGCGCCGCGGTTCGTCGACGACCAAATCGTAGAGCCACGCGTGGCGGACGTGATGGAGGAAGTCGTCGATGCGGACGCCCGCGACGCCGACCAGTTCGTCGCCGTCGAACCGACCGAAGAGTGTGTACTCGTCATCGCCCGTCCACGCCAACACCTCATCGGGGTCGGCGTCGGTCCAGAGCTGGCGGAGGATGGAGACAGCAGGTTCGCGCTCGGCATCTGTGGCGAGTTCGCGGATTTCCATGGGCGAGGTTGCGCGAAGGGGGTCAAAAAGTCCGGCGACAGAGTGTGGAAAGATACCACACGCGAGACGGCCTACACCGTGGATTGGCATCCGCCGAGCGGGGCGTTCGAAGAACGCCCCCGAGGCGGTTCGCGGCGACGAGGCGAGGAGCACCGAGTCGCCGTAGCGCGCACGGACTGAGAGCGCCCGAAGGGCGCTCGAAGGAGTACGCGCGCATATTTTCACCACGTTTTTGCCGAGAACCGGGGTCGCGGCTACGCCGCGACCCGCGTTCTCGTGCAAAAAGTGGGCGCGATTCCAAAGTGTTTTCTCCGGTGCAGTCTCCCTTTCGGGTATGGATGGCGGCGGCTCTACGGACATGACACTCGCGTTCGAGTTGGAGGCGCTCAAGCGGCTGGCTCGGCCGGAGGAGGTGTTCTCCGACGCTCGCACATGGAGCGAGTACGTCGGAGTCGTCTCCGACAAGCCGACCTACGTCGTGACGAACTTCACGCGGAAGAACCGCATCCGGCAGGACTTCTTCTCCGGGCCGCGCGGGCGCAAGGAGAGCCTCGAAAACGTCAAAACCCAGTTCGACACCGACCGGCACGTCTTCATCGGCGTCGACGACGAGGACGAGGCGCTGGCCGGGGAAGTCGACTGGGAGTTCCTTCCCGTCGAGCAGGCCGCCGAGGCTGCCGACTGGGAACTCGGCGATGCCGAGGCGGAAGCCGACGACGCCGACGACGGCGAGCGCGACGACTGGCCGTAATCCGGCCGACGCGGTTCGACCATTCTTAAGAGGGCCGCGAACGCGTAGCCGCATATGTCGCTGGATATCGGTGCGGCGTTCCGAGAGGGTGGGAGCCGAACCGTCGCCAAGAGCGGACTGTTGCTCGTGGCGGCGTTCATCGTCTTCGGCGTTGTGACGTTGGTACTGACACAGACGCTGGCGGTCGGCGTCGCGGAGGCGACGCTAGAGTTCATCCAGAGCGTCGACCCCGCAGAGGCCGGCCTCTCGCAGGCGGAATACGAGCGGTCCGTCTCCGACCTCCAGACGATGGTGTCGGACGCACAGGAACTCTACCCGCTGGCAATCGACCTCTCGCCGGGAATCGCCGCTGCCGGACTGGTCGCCGTCGCGCTCCTCTGGGAGACGGCATCGATAATCGCGGTTCGGGTTTTCGCGGCTAACGACCCCGAAAGCCTCACCTCCGGAGACGTCTCCGGGAACCTCCTGTTGGCGACGCTGAACGGCTTCATCGGGAAAATCGTCGTCTGGGGGCTGATGCTCCTCGGGTTCGTGGTCTTCGTGTTCCCCGGCATCTTCTTCGCAGTCGCGTTCTACTTCCTGCGGCAGGAAATCGCCCTGCGGGACAAGAACTTCGTGTCGGGGATGGCCGATTCTTGGCGGTTGACGAAGGGCCATCGCATCGAGGTGTTCGCCGTCGCACTCGTCGTGGTCGTCCTCTCGCAGTTGGATGTCGTGTTGAGTCCGCTGGGGAGCGTCGTCCCCCAGACGGCCGTCGCCGTGCTTGGAACGGGCATCAGCGCCGCTATCGCCGTCTTCGGGGCGGCCGTCGTGACGCGACTGTACGTCCAGTTGCGGGAGGAAGCGGAGGCCGAGGCCGAGGCGGCCGAAGCCGAGAAGGACCCCTACGACGCGGCGCTCGGTCCCGACGACATCCCGGAGTAACGTCGTCGTAGAACGCTGTTTTTAACCGGTTGGGTCGCCGAGAAGCGCCAATGGCAGAACCGCGCGTCCCGGGCGACGACCCCGGAACTCTGGACCTTCCGTGTGGCGAGACGCTACACGCCCACGACCTCGACATGGGGATGCGTGAGATCAGTTGTGACTGCGGCGACAACCACGCTATCGTCGTCGACGTCCACCCGATTTCACGGTTCGTCCCCGAGGCCATCGCCGACGTGCTTCGGGAGACCATCGAGACCGACGACGAGTTCCCCGAGTTCAGCATGCCCCACGTGATGGGCGTCGTGATGGAGGAGTTCCCCGACGAGGTCGCCGTCGCGGACGTCGCCGAGGACGGCCACGTCGGTTACGCGCTGGTGTGGGTCACCGACTTCGATTCGCGCCGCCTGCACGAGATCGTCGTCGAGTTGCTCGTCGAGTTGATGGACCACGCCGCCAGCCACGGCGACGACGCCACCGCCTCGCAGTTCGAACAGCAGATGATGAACTTCGACGTCGAGGCGTTCGTCGAGCAGTACCGCGAGGAACGGAACTTCGAATCCGAGGTCGACACGCCGGTCTGAGGCCCGCCGCGCACTGATGTGCTAACTACTGTCACACGAATTTCTGCCCATCTGTCCGACGAGGGGGTCGTTCGTCGAGACCCGTTCTGTCACCCGATTTTCGCCGGGAGCGCGTCTGACAATTGTCTGACGGGGTGTTATGGTATGTGGGCACATGTGTAAGAATATGCGCATACGCCGGGGTGAGTACGAGCGCATCCGCGAGGTGTTGTCGGAGGCAGACCCCGAAGAGCCGTTGACGGCGCGCGAGATACTCGACCTGCTCGAAGAGCACGGTGAGGAGTTCGATAGTGCCCACCGCGTGGCCACGGTACTGGGCCGTCAGGCCGAGATGGGAGACATCGAAGTTATTCAGGACCAGCCCTATCGGTACCGGCTGGGCGAAGGTAGCTAGGCACTCGTTTTGCGGTGCGTTCTCGGTTCGAGCAGTTACAATATTAGCGTCTACTGATGGATTAACCACCGACCGCACCCTCAGACCCGTCTCAAGCGGGCTCTAAAGCGGCGACTCCATCCACCACGATGGAAGTGGCGGCAATCGTCACACGATTCGAAATTCGAATTTTCGTTACGAAATCCGTACCGATTCGCCGGGCTTATTACGATGTACGAACTTCGGACGCATAATGCCAGACGACGAGGACCGCACAATCCTGCTTATCGGGAGCGGACCGATCCAGATCGGACAGGCGGCCGAATTCGACTACTCCGGCGCACAGGCGTGTCGGGCCCTGCAGGAGGAGGGCGCCCGAGTCGTCCTCGTCAACTCGAACCCGGCGACCATCATGACGGACCCGGAGATGGCCGACAAAGTCTACGTCGAGCCCATCACCCCCGAAGCCATCGCCGAAGTCGTCCGCAAGGAGGAACCGGACGGCGTCATCGCCGGCCTCGGCGGCCAGACCGGCCTGAACGTCACCGCCGAACTCGCCGAACAGGGCGTTCTCGACGAGTACGACGTCGACATCATGGGGACGCCGCTGGACACCATCTACGCCACGGAGGACCGCGACCTCTTCCGCGAGCGCATGAAGAAAATCGGCGAACCGGTCTGCAGTTCCGAAACCATCTCCTCGATGGACGAAATCGAGGACGCCGTCGAGAGCGTCGGGGGACTGCCGGTTATCGCCCGCACCGCCTACACCCTCGGCGGCTCCGGGTCCGGCGTCGTCGACGACATGGACGAACTCCGCGAAATCGCCCGCAAGGGATTCCAGCTCTCGCGGAACCACGAAGTACAGATTACCGAGTCCATCGCGGGCTGGGTCGAACTCGAATACGAGGTGATGCGTGACGCCGACGACTCCTGTATCATTATCTGTAACATGGAGAACATCGACCCGATGGGCATCCACACCGGCGAGTCCACCGTCGTCACGCCCTCCCAGGTCATCCCCGACGAAGCCCACCAGGAGATGCGCGACTCCGCGCTGAAGGTCATCCGCGAACTCGGCATCGAGGGCGGCTGTAACATCCAGCACGCGTGGCGCGACGACGGCACGCCCTCCGGGGAGTACCGCGTCGTCGAGGTCAACCCGCGCGTCTCGCGGTCCTCCGCGCTGGCGTCGAAGGCGACCGGTTACCCCATCGCCCGCGTCACCGCGAAGGTGGCGATGGGCAAGCGCCTCCACGAAATCGACAACGAGATTACCGGCGAGACGACCGCCGCTTTCGAACCCGCAATCGACTACGTCGTCACCAAGGTCCCCCGGTGGCCGAAGGACAAGTTCGACGACGTCGAGTTCGAACTCGGCCCCGCGATGAAGTCGACGGGCGAGGCGATGTCCATCGGCCGGACCTTCGAGGAATCGATGCTGAAGGCCCTGCGGTCCTCGGAGTACGACCCCGCCGTCAACTGGGGCGACGTCTCCGATAGCGAACTCGAAGAGGACTACCTCGTCCGCCCGACACCGGACCGCCCCTACGCCATCTTCGAGGCCTTCGACCGCGGCTACACGGTCGATGAGGTCATCGACTTCACCGGCATCAAGGAGTGGTACGTCGAGCGCTTCAAGCGCATCTCCGAGGCCGCCGAATCCGCCCAGGACGGCGACTTCCAGACGGCCGCCGAGGCCGGCTTCACGAATCAGGAGGTCACCGCCATCGCTGGCGGGGAGTTCAACGACACCCACGCCTCCTGGATTCCCTCCGACGTCGCCGAGGCCGACGAGGACGACGAGGGACGCCCCGTCGAAACCGACGGCTCCGGTGTCACAGTCGAGGACGTCGAGGCGGACACCTCCAGTCGGACCTACAAACAGGTCGACACCTGTGCCGGCGAGTTCCGCGCGTCGACGCCCTACTACTACTCCGCGCGTGAGCCACCAACGGGATACGGGACCAGCGAGGTGCAGGTCGACACCGACGTCGAGTCGGTCGTCGTGGTCGGCGGCGGCCCCATCCGCATCGGGCAGGGCGTGGAGTTCGACTACTGTGCGGTCCACGCCGTCCGCGCGTTGGAGGACATGGGCATCGACGCCCACGTCGTCAACAACAACCCCGAGACGGTCTCGACGGACTACGACACCTCCGACGGCCTGTTCTTCGAGCCGATTACGGCCGAAGAGGTCGCCGACATCGTCGAGGAGACCAACGCCGACGGCGTGATGGTCCAGTTCGGCGGTCAGACCTCCGTCAACGTCGGCGAACCGCTCGAGAAGGAACTCGAGCGTCGCGACCTCGACTGCGAAATCATGGGTACCTCCGTCGAGGCGATGGATCTCGCGGAGGACCGCGACCGATTCAACGTCCTGATGGACGAACTCGGCATCAGCCAGCCCGATGGCGGCACGGCGACCAGCAAGCAAGAGGCCCTCGACCTCGCCCACGACGTCGGCTATCCGGTCCTCGTGCGCCCGTCCTACGTGCTGGGCGGCCGCGCGATGGACGTGGTCTACTCCGACGAGGAACTCGAGGAATACATCGAGGAAGCCGTCCGCGTCTCGCCGGACAAACCAATCCTCGTCGACGAGTTCCTCGCAGACGCGGTGGAACTGGACGTGGACGCAGTCGCCGACGGCGACGACGTCCTCATCGGCGGCATCATGGAACACGTCGAGGCCGCCGGTGTCCACTCCGGCGACTCCGCGTGTATGATTCCGCCGCGCTCGCTGTCGCAGGAGACGCTCGAACGCGTCCGCGAGGTCGCACTCGACATCGCCCGCGCACTGGATACGGTCGGCCTGCTGAACGTCCAGTTGGCCGTCCGCGACGGCGAGGTCTACGTGCTCGAAGCCAACCCGCGCTCGTCACGTACCGTGCCCTTCGTCTCGAAGGCGACGGGCGTCCCGATTGCGAAACTCGCAGCGAAGACGATGGTGGGGAACTCCCTCGAAGAACTGCAAGCCCACGAGCAGGTTCCCGAGCACGTCTCGGTCAAGGAAGTCGTCCTTCCGTTCGACCGCCTGCCGGGTTCGGACCCGCGTCTCGGCCCCGAGATGAAATCGACCGGCGAGGTCATGGGCACGGCCCGCTCGTTCGGCAAGGCCTACCTCAAGGCCCAGTCGGCGACCGGCAAGGCCATCCCGACCGAGGGGACGGCCATCGTCGACCTCGAAACGCTCCGCGGGATGTCCCAGAAGAACGAGGACATCTCGGACGTCCGCGAGAACGCCGAACGTCACTTCGACGTCTACGAGAAAGACGAGTTCGACGACCTGAACCAGTCGCTCCGCGACGGCGAAGTCGACGTCATCTTCTCGCGTGACCGCGACGTCCTCGAAGTCGCCGTCGAGGAAACCATCACCTACTTCTCGACGGTGCCGAGCGCCCGCGCGGCGCTGGAAGCCATCGAGACGAAGGACGAACCCCTCGACGTGATGGCGCTCTCGGAGCGCCCCACCGAGCGCCGCAACTGGGGCGAGTAATCCCCTTGCCGGCGCCCGCGTGACAGGCCGTAACTAAACCGCTCGTTTGTCCCTCCTGAAGGCATTTACCGGACGCTTCCCACAGATGGGCGTATGCCCTCCCGCACGACTCGACGACGCTTTCTGACGGGCCTTGCGGCCACGGGAACGGCCGCGCTTGCGGGGTGTTCGCTCCTCGGGTCGACACGACACACGCTCAAAAGCGACCCCGAGGGCGGCGCCGACCCCGTCGAACTGTTCACGTGGCGGCCGGCCTCGAACGCGTTCCACTACGACGAATCGGACGCCGAGGCGCTGGCCGAGGAGTTGCGCGAAACCGGCAGCGTCGCGTCCGTCGAGATTCCGCTGGTCGAAGAACGACCCAGCGGTGAAGACGGCTATCGGCCCGCCTACACCGAGGTCGATGGAACCTATCAGCGGGTCCGCGTCGAGGCCGAACCAGTCACCCTCGAACGGTGGGTCGTCTGGATGGAACCACTGGACGAACTGCCCGCCGACGTTGATTACACGACTACACCGCAGGAGGGTCGTTCCGAACTCGATGCGCGAATCCTCGACCGGGCCATCAGCGAGGCCGTCCTCGCGGAAATAGAGGACGAAAGCCAGGCCGACAAACCCGCCTACCGTCGCGGCGTGGTCTTCTTCGGACCCCTGTCGCCCGAGGACAGCGAGTTGGTCCCCGACCCACCGTTCGAGTACGCGCGCATCGAACCCGACAACGAGTTCGGCCCCGCGGAACTCGCCTTGCGGCTCCACGTCGAACGGGAGGCCGTGGAGACGACCCGATACACCCACAGTCTCGAAGCCGTCGCCGAGAGTCGCGAGTCGTTCGTCGAACACGTCGGGGCCGAACACGTCGTCGCATCGTTTACCTCGGAGTCGCTTCCCGAGGAGGAAGCGTCGATTCTCGACGAATCGACCGCGATAACCGGCTACCACGAGAACCCGCCGCCCTCCGACGCCTTCGCGTCGCTCCAATCGTCGCTGTCGGTCGCCGAGGTAGAGATGCCGGAGGGAAGGGAGGTAGCGAGTTGGCTCCGGTTCTACGAGCGCGACGGCGACTACTACGAGGCGCGGTTCCGTATCAGCAGCACGTCGAAAATCGACGTCGAAATCGGCTAGTCGCCACCCGCGGCGTCGATACGCGCGCCGAACTCACCCGAAGAGTTACTGGCCGGTCGGACGAGGTGGTCGATGGATATGTCCAACCACCCCTCCGAAAGCGTCCTCGCGCCCGAGCGCCTCGGGCAAGCAGCGTTCGTCCTGATGGTTCCCGTGTTCGCGTATCTCGGTTACGTCCTCTTCGATGACCTCCTGTTCGGCGGCTTGATCGGCCTCCTCGTCGGCAGCGGGACCTTCCTGTATCTGCCGTACTTCATCTATCGGGAAGCCGTCCAGCAGGGCAACGCGACCGACGTCGACGGCGATCACACTCGCCGCGCGGCGGTCGGGATCGGCCTCGCGAGCGGCGGCATGGTCGCCATCGCGATGCGGTTCGTCTTCGAGGGCGCCTACGTTCTGCCCTTCGCCGTCGCGATAATCTATACGCTCGTCATCTACGTGCCGCTGGATTACGCCCTGCCGTCGGTCGATACGGCCGAACGATAGGCCATCGAAACCGCCACAACTCGGCGGGTCAGGAAATTACGGTTCCACGACCAGTTTTCCGAAGGCGTCCCGCTCTATCATGTCGTCGAACGCCTGTCCGGTCTCCGACAGGTCGTACGTGTCGCCGACCGGCGGGTCGAAGGCTTCCTCGCCGAGCAACTCGACGAGCGTCTCCAGTTCGGGTTGGGTCCCCATCGTCGACCCGACGATTTCCTGATGCTTGAGGAAGAAGGGCGCGACCTTGAACGAGGAGCCACCGCCGGCAGTCCGGCCGCAAATCACCATCGTACCGGCCCGTTTCATGGCTTCGAGGCCGGCCTGTGTGAACTCGCCACCGAGATGATTGATGACAGCGTCGGGGTCGCCGATGGTTCGCACCTCGTGGACGAGTTCGTCGGGGTCGGCCGACTGGACGGTATAGTCACACCCGAACTCTTCGAGACGGGCGAGTTTCCGCTGCGACGTCGAGGTGCCGATGGATTCGGCACCCAGAACGTCGGCCAGTTGGACGGCCGCGACGCCGACGCCACCCGTCGCGCCGGGGATGAAAACGAGGTCCGTCGGCCCGACATCGGCAACCTTGAGCATGCGCCAAGCGGTGAGATAGGCCGTCGGAAGCGCGGCCGCCTCCCGGAAGCCAACGTTGTCGGGGAGTTGGATGAGACGGCTCGCATCGACCAGCGCTTGTTCGGCCAGCGCGCCGTGGTAGAGCATGAACTGCTTGCAGTGGGTTTCGGGGCCTTCCCGGCAGAACTCGCAGGTGCCGCAGGTCTGGTTCGGGCAGAGGACGACCCGGTCGCCCTCCGAGACGGCGGCCCGGTCGCCGGCCTCACGGACGACGCCGGCAGCGTCCAACCCGGAGACGAAGGGAAGTGCCCCCTCGGTGACCATCGCCGAGTCACCCTGTAGAATCCAGAGGTCGTGACGGTTCAGCGAGCAGGCTTCGACGTCGATGACGGCCTCCTCGGGGGCCGGTTCGGGGTCGGGTCGTTCCTGTATCTCGACATTATCGCCGTCGCCGAAATCGGTGAAGGCTGCGACGCGCATAGCATCGACTGTGTCGGAGTCTGCAAATAGGTTTGGCAACCGGTGACGAGAAGGGGAGGAAAGCAATGAAGGCATCCGCCGAGTGGGGCGTCCGTAGGTCGCCCCCGAGGCGGTTCGCGGCGCCGACCAGAGGGAGGCGCCGTAGCCCGCGCGGACTGGAGGCGGCCGAAGGCCGCCAAAAGGAGCACGCGCGCATATTTTCACCACGTTTTTGCCGGGCCGGCGAAGCCGACCCGTGTAAAAAGTGGGGTTTCTAGAGTTCCATCTCCCCGTCGATAATCATTCGCGCGCGCTCCGCGAGCGCGGGGACGCCGTCCCGCATCTTGGGGTACATCGGGTCGTCGGAGTTGCCCTCCAGATAGCGGCGGAAGAACATCTCGCCGAGGCCAGCGAGTTTGTAGACGGCGAGCACCCAGTAGAACTTCCAGTTGTCGAACTCGAAGCCGGTCTTGCGCTCGTAGCGGTCGATCAGCTCGCGGCGGGTCGGATACCCCTCGCGGGTCATGAACTCCGTCGCCAGCGACGGCGTGGGGGGCTCGGGGTCCTTCGCCTCGCTCCAGTAGGAGAGCATCCAGCCGAGGTCGGTGAAGGGGTCGCCGAGCGTCGACATCTCCCAGTCGAAGATGGCGGCGATTTCCGGCTCGTCGGAGGGGCCGAACATGACGTTGTCGAGTTTGTAGTCGCCGTGAACGAGCGTGTTCGGGTACTCGTCGTCTTCGGGGACATTGTCGTAGAGCCAGTTCATCACGTCGTAGAGTTGTTCAACCTCGCGTTCCTCGGCAGTGACCTCGAAGGCCCACGTTAGCTGCTCGGACCAGCGGCGGACCTGTCGTTCGGTGAATTCCGGTGGGTAGCCGAAGTCGCCCTCTTCGAGGCCGACAGCCTCGTAATCGACGTTGTGAATTTCGACCAGTCGGTCGACCATCTCGTAGCCGATTTGCTCGCGTGCCTCGGGGTTGGCAAAGCGGTCGGGTTCGTTGTCGCGGAGGACGTCGCCCTCCTCTTTTTCCATCGCGTAGAAGTCCGACCCGAGGATATCGTGGTCGTCACACGCGAGGACGGTCCGCGGGACGCGAACGTCGGTCTCCTGAAGGGCGTCGACGACGCGATACTCCCGGAGGACGTCGTGGGCGTTTTCCGCGATATCGCCCGGCGGCGGCCGCCGGATGACCAGTTCCAGGTCGCCCCACGTGACGAAGAGCGTCTCGTTGGAGTGGCCCTCCTGGTGGTGTTCGACCTCGTAGTCGTCGACAGAGCCGAGTTCGTCTTCCAGATACGACGCGAGGGATTCCTCATCAACGATGCGCTCGAAGTACTCGGAACTCGTGTCGGTCATGGCGTGACACGCCCCGAATCTGCTAACATTGTAAGAGTTTTTGGGACACCACCGCCCATATAACTGCCGCTATATCTCGGATTTCGGATATAAACGGCGCCGGTCCTTTTACAATGTTGTACCCTAAACGGCACTCCATGGAGTACCACGACTCCGAGCAAGCAACGGAACTCGCAGCGCGCGCCCGGGAGTTCGTCGACGACGTCGTCATCCCGACGGAGCGCGAACATCTCGGCGACGGCCCGGTCGGTGAGGACGTCATCGAAGAACTCCGCGAGGAGGCCCGCGAACGGAACGTCTATTGCCCGCAAATAGACGAGGCACACGGCGGCATGGGCATGGACCTCAGTGATGTCCTGCCCCTCTTCGAGGAGGCCGGCCGTTCGCTTCTCGGCGCCGCCGCGATGCGCGTCGACGCACCCGACGAGGGGAACATGCACACCCTCGAACTCGTCGGCACCGAGGAACAGAAAGAGGAATGGCTCGAACCGCTCGTCGAAGGCGAAATCCGGTCGGCCTTCGGCATGACCGAACCCCGAGACGGTGCCGGTTCGGACCCCAAGATGCTCAAAACGACCGCCCGGAAGGAGGGCGACGAATACGTCATCAACGGCCACAAGTGGTGGACCACACAGGGATCCCACGCCGACGTCATCCTCCTGATGGCCGTCACCGACCAGGACGTCCACCCCTACAAGGGCGCTTCCATCATCCTCGTCCCCACCGACGCCGACGGCGTCGAGATGGTTCGGGACATCCCCCACCTCGGCCCGGACCTCGACGGCCACGGCCACGCAGAGTTCCGGTTCAACGACGTGCGCGTGCCCGAAGAGAACCTCCTCGGCCAGGAGAACACCGGCTTCGCCATCGCCCAGCAGCGTCTCGGTCCCGCCCGACTGACCCACTGTATGCGCTTCTCGGGGATGGCACGCCGCGCGCTCACCATCGCGAAGGCGTACATGAAGGAACGGGAGGCCTTCGGTACCGACCTCGCCCAGAAGCAGTCGCTCCGCTACGACATCGCGGACAAGGAGACCGAACTCCACGCCGCGCGGACGATGGTCCGCCACGCTGCCGAGGAAATCGCTCGCGGCGAGCAGGCGCGCGTGCCCGTCTCCATGTCCAAAGTCTTCACCGCCAACGTCTGTCAGGAAGCCATCGACCTCGCCATCCAGTGTACCGGCGGCTCCGGCATCTCCCGGGACCTCCCGCTGGCGGACTTCTACGAGGGCGTCCGCGCCTTCCGTATCGTCGACGGGGCCGACGAGGTCCACCAGCGCGTCATCGCCCGTGACGCCTTCGACGGCGCCGAGGAGCACACCGACGAGTTGGAGAACCTTCCCACATTCTAAGCCACTTTTTGCACGCTCCGGCGGTTCGGCGCGTTGCGCGCCGAACCCGCCTCCGCGGCAAAAACGTGGTGAAAATATGCGCGCGTACTCCTTCCGCGCGGCCTGACGGCCGCGCTCCAGTCCGTGCGCGCTACGGCGCCTCCCTGCGGTCGGCGCCGCGAACCGCCTCGGGGGCCTTCTTTGAAGGCCCCTCGGCGGATGCTTTCTTTTATATACCTCCTAATAAGCGATAGCTCGTTCACCGCCGCACCGTCTAACCTATAAAAGACGTTCCGGGACTCTCGATTCAGTCGTCGCGCTTGACGCCGGGGTTCGTGACCGCACCGTTGGCGGCCGATCCGAACGTCTGACCGTACTTCGCGAGGACGCCGTTCGTGTAGTTGGGTTCGGGCGGTTCCCAATCTTCGAGGCGCGTTTCGAGTTCCTCGTCGGTCAGGTCGACCGAGATGGTCCGTTCGGGGATGTCGACGGTGATGTGGTCGCCGTCTTCGAGTGCAGCGATGGGACCACCGACGTAGGCCTCGGGGGCGACGTGGCCGATCATCGGGCCACGGGTACCGCCGGAGAAGCGGCCGTCAGTCAGGAGCGCGACGTCGTCCTCGTGGCCAGCGCCGACGACGGCGGCGGTGACGCCGAGCATCTCGCGCATGCCGGGGCCGCCCTGCGGGCCCTCGTTGCGGATGATGATGACGTCGCCCGATTCGATGTGGCCCTCCTGAACGTACTTCATGGCCTTCTCCTCGTTTTCGAAGATTCGGGCGGGGCCCTCGTGGTAGAATTCGTCCTGACCGGTCGCCTTGAGGACGGCGCCCTCGGGGGCGAGGTTGCCCTTGAGGATTTTGATGGCACCTTCGGGGAACTTCGGTTCGTCGATGGTGTAGAGGAACTCGGCGTCGATGTCCTCGTCGTCGGGAAGCGCGCCGGTATCCTCCAGCAGTTCGAGTTCCTCCTCGATGGTGCGGCCGGTGACGGTCATCTGGTCGCCGTGGAAGAGACCCGCCTCCATCAGTCGGCGGATGACGACCGGGACGCCGCCGATTTCGTGGAGGTCGCTCATGACGTGGGACCCGCCGGGGGCGAGGTCCGCGATTTTGGGCGTCCGACGCGAGATTTCGTCGAAGTCCTCGATATCGAGGTCGACGCCGGCCTCGGCGGCCAGCGCGAGCAGGTGGAGGACGGCGTTCGTGGAGCCACCGATGGCCGTCTGGAGCGCGATGGCGTTCTCGAAGGATTTCCGGGTGAGGATGTCCGAGGGGCGGCGGTCCTCCTGGATACATTCGAGGACGAGTTCGCCGGCGCGCTCGGCGATTTCGTAGCGTTCGTCGAACTCGGCGGGCGCGGAGGCCGACCCGAGCGGTGCGAGGCCGAGCGCCTCCGAGATGGAGGCCATCGTGTTGGCGGTGTACATCCCACCGCAGGAGCCCGCACCGGGACAGGCCTGCCGTTCGAGGTCGTCGAGTTCCTCGCCGGAGATGTCGCCTTCGGCGTAGGCGCCGACGCCCTCGAAGACGTTGACGATGGTGACGTCCCGGCCCTCGTGTTGGCCGGGGAGGATGGAGCCACCGTAGAGGAACACGGAGGGAAGGTCCGTCCGAATGGCGGCCATCATCATTCCGGGGAGGTTCTTGTCACAGCCGGCGACGGTGACGAGGGCGTCCATGCGCTCGCCGAAGGAGACCAGTTCGACGGAGTCGGCGATGACCTCCCGGGAGATGAGGGAGGCCTTCATTCCCTCAGTCCCCATCGAGATGGCGTCGGAGATGGTGATGGTGCCGAACTCGATGGGCATACCGCCGGCGTCGTCGACGCCGTCGAGGGCGGACTGGGCGACGTCGTCGAGGTGGACGTTACACGGCGTGATGTCGGCGGCGGGGTTGGCGATGCCGACAAGCGGGGAAGCGAGGTCCTCGTCGTCGAAGCCCATCGCGCGGAACATGGCGCGGTGCGGCGCGCGCTCGGCACCCTCCGTCACCTCGCGGCTCCGGAGGTCCTCTGGTTTGTCGTAGTCGCCCGGCTCGCGGTCGGGCGTGTCCTGTTGACTCATACGAACCCCTTGCCGTCGACGGACTTAACGACCCGCATACTGGTCAGTATTTGCTGGGGGTGACCGAACATGTCCGCCCCGAGTTTTTGAGGGGCACCGACCCCTGCCGCTGTCGAAACCCCCTTTTAAGAGAGTACCCAAGGGCCGACCATGTGCGCCCGCGTCGAGGCCGGCGCTCGCCTCCATTTCGGGTTCCAGAACCTCTCGCTCGCCCACGAACGCCTCTACGGCGGCGTCGGGGCGACGCTCGACGAGCCACGCGTGGTGCTGGAGGCCGACCCCGCCGAGTCGGTGGTCTGTGCGGACGGCCTCGTCGCGGAATACGCCGAACGGGCCTGTGAGTTGCTGGAGGTCACCGGCGCTCACGTTCGCGTCGAGGAGACGCTGCCGCGACACGTCGGCCTCGGCAGCGGCACCCAACTCGCCTTGGCGACGCTCGCGGTCGTCGCCGCCGCCCACGACAGGGAACCGAACGTCCGCGAACGAGCGCCGCAGTTGGGCCGCGGCGGCCGAAGCGGCGTCGGCGTTGCGACCTTCGAGGCCGGCGGGTTCGTCGTCGATGCCGGCCATCCGACCGAGCGCTTTACGACGGCCCCACCGGAGCGCGGCGAGTGGGCGGTTCCGGCCGTCGTCGCCCGCCACGACCTGCCCGATTCGTGGCGGTTCGTCCTCGTGTTGCCCGACGCGGAACCGGGCCGCAGCGGCGAAAGCGAAGACGAGAGTATGCGCGCCGTCGTCGAGAACGCCGACCCCTCCGTGGCCGACGACGTGGCGACGCTTTTGGTGCGCCGCCTGCTGCCGGCCGTCGCCGAGGGACGCCTCGAGGCGTTCGGCGATTCGGTCGGCGCGCTTGGTCGACTCAACGGCGCGTGGTACGCCGACGAGCAGGGCGGCGTCTACCGGCCGCCCGCTGGCCGCCTTATCGACGCGCTGGCCGACCGGCCGTCGGTCCGCGGCGTCGGCCAGTCCTCGTGGGGACCGGCCGTCTACGGCGTGACCGACGCGTCGCTGGCGGATACCGCCCGGTCGGTCGCAGAGGAGGCACTGACCGAGGCCGGCGTCGATGGCAACGTGCGGGTCGTCGCCCCGCGGAACGAGGGCGCGCGAATAACCCGGCAAAACAGCTGAACCATTTAAGGTTCCGGCCTCGAAGGTTGGCACATGGATCGAACCCCGTTCGGTATCCAGCGTCTGGATACGACTATCGGCGGCGGCGCCCCGCCCGGTAGTGTCGTGCTTCTGTCCGGTGAAGCAGGCGCTGGTGCCCGGGAATTCATGTACACCAGTGCAGTCATGAACGCGCTCGCGAAGACGGACCCGGACCTCTTCGACCTCTATTACGGCGGTATCAGTCCCGAAGCCGCGCCCCCCGACGAGGTACACTACGTCTCCTTTACCGCCGAGGAACGGCAGGTACGCCGGGAGATGGTGCGGGCGATGGACGAGGAAATCATCGATTCGGCCATCGAGAACGTCGAGTTCCACGACCTCTCGCCGGAGTTCTTCCGGCTGAGCCCGGTCCCTCGCGAGTGGTACTCCGCGCGGACGGCCAACATCTCGGAACTCGGCGAGACCCAGGACCGGAAGGGCGTTCCCGAGGCCCTCGGCGAACAGCTATCGGAACACGCGCCCGGCAACCTCGTCGTCATCGACTCGCTGGCCGACCTCATCAGTTCGGCCGCCAGCGACCTCCCGTGGGGCGATATCCCCGTCCTCCTGAAGGGTCTCTCGCGGGCCGCCTACGAGTGGGGCGGACTCATTCTCGCACACGTCACTCAGGAGACCCTCAACGAGGTTCGCCACGGCCAACTGGTCGACTCCGCGGACGGCACGCTCATGTTCGAGTGGGAAAGCGGCGGTTCCTCCCGGGCCCGAACGATGGTCGTCAAGCAGTTCCGTGGCGTCCTCTCGCGAATCGAAGACGAGAACATCGTCCGGTTCGAGACGGAGATCGGCGACGCCGGCTTCGATATCAGCGACGTCCGGAAGATTCGGTAGGTTCGAGCGCCGAGAGGGCCGAACCCTTAACTTATCGTCGCCAGTAGAGGCGGGCAATGGTTACGGAGTCGGCCGATGGGTCCGAGTTGGCCGTGACGCTGCCCACGCCGCTCGACGAATGGCTCGATGAGCGGGCGGCCGCCCTCGATGTCGACCGCGAGGAAGTCCTCGTACAACTGCTGAGCGCCTATCGAGCGGCGGCGGACCTGAACGACGAGAGCGTCTCGGGGGTCGTCGATGACGGTGAACTGGACGAACGCCTTCTCGAAGAAATCGACCGCCGCGTGCAGGAAGCCGAATCGAGCGACGACGTCGACGAACTGGAGGCTCGCGTCGCGGCGCTGGAGACCGAACTGGAAGAGGACATCGAGGACATCCGCAGCCGGGTTCTGCAGGTCCGTGATGCCGTCAAGGAACGGGCGCCGAAGGACCACTCCCATGCGGAACTGCGGCGTCTCTCCGAGCGCGTCGACGGCCTCACGGAAACCCTCGAAGACGTCGGGACCGACGTCACGGGGACTACCAACGCCGTCGACGACATCGACGACCGGCTTTCCGACGTCGAATCAAAGCTCGACCGACTGGCACGGGTCGTCGTCGCACTCCGCAAACGGAGCGACGCGCGCACATCCGAACGGAAAGAGGAACTCGACCACATCAAACGGCAGGCGAACAAGCATGGGGTCACCGACGCTCGGTGTGCCGCCTGTGGCGAGGCCGTCCGTATCAGCCTGCTCACCGAACCCGCCTGTCCACATTGCGGGACCGAGGCCCGCGATATCGAACCGCCGGGGTCGCTGCTCGGCCGGACCCTCGATATCGGCACGGCGAAACTGACCGGCGTCGAAACGCCGGCCCTGGAGACCGACGATGAGTGACGATAACACGGAGACCGATTCCAGCACGGACGCCGACGTAGCGCGCGATGAAGACGCCGCTCTCGATGGTGACCCCTTCGACGACCTCGGCGACGTCGAGGCCGAGGATATCGACGACCCCTTCGAGGAGGTCGATATCGAAGAAATCGACGAGGACGACGTCTGGGAGGAGATTACCGGAGAGACGGACGATACCGACGTCGAGACGGTGGGCGAAGCCGAAATTAGTACCGGAGAGTCGGCGCTGGCCGCGGAGGCGGCCGCCGACGAGAACGAGGCCATCGTCCGGAAGAGCAGTTACTGCCAGAAATGCGAGTTCTTCGCGGACCCGCCGGAGGTGGCCTGTACGAACGAGGGGACCGAAATCGTCGAACTCGTCGACTCCGACCGGTTCCGGGTTCGGAACTGTCCCGTCGTCAAACAGCGTCGCGGGACGGCCGAGGACGTCCTCGAGGAGTAGTCCGCAGGCTTTTGCCCGCCGCCGCCATAGCCTCACTCATGCAGTTTTGCGAGGAATGTGGCTCTATGATGCACGCCGAGGACGACGAGATGGTCTGTTCGTCCTGCGGCGCCCGTGAGCCGAAGGACACGGCGAAAGCCGAGGAGTTCGTCTCGACGGAAGCCCAGTCGGAAGACGACGTCATCGAATCCTCCGAGGATGCCGACTTCGAGGGGAAGCCAACCGCCGACGACGTCACCTGTGACGAATGCGGCCACGGCGAAGCGTGGTACACCATCAAACAGACCGGCTCCGCCGACGAACCGCCGACGCGCTTTTTCAAGTGTAAGGAGTGCGGAAACCGGTGGCGCGGATACAGCTAACTGGATACCGACCACTATCTCGCCCTCAGTAGGGTGCTCCGCGCGGCTATCGAGAACGGCGAGTTCGAGTGAGGCTGCCCGTCCGGCATATGGTGTCTTTTTTGGCGTTGCCCGCCGGACCGACTCGTAATGAGCTACGATTACGACGAGCTTGGGCTCGTCGCCGGTCTGGAAATCCACCAGCAACTCGATACGGCGACGAAGCTCTTCTGTAACTGCCCGACAGAGCGCCGGGAACCCGAGGAATCGGTACGCTCCTTTACCCGCTATCTTCACCCGACGAAATCGGAACTCGGCGAACTCGACGAGGCCGCGCTCGAGGAGAGTCGCGTCGACCGCGAGTTCGAATACCTCGCCTTCGATACCACCTGCCTCGTCGAGGAGGACGACGAACCGCCCCACCGCCTCGACAGCGAGGCGCTGGATACGGCGATGGAAATCGCCGCCCTGCTGGACTGCGAGGTCGTCGACCAGGCCCACGTCATGCGGAAAATCGTCGTCGACGGCTCGAACACCTCGGGGTTCCAGCGCTCGTCGCTCATCGCCACCGACGGCGAAATCGAAACCGACGACGGTCCGGTCGGTATCGCCGATATGCTCCTCGAAGAGGAATCCGCCGCCCGAATCGAGGAACACGAACAGGGCGTCACCTACGGGCTGGACCGCCTCGGCATCCCGCTTGTCGAAATCGGTACCAAACCCGACATCCGCTCGCCCGAGCAGGCACGGGAGGCCGCCGAGCGCATCGGGATGCTCCTGCGGTCGACCGGCAAGGTCAAGCGTGGCCTCGGCACCATCCGTCAGGACGTCAACGTCTCCATCGCGGAGGGCGCCCGCGTCGAGATGAAGGGCGTCCAGAGCCTCGACGACATCGACGACCTCGTCGAAAACGAGGTCGGCCGACAGGTCGAGTTGCTAGATATTGCCGAGGAACTGCAGGAGAAGGACGCCGCCGTCGCGGAGCCACAGGACGTCAGCGACGTCTTCGCTGACACCGATAGCGGCGTCATTTCGGGCGCCGAGAAGGTCACCGCCGTCCGCCTCGAAGGCTTCGATGGCCTCGTCGGCCGCGAAATCCAGCCCGACCGACGCCTCGGAACCGAGTTCTCCGACCACGCCAAGCGCCACGGCGCCGGCGGCATCTTCCATACGGACGAACTGCCGGCCTACGGCGTCACCGAAGACGAGGTCGAGGCCCTCCGTGAGGCAGTCGACGCCGACGACGAAGACGCCGTCGCGCTCGTTGCGGCCGACGCCGAGGTCGCCGAACAGGCCATCGAGGCCGTCGCCGACCGCGCCGAAGTCGCCATCGAGGAGGTCCCCGAGGAGACCCGCGGTGCCAACGAGGACGGCACTTCACAGTATCTCCGCCCGCTACCGGGCGCCGCACGGATGTACCCCGAGACCGACGTCCCGCCGGTCGAACCCGACCTGACGGACGTGGAACCGCCGGAACTGCTGACCGAGAAGGTCCAGCGGTATCAGGACGACCTCGGCCTCGGCGAAAGCCTCGCCGAACAGGTCGCCTACGGCAGGTTTATGACCACCTTCGAGGAGGCCGTCGACCGGGGCATCGACCCGACGACGGCGGCGGGGATGCTCGAATCGACGCTGACCGAACTCCGGCGTGACGACGTGCCCGTCGGGAACCTGACCGAAGACCATCTGCTTTCGGTGCTGGAACTCGTCGAGGACGGCGACCTTCCCAACGAGGGCATCAATCCCGTCCTGACCGTGCTGGCCGAAGAGCCGGAATTGACCGCCGAGGAAGCTATCGAGGAGGCCGGCCTCGGCGGCGTCTCCCGCGAGGACGTCCGCGAAGTCGTCGTCGAGGTCGTCTCCCGGAACGAAGAGCAGATCGAAGCAGAGGGCATGGGCGCCTTCTCGGGCCTGATGGGCGAGTGTATGGGCGAACTCCGCGGAAAGGCCGACGGCGAAGTCGTCTCGGAACTCCTGCGTGAGGAAATCGGCAAGCGGACGTAGGCTCTCACTTTTCGCATGCCCCGTTGGCCGGCACCGTCGGCCCAGAATACCGCCGCTACTCCGTCGGTATCCGCTCGCCGACATCCAACCCGTTTTCGAGCGCGAGATGCACGCGGCCGTCGCCGACGACCCAGTCGCCGGCGAAATAGAGGCCGTCGTCCTCGCTCTTCCGTAGCAGGTCGGCGTCGACGCTCTCGTTCGGCAGCGCGTAGCGCCACCGCTGGGTATCGGTCCAGTCTGGGTCGGCGAGACGCTCGTCATCGAGGAGGTCCGCGACCAGAGACGCCGCGTCGTCGATGGCGGCGGATTTCGGGTCGCCGAACCGGTCGACCGTCCAGTCGGGCGACATCTGGACGACGAGCAGTGATTCGCCGTCCGGCACATGGCCGTCTTTCAGTTCCTCCCGGGAGAGCCAGCCGATAGCGTGCCCGCGGTCGGTGTTGACAAGCCCGTACCACGAGGTCTCGATTTCGAACGGATAGCCGAGGATAACCGAGTAGATGGAACGATAGGACACCGATTCGAGGGCGGCCTCTAGTTCGACGAGTAGCGAGTCGGCCCATTCGGTCGCCGCGAGGATATCGGCGGTCTGCGGTGCCGGCGGCGTCAACACGACGGCGTCGTAGGTGCCCAAGTCCCCGCCGTCCTCGTCGAGAACCCACCACTTGCCGCCGTTGTGGGAGAGTCGGCCGACACGGGTTTCGAGGCGGACCGTCGCTTCAGTCTCCGCGAAGAGGCGCTTTGCGATTTGCGTGATGCCCTCCTCGTAGGTCCACTTGTGGTCGTCGCGGTCGTCGCCTTCGGTTATCGTTCCGGATTCGTCGAACGTCCAGACCGGTTCCTCGATATCGACCAGACCGTCCGTTGGGAGGCCTTCGGTGATGATTTCGTCGACGCGGTCGCGACCCGACTTGACGTAGTTGGCGCCGTGGTCGTACCGACGGTCGTCGTTGCGGCGCGTCGCCGCTCGCCCACAGACGCCGCGGGATTTCTCGAAGACCGTCACGGTCGCGTCGGTGTCCCGCAGGGCATAACAGACGCCCGCGCCCGCCGGACCGGCCCCAACGACAGCGATATCCATGGCGGCGATTGGGAAGCCACTGCCAAAAATACAACCGAGTCAGAGGTCGGCGGCAAGTTCGCGGAGGACTGCGTCTGCGTCGGGCGAGACGGGCCGTCCGTGGCCGACGCAGGCGTGGTCGAAGGATTCCTCGGCAACGCGGGCGATGCTGTCGGCGATGGTGTCGGTATCGTAGGAATCGAGCCACGGCGGAGCGACGAAGCCGCCGTCGGATTCCCAGACGAGGTCGCCAAGGAATGCCGCCCCGCTTGCCTCGTGGAGATAGACGGTGTGTCCGGGATTGTGGCCGGGGGTGTGAATCGCCCGGAAACCACCGACTGTATCGCCGTCGTCGACCGGATGGAGGTCGACGCTCGAAAGCGAGAAGATTCGACGAGTAAGGCGGTGGAACGCGCCCTTGTGGTGGCGCCATGGTGGTGACCACTCGCGGCGCACGAGGCCGGCGTCCTCGCTGCCGAGGTAGACGGGAGCGTTCGAACGAATTCGTCCCAACCCGCCGACGTGGTCGATGTCGTAGTGAGTGAGTAGTACGCGGTCCAAGGCGTCGGGAGCGTAGCCGACATCAGAGAGTTCGCGAGAGAGGGAGCGACGGGGAATCGGTAGGCCGGCATCTACCAGCGTCACTTCGCCGTCGTCGACGAGATAGGCGTTGGAACCGATAGGCTCAGGCCAGCTGATATCGAGCAGATATACCCCATCCGCCACCGCGCGTGCCATTACGGGTACGTTCGGACCGCATCCATTTCAACGCCCCGCGTGGGCCTGGTTCGGTCAGGACAAAGGCGGTATGGAACGACCGCGTTTAACTCAGCATTCCGCCGAGTTCGAAGACGACCTCCAGCACGTAGTCGAGTTTGCTTCGCTCGCCGTTATCTTCGTCATCCTCGGCGTTCTCGCCATGCTCCGGCATCGTACGATTGCACTACCGAGGTAGTCTTGAAAAATCTATGGAGCGGTTCGTCGCGAGAGATATCGAGCGATACGCCCGGACGGTCAGTCCAGCCGCGTCGAGACGTACGGGCCGTCCTGATAGTAGCCCAGTTTCTCGCGGTAGTACTCCCGGACGCCGATGCCAGAGATGACCGACAGTTTCTCGAAGCCGGCGTCGGTGGCCATGTGTTCGGCCTTCTCCAGCAGCTTTCGGCCGTAGCCCTTGTGCTGGTGGTCGTCGCCACCCTGTTGCCCCACGCCCACCTCGTTGCCGTAGACGTGGAGTTCCCGGATGAGCGCGGCGTTGTCGAGTTCGCGCCGGACGGGGTCGTTCGGGAACCGGAGCCGACAGAAGCCGACCAGCAGGTCCTTCTCGAAGTCCTCGAAGGAGATGAAGTGTTCCGTCCCGCCGGCAGCCTCGTAGGTCATGACGTCCATTTCGACGTTCTCGGGGTCCTCGTCGTTCATGCCGACCTCGCGACAGCGGATGCAGTCGCACGTCCAGCCGTGTTCGTCCATCCGCTTGCGGGCCAACTGCCGGAGGTTGGACTTCCAGACGCCGGCGTCGATGAAGTCCGCCGGAATGTCACGCTGGACGCGCTGGAGGCGCGTGTACCGCGGAATCATCGACTTGATTTCGGCGATGAGATCGGCGGCCTCCTCGTTCTGGAGCGGCTGGTACTCGTCGCGACGCCACATGTCGTAGGTGATTGTATCGCGGACGACGAGCGTGGGATAGATTTTGAGGTAGTCGGGCCGCCAATCGGAGTTCTCGAAGATTTCCCGGAAGTCCTGCAGGCACATCTCCTTGGTCATCCCCGGTTGGCCGGGCATCATGTGGAAGCCGACCTTGAACGCGGAATCCCGGAGTCGGCGGTTGGCGTCGAGGCTGGCCTGGACGCCGTGGCCCCGGTGCATCTCGCGGTTGACCCGCTCGTAGGTCGTCTGGACGCCGACCTCGACTTTCGTCCCACCGAGGTCGAGCATCCGGTCGATTTGCTCGGGGTCACACCAGTCGGGCTTGGTCTCGAAGGTGGTGCCGATGTTCCGGATTTCGTTGGTCTCGTTTTCGGCGATGACGTCTTCGAGATACTGGAACTCGGTTTCCTCGGGGTCGGGCTTGAACGATTCCGACTCGCTCGGGTTCGGCTCCGAATCGAGGTCGTAGTCGTTCATCGCTTCGAGGGCGCGCTTGACGAACCATTCCTGGTAGTCGTGGGAACGCGCGGTCATCGTCCCGCCCATCAGGATGAGTTCGACCTTGTCGACGGGGTGGCCGATTTCCCGCAGTTGGTGGAGCCGAAGGGTGACCTGCCCGTAGGGGTCGTAGTCGTTCTGGACGCCGCGGGCCGCCGCGGGTTCCTCGCCCGTATAGCTCTGCGAGGAGTCGAACTCCGAGGCGGGGCCGCCGGGACAGTAGAGGCACTTCCCGTGCGGGCACATGTGCGGCGAGGTCATGATGGCGACGGGCGAGACGCCCGAGGCCGTCCGAACGGGTTTCCGCTGGAGGACCGACTGCAGTTCCTCGCGCTTGTCGTCGGGTGCGAAATCCAGCAGTTCGGTGTTTTTCGGCACCTTCGGCGAGGAGAATTCCCGGCAGGCCTCCATCTTCGCGGATTCGAGGTCGTCGCGCTCGATGTCGCCCGCGATGATGTCCTCGACCAGCGACTCACAGACCTGCTGGAAGGCCTCGGTTTCGGCCGGGTCAGTGTCGGTACTCATTCGCTATCGGGACAAGGAGACGAAACGGTAAGTGGCTAGCGGTTACGACTCCGCGACCCGGACGCGGAAGGTGCGACCGGCGACGCGGAGCGGGTCACCCAACTCGACGTCGACGTCCCGGACCGTCGTGATGCCGATGTCCTCGGCGGCCACCGCTGCCGATGCCGTCCGCAGACGGACCTCCGGTGCATCGTCCAGATACGGGATCGAGTCCCGGAAAATCGGTATCGCGCCGACCGCCTCGGGGACGAGTTCGACCGGGTCCGACGCCTCGGTGCGCTCGAAGACGAGTTCGGAGTCGGCGTCGCTGAAAGCCACCCGAGCGACGCCGTCCTCGATCGTCGCCGGCCGCGCCGGGTCGAACTCGAAGGTGGTATCGGCTACCTCGAAGAGCGCGCCGACCGGCGGCTGGTCCTCCGAGGTTTGCTGGAACCGCGCCGTCTCCACGCGGGCGTACAGCCCCGGCCCGAGCGTCGCGAGGCTGAACACGCTCTCGATACGGTGGGCGCGCGCCCACGCGTCGCCGGGGTCGACCGGATTGATGCCTGAACGACCGATTTGCGGCGAGCGTATCTCTAGCCACCGATGGCCGGTGTATTTGAACATGCGCCAGTCGATACTGACGAACAGCGGCTCCGAGCCATGATTGCGGACGAGCATCTGGCCCGTCGGTGCCGCCGGCGTGAACACCTCTCTAGTGGGTCGCAGGAGGACCTGCTGTGGCGACTCCGTATCGATGCGGTGGAACATGCGTACGCCGTCCGGCACGGGCGTCGACTCGTCGAACCGCGAGTCAGCGACGGCCATCCCCGCGGACGATTCCTCCGATTCGGGAATCGGCACCGGCGTCACCGTCTCGGTCACCTCCCGGTTCCGACTGTTACAGCCGGCAGCGGCCGCAGCGACCCCGGTGAGGAAGGCGCGACGAGAGACCACGCTATGGAGTATTGACGCTGGTGGCTTCAAGCTACCGCGGAAAAGCAGGCGGGACGGTTACGCGGAGGCGGTGACGACCTGTTCGGCGACCGAATCGACGACCGCATCGAGGACGGCGTCGCGTTCGCCCGCGAGGAACTCGATTTTGGGGCGTCGGGCGCCGGGGTCCGACACGCCGGCGTCCGGCGCTTCGAGTTGGAGCGACGCGACGACCGCATCGAGGTCGAGGTCGGTGTCGGTGCGGACGTGGAGTTCGTCCTTGCCGGCGCCGATGACGACGTCGGCCTCGTGGCGACGGTCGAGTTCGTCCAGCAGGAGGCGCGTCGGCGGGAAGTCGTAGGTGTGGGTGTAGGCCTCCGTATCCAGAACGGCGACCGAGACGCCGTCGACGTCGCGTTCGTCGAGGTTCGGCGTCGCGGTATCGAGTTCGGAGTCGAGTTTGGTGCGGAACTGCTCGGAAACCTGCTCTGCGAGGCCCGTCCGCTTCTCGAACAGCAGGTCGACGATGAGTTCGCGCTTGTCCTCGTAGGACTGGTAGAACGCCTTCAGCGCGATTGCCTCGCGGAGTTTCTGGGCGTCCTCGACATCCACGTCGGCCTCGGCGGCGAGGTCGACATAGGTCTCGGGCGCGTCCTCCCAGAAACTGACTGCCGGCAGGTGCCGGAGGTCCTCGCGAACGTCGTCGTTCGTCGCGGCGGCGACGTTGGCGGCGACGGTCGCAGCGGTGCGGCCGTCCGCGGTGACGAGTGTGTCGATTTCGTCGACGACGGCGTCGTCAGCCGGCTGGCCGTCGAGGACGACGCGCGGCGCGCCGTAGATGTCCAGCAGTTCGAGGCCGTCGAGGGAGGCTTCCGTCGAGCCGGCGGCGGCGAAGACGAAAAGCGGGAGTTTCTCGTCGTGCTGCTCGCGGTCGCTCAGCATGCGGGTGGCGTCCTTCGTCGCGTCGTTCATGTCGTAGACGCCGTCCTCCAGGGGTCGGCGGTCGAAGTAGTGGTAGACCGCGTCGGCGGAGGCGTGCTGGTCTTCGACCAGCGGCAGGACGGCCCGCTCGATGGCGGCGCCGGCGACGTAGCCATCGGTCGTCGCATCGTGGCGGATGACGACCGGGCGGGACTCGAGGACGGCACGGCGAATCGCGGTGGCGGCCGCGCTCACGTCGTCCGCGAGGGCTTCGAGCGCGTCGTCGTCACCGAGGAGTTCGGTCGTCTCGGGGCTGGCGCGGTCGTCCAGCGCTTCGTCCATCCGCGTTTCGACGGTATCGCGGGCGTCGTCGGTGAGTTCGACGAGGGACTCGGTTTCGACCTGAATCTCGTCGCGGCGGAGGCGAACCTCGCCGTCGAGTCGGACGATGTCGTCGGCCTCGATGTCGGGGTAGGCGCGGACGCCGGCTTCCTCGAAGGCCGCACAGTCGACGACGCCGGTCTCGTCGCGGACCTCGAAGACCGTCGGGCCGGAGGTCTGGCGCGCGGAGACGATTTCGCCCTCCAGTCGGACGACGTCGCCGACGTGGTCGCGGAGGGAGTCGACTTCGACGCGGTCGATGTCGGGTTCGGCTTCAGTTGCTTCCTCGTCGGCTTCCGTTTCTTCGAACTCTTCCGTTTCTTCGGCTTCCTCAGCCTCTGTTTCGGCCGCTTCTTCGACGGCTTCCGGTTCTTCTTCGGTCTCCGGCTCGTCCGTCACGACGGCGTCGGAGAGTTCTTCGTCGCTCGGCGTACCGCCGGACTGCTCGTCGGCGGCGTCCGGTTCTTCCTCGGGTTCCGCTTCTTCGGGTTCGTCGCTTACGTCCTCGGGCTCGGCTTCTTCGGGAACGTTGCCGCCGGTCTGCTCGTCAGCTGTCGGCTCCGGCTCGGCCGCTTTTCCCTCTTCGTCCTCCTCGGCTTCGTCGAGGAGGTAATCGCCGTCCGGGGCGTCGACGAGAACGCCGCGGAACTCCCGCTCGGACTGCCGAATCGACCAGCCGAGGTCGATGTCGCCGTTGTCGCGGACGTTGTTGACCTGCACGAAGACTTCCTCGCCCGGCTCCCAGTCGAGGCTCTCCAGGCGGCGGTCGAGCTTGCTCCGGTGGAGCAGGCCAGTGACGTTGCCGATGTTGACGAAGACGCCGAAGTCGGCGTAGCCGTCGACGGTCCCGCGGTAGTAGCGGTCGGCGGTCAGTTGTGAGGGTTCGTCTCCTTCGAAGTCGAAAACGACGTCCTCCTGATGGACATCACAGACGGGGCCATCCGTGGAGGTGCCGCAGATGATACAGTTACCCATTACTGAAAACCTACAGTCCGGGCTTAAAACGGTTGTCGGAATCTATCCGGTGGCTGTCGCGGGCGTGACGGTCACTTCAGTGACGGCCTCGAAGGCCGAAATCCCGCCGAAGGCGAAGCCGAAGACGAATACCGCCGGGACGAGACCGGCCACGATAGCACGCGGCAGAGACGTCTCGTGAACGACGGAAAAGCCGATGGTTAGCAGAACAAAGCCGTAGAACACGGCGACGAGTTGGACGGCGGGAATCGGCACTGCGGCAAACACCGCGGGTGCCGTCGCGTAGGCGATAATTTGTACCGTCTCGCTGACGCCCGCACGGGCGTCGACGACCGGCAGCAGCGACAGCGTGCCGAGCGCCGCCGCGAGGTGCAACGCCAGCGGTGCGACCAGAAAACAGGCCGCACTCAGGACGATGGCGCCGCTCAGATAGACGCTCCCGGTCGCCGCCGCGATGCGTTCGTATCCCGACACGCCCGCGGGCGTGAGTGCCATCTGACTGCCGACGTAGACGAACGTGACTGCGATGGCGAAGGCCAGCCCCGGCGCCTGGTCGCCCGGCGCGACGCCGTTGCGGAAGAACCGCCGTGGTCGGACCAACACCTCACCCCACGCTCGAAGCAACCCCCGCGGCCCGCGCTCGCGGCCACCCTGCGGGTTCTCGACCCATTGAGTCACGGCTGCGGCTTCGAGTTCCGGCGGTATGAGCGTTCCGAGGCACTGCGAGAGTTTTTAAACCCGCCTCCGGATAGGGCGAACATGGCCCTCCGTCGACGCCGCTTGCTCGAACTGTGTGGAACGGCTGCCGCCGTCGGCCTCGCCGGCTGTCTCGGCGACTCGATGCCGGGCGAGGACGACCCGACGCACGAAAACGTCAGTGATGGAACCGTCGACTATCCCGGCATGGTCGACGGCGGCGCATCCGTCACGGCCGACCGGTACGTCACCATCGAATACGACGACCCCGAGACGTCGTTCATCCTGCAACCGATTTACGAGGGCGAGGAGGCCTCCGACGACCAGTTCCGCGTCCAGCGGGACCTCTCGGGCGAGACGATGGCCGGCTTCATCGCCCCCGTTCACACGGGTGAGGCCTTCGAATACCACGTCTTCGCCAACGAGGCCTTCGTCGAGTTCGCCGACTGGAACGTCGTCACCGGTACCGGCCAGAACCTCACCGACGGCGAGAACCCCGGCTTCGAACGCCTGCAGGGCCCCGTCTACGGGATGGTGCTGTCGCCCGGTGAGGCCGAACTCCTCGCTATCGTCGACACCACGGCGGAGGAACTCCAGAGCAGGGACGGGCCCAGTCCGACCGGGCTCGCGATTATCAGAGGCGCCAGCGGGGGCCAGCCCGAACAGTCGGTACCGCAGATTTCCTTCGGCTTCGAGTACGACGCAACGGCCGAACAACTCACGGTGACCCACGAGGGCGGGGATAGCGTGGACGCTTCCCGACTCGAATTCCAGAGTGACGCGGACATCACCGTCGACGACGACTTCGAAGGCACCGTCGCCGCCGGCGACGCCGCAACGCTCACGGCGCCCTCCGATGCGGAAGTACGAATCATCTGGACGAGCGCGGAGGGCGACACCTCGGCTACGCTCGCGGCGTGGAAAGGCTCCGACGCCTAATCGTCGGCGCCGAAGTTCTGCTGGGCCTCTATCGTCCGCGGGTCCGGTTCGATGTTCGCGTATTCGACCATCCGACGGCCGAGCGTGTCGATACGCCCGCGAACGTCCTCGTCGACTAACTCGCCGTCCTCGAAGGCGTTGCGAACGCGCGGCACCGCGACCTGATGGGGAACGACCCACGCGTTCAGCGCCCGACAGACGCCACGCAACTGGTCCAGCGTCGTCGTCGGGAACGACCCGCCGGCCACACAGAGCAGGCCGACCGTCGTGTTCTCGAACTCGTCGAACCCGCAGTAGTCCAGGGCGTTCTTCAGCGCCGAGGAAAACGAGCCGTGATAGACGGGCGTCCCGAGGATTATCGCATCGGCCGCGTACACCCGCTCGCGGAGTTCGTCGGCATCGCCCGCCGTGTCGTCGTCCGCGTCGAAGACCGGCAACTCGAAGCCTCGCAGGTCTATCAGGTCCGTCTCGACGCGGTCGAAGTCGTTCGCCGCCGCCAGCGCCTCCTCGCAGGCGGAGCGCGTGTAACTCCGCTCGCGAAGGCTCCCGACTATCGCGGCGACACGAATCTCGTTCATGCCTCCGCTACGCCGCTAGTTTATAAGAAAACTCGGTACTCGCTCGTGGCGGACTGTGATGGAGCCGCCATGTCGAAGACACGTTCACGCGCGAATCCAGAAAGGAGTGTCGGACGGGGGTCGCCCCCAGATTCACGCTCGGTTAGCCGATTTCTCGGGCCGTGTCTTCCCAGTAGGGTTCCCGAAGCGCCTTCTTGTCCATCTTCCCGTAGGGCGTCTTCGGAATCTCGTCGATGAACTCGACGCGTTTCGGTCGTTTGTAGTCGGCCAACCGGTCGTCGGCGAACTTCCTGATTTCTGCGTCCGTCAGGTCGGTGCCGTCGTGCGGTACGACGACGGCCGTCACCAGTTCACCCCACTCGTCGTCCGGCGTCCCGATGACCGCGACCTGCTGGATATCCGGGTGTTCGTCCAGCACCTCCTCGACTTCCGTCGAGTAGACGTTCATACCGCCGGTGATAATCATGTTACTGGCCCGGTCCAGCAGGTAAACGTAGCCGTCCTCGTCGATACGGCCGATATCACCGGTTCGGACCCAGCCGTCGACCAGCGTCTCCGCGGTCTTCTCGGGGCGCTCGAAGTACTCGGTCATCGCGTAGGGCGCGGTCGCGAGTATCTCGCCTTCCTCGCCGGGCGCTACGGGGTCGCTGGTCTCGGGGTCCACGATTCTGACGTCGGACATGAGACACGGTTGTCCGGCCGAGGAAAGCCGGTGTTCGTCGCCGTTCTCGATGGCGAGTCGATGTTCGGCCTTGCCGAGCGTCGTGATGACGTTGGGGACCTCCGTCTGCCCGTAGAACTGCAGGAATACCGGACCGAACACGTCCAGTCCCTCACGGAGTCGGGCCGGTGTCATCGGTGCGGCACCGTACGTGAGCGTCGACAGCGAGTCGGTCTCGGTCGACTGGAGGTCCTCGTGGTCGAGGAGCCGATAAATCATCGTCGGGACCATGAACGTCCACGTCACGTCGTGGGTCTCGATACTCTCCAGGGCGCGTGTGGGCTCGAAGCCGTCGTGAATGATGGCACTCGCACCGCTCAACAGCCCCGCCCACAGGAAGGCGCCGGCCGAATGCGGGAGCGGCGTCATGAGCAACATCGTATCGTCGCCCGTAATTCCGACCTCGATGATGTGTGAGTACATGGCCATCGCCAACCCCTCCTGGGTGTGGATGACCCCCTTCGGGTCGCCGGTCGTCCCGCCGGTGTAGTAGTGGCCGGCGACGGCATCGGGGGACGGCGTGACGTCCGGCGGCGTGTCAGCACGCCCGTCGAGGTCGGCAAACGACTCGAAGTTCTCCGGCAGCGGTTGGCCATCGTCGATGGCGATGACCGTCTCGAGTGCGTCGAGTGCCCCGTACAAGTCGTCGACGGTATCGACGAACGCCGGCCCGCAGACGACCGTTTCGACGCCCGCATCGTCGAGGATGTACTCGAACTCCTCGGGCGTCAACATGTCGTTGAGCGGGATCTTGGCCGCGCCGGCTTTCACGAGCGCGAGGTCGGCGATGACGTATTCGAGGCAGTTCGAGGTCAGGAGACCGACCCGGTCTTCGGGGTCGACACCCAGCCGTGCCAGTTCCCTGGCGACGGCGTTGGCACGCTCGTCTAACTCGCCGTACGTGACCTCCGTACCGTCGACACGTACCGCGACGCGGTCCGCGTAGCGTCTGAGGCTCGTCTCGAACAGGGATTTAACCGAGCGTGCGTTCGTAGGCGGTGTCATCTATCTTCGGTCCGGCGGCGTCGTTTCGAGCCACTCCTCGTAGAACGCGTCGATGTCCGGTTCGAACTTCTCGAGGATCGGATAGCCGGTCGGGACGGCCTCGACCTCGACGAGCTGGTAACAGCCGGGACAGAAGAACTCCCGAAGCTGGAAACCCCAGTCGGGATGGGGCGACTGCTGTTCAGTGTACAGCTCCTCGAACTGGTCTGGGTCCTCCCGAACCCGCACCTCGGTGTGGAGCTTCCAGTTCTCGTCGGTCGAGCAGAGTTCGTGGCCGCACTCGGCCTTGACGAGCCGGCCGTCGTCGCTGCCGACGACGAAGAGGTGGTCGTTGAGCGGGACGAGGATCGGTTCGTCCCAGTCGACGCGCTCCTCGAGTACCTCCCTGACGACTTCGAACCGGTTCGACGCCTTCGGGTCGGGAAGCACGTCGTTCCGGAGTTCTTCCCACGAGAGGGTTCCGTCGATCAGGTTCCGGATGGTCTCCTTGTCGTTTTTCGTCGACATCGTATCAGGCCTCCTCCTCGGAAATCGAGTAATCGGCGGGCAGGTCCCAGAACTCCCGGAAGGACTCGGTCCACTCGGGGGACCGCTCGAACACGCCGCTGTACATCCACGTGACGGGGTCGCTGAACTCCCGGTCCAACACGCGTTCGCGTTCGGACTCCCAGAACTCCGTCGCCGGGACCGACTCGGCTTCGCGTTCCTCGCGGAGTTCTTCCCGCCGGGCCTCGGTCGCCTCCTCGTCGACTTCGAACTCCCGGTCTTCCTCGTCGAGTTCACCGACGACGCCGTAGACGTCCTCGATGACGTCGGGGGTGTAGATTCCCTTCTCGGCGTCGTCGACGAGTTTCTCGACGGGGCGTTCGAGCGGGTCGCCGTAGCCCGGGCCGCCGCGCATATCCCAGTGCAACAGGTCGTTGTTGTCGAACTGGGTCGGGAACAGCACCGCCGCCGTCGAGCGGTCCACGTCCTCCGCCTCGATATCCTCTTCGAGCGAGCCGGGCGGCGTGTCGTCGACCGGATATTTCTCCTGTTTGGCGATACGCTCGGCGAAGTCCGTATCCTGAGCGGTTACGGTGTAACCGCAGGCATAGGGGTACCCCCCGCTCATACCCGTCGTTGAGAAGCCGACACCGTCCCAGCCGCCGATGAACATCGAGATGTCCGAACTGCCGGTGAACGTCCGGAGGCCTTCCCAGCCGGACCCGCCGCGGTACTTGCCGTGGCCGGCCGTGTTCGGCTTGACGCGGCGGCCGAGGTGGACCGCGCCGTGTTCGAGCAGTTCCCATTTCTCGATGTCGCCGAGGTCGCTTTCGGGGTTCCACATCGCGTAGCCGTAGTCCAACCCGTCCCGGGCCGCGCTCGCGCCGAGGCCCTGACACGAGAGGTCGAACGTCGAGACGGCCCAGTACTCGCCGGTGGCATCCAACTGGCCGCCGCCCTGAACGGCGTCGCTCGTCATGCCGAACCCGGCGTTGACCTCCTCGCGGAATCCGCGTGCGAGGAAACTCCGGGAGATGTTCTTCCAGACGGCGTTGTACGTCGGCTGAATCGACCCCCACGACGCCTGATAGGAGAGGCTCGGGTCCTGCGGATTGACGACGCTTCCCTCCGGGTAGTTGGTATCGACGGCGAAATACGAGCCGTCGTTGACCTTGCCGTCGTGGAGCAGACATTGGGTGAGTGAGACCCACATGCCGCCCTCCATCGAACCCTCGGCGGCGTTGTAGGTGTGTGGGCCGGGCGGACTCGCACCGGTCATATCCACCTCCAGTCCGCCGTCGGTGTCGACACGCATCTCCACCGGGAGGTGGTTCATCATGTCCTGACTCGCGGCGGGTTCGGGGTGGTCACGCTCCTCGAACGGCATCGGCATGAAGCTCGTATCGCGGTAAGTGCCGGGGAAGAGCCGTTCCTGTACCCGTTCGTTGAGGGTCTGCCGACCCTCCTCGACGGCCTCGGCCATGAACTGCTTGAACGTCTCCGCGCCGACGTCATCGATCATGCCCTTGACCGTGTTCCGAATCATGTGACAGCCGGCGAGCCGGCACTTCTCGTCGAGGTCCCAGTACATCGGCGTCCGGGTGCCGCGTTTGCCCCGTTCCTTCCAGTCCTGATAGAGTTCGTCGTTCTCGCCGATTTTCTCACAGGTGGCGTAGAGACCGTCCTCGAACCGCTCGGTCGCGTCGATGAGGTCGTGACCGGCCGTCTTGCCACCGATGTCGATTTCGTGGGTAACGCCGTCGGCCCACGCGATTAGCTCGCCGTCGTGGAAAATCGGCACGAACGTATGAACGTCCGTCGTGTGGACGTTCCCGATATCGTTGTCGTTGTTGCAGAACACGTCGCCGGGTTGGATGCCGCGGCGGTGTTCGTAATCCTGTTCGATCATGTACTTGATCGCGAGGCTTCCGGTGTGGACGTGGACGATGATACCGGTCGAGAGGGCGACACAGTCGCCCTCGGGGGTGTATAACTGGAAGCAGAGTTCGCCAATCTCGCGCACGATGGCCGACGCGCTGATGTTGAGTGCCGTCTCGCGAGCGCTGACCAACGCGCCGCGCAGCCGCGAGTACAACTGCTCGTACTCGAACGGCTGGTTTTCCTTCATCTCCAACTCTTCGAGACCCTTGTACCGACCGGTCTCTTCGAGTTGCTGCTCGCTGTGGTCAAGCATTTCTTGCAGCGTCTGCCCGTCCCAGCCGATGGGCGGGTCGACGCGCTCGTACTCCGCGGCCGTATCCGTGTCTGTTGTCTTACTCATTGGTGAGGTGGTAGATTCGGTTGCGGTCGAGCGATGCCTCGAAGCCCGGCGGAACCAGCATCGTCGTGGCGGGAGCCTCGACGACGGCCGGCCCGGTAACGGCGTTGCCCGGGTTCAGTTTGCCCATCTCCCAGAGGTCGGCGTCGTGCCAGTCGTCCTCCCAGAAGATGGCGCGTTCGCCCTTATGTGCCGATTCCGGCGGTGTCGGACCGACAGGGTCCTCGTTGGGAAGCGTCGGGTTCGGCGACGGCGCGACGCCCGTCCCGATAGCCATCGTGACGGTGTAGCCGAGTTCGGGACTCTGTGCCGCGCGTTCGAAGACCTGCGTGAACTCGTCGTTGTAGGCCTCGATAATCCCCTTAAGGTCGTCCGCGGTAATCTCGCCGTCCCACATCTCGGTCGGGACGGTCACTTCGAGGTCATCGAGCATCCCCGTGTACTGCATCCGGACGGCCGGCTGGAACTCCATCTGGTCGACGTCGATTTCGTCGTTTTCGAAGCCGCTACGGGCCTGTGATTCCAGTTTCTGGAAGGTCTGGGTGAGCGCTCCCGCGACGTCCTCGACGTTCCCCAGGTCGGGTTGGATGACGATATCGAGCGACTGGTCGTATCGGTAGGCGTAGTCGGCGGTCGCACAGCCGAACGCGGAGAACGCCGCCGCCCATTCCGGAACGAGAACGTCCTTGAAATCGAGTGGCGCGGTGTAGCCCGCCGTGTGAAGCGGCCCGCCGCCGCCGTAGGAGACGAGGCTGTAGTTCTCGGGGCTATACCCGAGCCCGAGAATCATCGCCCGCAGTTCGTTCGTCATGTCGCGCTCGACGATATCGAGGACGCCCCGTGCCGTCTCGTAGACGCCGGCATCGAGGGGGTTCGCCACCTGGTCCTCGATGTATTCGTGGGCGCGGTCGACGTTCAGGTCGATATCGCCGCCGAGGAAGTAGTCGGGGTTGAGGTAGCCGAGCACCGCCGTACAGTCGGTGACTGTCGGGGTCTCCAGCCCGCTTTCCTCGTTGGCGACGCCGACGAGATAGCCCGCGCTGTCGGGGCCGACCTCCGGCCGGTTCGAGGCCTGGTCGACGCGAACGTAACTGCCCGTCCCGGACCCGATGGTGTCCATCGCGGTCATCGGGATGTTGACCATGAACTGCGCTAGCGACTGGTCCCACCGGGTCGGGTAGTGGCCCTTGGTGATGAGCCCCACGTCGAAGGACGTGCCGCCGACGTCCGAACAGACGAGGTTGTCGACGCCGAGTTGCTCGGAGAGGAACTCACCGCCGAAAATCCCGCCAATCGGCCCCGAAATCATCGTATCGGCGAGCCAGTCGTGGTCGGGAGCGACCGTCCCGCCCGAGGACGTAAGCACCCGGAACGGGGCTTCGGAGCCGTGTTCTTCGAGCGCTTCCTCGATGCTGAACAGCTGTTCGCGCGACGGGTTAACCGCGTAGGCCTCCATGACGAGCGTGTTCAGCCGCGGCGTCTCGCCACGGACCGGGTTCTGCTCGCTCGACAGCCAGATCGGCGTATCGTCGCCGCGTTCGTCTTTGATCTCTTCGGCGATCTCCTTCAGTTGCTGTTCGTGTGTCGGGTTCTTATACGAGAACAGGAACGAGACACAGATGACGCGTACGTCCCTGTCGAGGAGGTTGTGAATCGCTTCACGCGCCTCGTCCTCGTACAGCGGGGCCAGTTCCTGCCCCGACATGTGGACGCGACAGCGGACCCCCTCGACGTTTTCCCTCGGGACGATGGGTTCGGGGTGTTCGTGTTCCCGTGCGTGGAGTCGACCCGCATACGACAGGTCGGTCCACGACTGGATGCCGCGGCCGAACCGGTGTGTATCCTCGATTCCCCGGTTCGTGATGATCCCGATGTTTCGATCTCCCTCCCGTTCGAGGAGTCGGTTTATCATCGCCGTCCCGGAGTAGACGGTCCCCCGGAGCGTGTCGGTACTCTCTGCTAGCGTCGTGTTCCAGTACTCCAGCGCGTCGGCGTAGGAATTGATGACACCCTCGCTCTCATCGTCCGGCGTCGTCTGCGCCTTGCCGACCGTATACTCGCCCTCGTCGTCGACGACGAACGTATCCGTCATCGTTCCCCCCGTATCGAGCGACAGGAGTTCCGGATTGTGTGGCTGATCTGCTGACATTGTGTAGGTGGCTGTGGTTCCCGAGCGATGCGTCCCCCATTGCGTGCTAATACCTATCGTGGTGTGAGCCACCGTATACCATCGATTCGCAAAGTGTTATGCCCGGAGGCGCTCGATATATATCATCCTTTATTAGGCACTATTCGGCCTCACGGAGTTCGGCGTCGGCCCGGCGACGACCGAAGAAGAGTTCGCAGATGTTCTGCTGGGCGCGTCGGAGTTTCTCACTGACCGTCGACTGGCTGAGGTCGAGCCGGTCGGCGACCTCTTTGCCGGTGGCCTCCTGCGGTATCTCGAACATCCCCATCTCGTGGGCGGCTTCGAGGACCCGGAGTTGTTCCGTCGAAAGTGCGGCATGGACATCGAAGGAGAGTCGGTCGCTGCCGAGCGGGTGGCCGACGCCGTCGATTTGAGTCGTGCCGAGCAACTCGAAGGTGGCGTAGGCGTCCTCGATGACGTCCGCGAGGTTTCGAACGTGGTTCCAGTCGTGGACGGACGTGATGACCGTCACGTAGCCGTCTCTGAGGAAAATCCGATGGGGAACGGCGTTGTTCCGTGTGAGCTTCGTGACGATGAACTGCGACGGCTCCGTGACCCGGAGAAGGAGGTGGTTCGTCCGGTGGTGTTGCTCGACGTCGCCGCGCTGTACGTGTGTGATGCAGTCTCTGGACCGCAACGACGACGGGTCGAGGTCCGGGTTGCCGACGACGGTCAGGAACTCGAACCACTCGTCGTCGCCCGCGAAGATGGCGCTGCTGAGTTCGATTCGGCCACTCCGTGTCGACTCCTCGTCGAGGGCCGCGAAAACGCCCGTCGGTGAGACGCGGAACTTCGTACGGTACGGCATGTTACCAGTAGGGCTCCCTGAGGAGTTGTTTGTCGATTTGCCCGTAGGGCGTCTCGGGCAGCGTATCGACCCGGTCGACCGAATCCGGCACCTTCCGTTCCGGTAACCGTTCGGCACAGTAGGTCTGGACGGTGGCCGGCGATGGCTCGGTACCGTCGGCGGGAACGACGACCGCCTTGATGCGTTGCTCGGTCCGCTCCGGCCGGGGGGTGACGTCCAACGTCGGGTCCGCCGGGACACCGATAACGGCAGCCCGTGTGATATCGGGGCGTTGCTCGATGACGCTCTCGATATCCGTGGAAAAGACCGGCTCGCCGTCGACGATGATGCTGTCCTCGATACGCTCGAAGACGAACACTCGCCCCTCGTCGTCGATGCGCCCGAGGTCGCCGGTTCGAATCCATTGTCGTCGCCCGGTAAGGTCGCGGTCGTCACGGAGGTATCCCTCCATCTCGTATGCGGACCGAATGCCGATTTCGCCGATATCCCCCGACCAGTCGTTTTCCTCCTCGAAGACGGTGACCTCCACCTGCCGACAGGGCCGCCCGACCGACCTGAGCCACGCTTCATCCGCCGCATCATGCCGGGACTTCGGGAGGACCGTAACCAGGTTCGGAACCTCCGTCAGTCCGTAAAACCCGATGAAGACGTCTCCGAACGTCTCGATTCCAGCCTGTAACGTCGAGGCCGAAAGCGGCCCCGACCCGTACGCGAGGGTATCCAGCGACGCCGTATCGACCTGTCGACCGTCAGTAAACGTCAGCAGGTCAGCGAGCATACTCGGGACGAGATACGTCCACGAGATGTCGTCGTCCTCGATTCGCCGGACGACCGTCCCCGGGTCGAACTCCTGTTCGAGGAATATCGTTCCCCCACTCGCGAGTGCGGCCATCGCGAACAGCCCCGCCGAGTGGCCGAGCGGAGTTACCAAGAGCAGTCGCTCTCGGTGAGTGATCTCCATCTCGAAGTAGTGGACGAGCAGGTTCTTCACGAGCGATTCGTGGGTATGGAGCGTGCCCTTCGGTTCGCCGGTCGTGCCGCTCGTGAAGTATATCCCGGCTACGTCGTCGGGGTGTACCTGTACCGGTGGCAAGTCGTCATCCGCCCGCTCGAAAATCGACTCGTACTCGTGGAATCCAAGCGGTCGGTCGGCGTCGTCACCGACGCCGATGAAGTATTTGATGTCGAGGTCGCCCTGCTGTAGTTCGTGACCGAGGTCGGCGAGTTCCGGACCGACGATCAGCGCCTCCAGATGTAAATCGCGAAAGATTACCCGGAGCCTGTCGGTATTCGACCGACCGTTCAGCGGAACGGCGACCACACCTGCCCGAGCGGCGGCGATCAGGGACGTCAGAAACTCCACCCTGTTCTTCATTAAAATGCCGACCGCGTCGCCGGCCCCGAGCCCGATGGTGTGGAAGAAATTCGCCAGTCGGCGCGTCCGTTCGTCGAACGTTTCGTAACTGATTCGCCGCCGGTCCGTTCGTATCGCCGTCCGGTTCCCGTACCGGTCGAAGACCCCCTCATAGAACCGACTGAGCGTCTCCAACTGTGGCGTGGTACGTCCCCCCATGCCGCAAGAGATGCGATGGCATACTACAAATGAGCTTTGGTGATCGTGTAAATATTGGTGAAAGTCGGTATTAGTTAACAATAGCTACGAGGACGATACTGTAAATCTAGCTGTTGGCGTCCTGTAGCGCGCTATTTTAATTAATCTCCACAGGGAGGGGTGACGCCGCTATGCGAATTTCTTTTTTTTTTAAATGGTCGGTCGCGAGGACGATTTGGGAGTGATTGCGGAACGGTCTAGAGAACCAATCGTATAGCCGTTGATTATCTTCTGAATACATGTCTTCACACAATTTTTAATACAGTGAATATTGCAGTATTATATTCCTTTGTTTTGTTTGAAGACGTGTTCCGTTACAAATCCTTATAAATACTGCCGGGCTGAACCGGGTTTCTGCGGCACCTTATGTGTCGCTTGGTACCATGAGTGAATCACCTGATACGGTTCCCGAAAACGAGGAAGCGGCGGAGAATCGACACGAACAGTTCCCGAAGGATGCCTTCGATGACAGTCCAGTCGACCGACGGACGTTTCTACAACTCTCGGCGGCTACCGCTGGGGCGCTGTCCCTCCCGGGTGCAGCGGCCGCAAGCGACCACGGTGTAAGCCACGCCGCATTAACCGACCGCTGTGAGTTCGTCGTCAACAATACGCCGGACGATTACGAAGCAGCCGTTATCATCGAGTTCGCTGATGGGGTTCCGGATGGGTTCGGTGAGGCGTATACCGACCCCGACTGGGATATCGACGATCGAGAAGCCCCTCCGACGGCGGTGACTCGTGAGGCACCGACCCCGGCAGCCCACGCCCACTTCACAACGGAGGAACTCACGGCGGTTCTCGACGAGTTCGGCAACAGTATCGAGGAGGTGGACTTCTCACCCGGAGCGAACCCGTGGTGGCAACTCGACGGGGCCTACGCTGACGGTGTCTTCCCAGCAGTCGAAGACGCTCGTGGCTTTATGTCCTTCGAGGAAGCGGTAAACGGAGTCAAGTATCTGGAATCGGAGGTCAATCCTGACCGGATCAACGTTACCTCGATCGGACAGTCACCGGGCTGGGAAAACGCGTTTACTGGCGAGAACCCCGACCGAAAGGACATCTACGTTGCCGAGGTCACGAACAACGTCGACGACGAGGCGTCGTTCGCCGAGAAGGACAAGGCCGTCTACTCACTCAGTATCCATGGTGACGAACGCTCCGGTATCGAGTCCGGATGTCGACTCATCGAGGATATTGCGTACGGCGAGGCCAGTGCGTTCGAGGACCTGCTGGACGATATCGTCCTGCTGTTCCTGTTTACCAATCCCGACGGGTGGGTATCGCGAAACCCCGAAACCGTGATACCGTGGGTCGACCACAACCGGAACTTCCAGCGGGGGAGTGCAAGCGGCGTCGACACCAACCGCCAGTACCCGACGATGGGCTGGATAGATCCCTCGTACTATCCGGCCGAACCCGAGGGGGCGCCCGAGGAGTTCCACGAAGTGGTTCCGGATTCGCTGGCCATCGTTGAACACTTCCGGACCTACGACAACGTGGAATTCCTCTGTGATTACCACGGGATGTACGTCGACGACCACATGGTGTTCAACCTCGAGACGAACGCTCCCTTCGACCACGGGCGGACCCACGAACTCGACGAGGTCAGTATCCAGATCGGTGAGGGGATGCAAAACGAGTGGGGCAGCGTCGACAACGATCCGATCGGTGATGATATCCTCACCGCTACGGAGGCCGAGTACAATTTCCCCTACGTCCCGAACGGTGACTCCTATAATGGACTTCTCGACTGGGGAACAATCTACGATTCGCTCAACTACCAGGTGACAGGCGCGTTCTTGGGGTGGGCCGGCCAGCCGGAGGAATTCGGGGGACTCGGCGCGGTCACCGTCGCCCCCGAAATCATCATCTCGAACGACTTCACGAGCGCTATCCAGGAGTGGAAGCCCTACTGGGCACGCCACTACGTCACCGCGTACCGGATTTCGATGCGCGAATACGCTCGCATGACCGCCGCGGAAACGGACGCGACCGTGGCAAGCGGTGGACAGGACACTGCCTACGTCTCCTCGGAGACGCTGACACGCACCTCGGCAGATCTCTCCCACACCGACGAAAGCCCCGGTCGTGGGAACGGTCCTGGACAGAATCGTGCTACGGAGGTGCAGCGTCGCCACGAGACAGTTCAACCGGGACCTGGAACCAGCGCGAGTACTGGCGTCAACTCCAGTGATTCCGGTCACTCGCTGTTCGTCCACTTCGAGGGACTGGACGACGCAACCGAGGGAACAGTTCAGCTCAAGAACCCTGCTGGCAACGTCGTTCGCGAGATTGACCTCGACGAGAAAGCGGATCCCAGCGCTTCGGATTCTCGGAGACACGACTTCGAAGCGTGGTTCGTCCGGCGTCCTGAGGCGGGCAACTGGAGCGTTGACGTTGAGGCGGATACCGACGTCGACGTCCAGTTGACGCTTCTGGAATCCGATTCGGAACATCCCGACCCCGAGGAGGTCCTTGGATACGAACAGCGCGAGTATGTCGTAAACCCGATGCAGTTCTTCAAGGACCTCGACCCGTACGTCGAGGACGGCGACGTCGACGCGGTGCGAGTCCACGACGTCCGGAACGGTCGGCTGCTCCGTGGTCGTTCGGGCCAGCGCCACTATGACAAACTCGTTGTGTCCCACGATGACGGTCGTGACGATTCGTCGTATATCGAGGCTATCGAGGCGTTCGTCGAGGCCGGTGGCGATCTCGTATTGACCGATAGCGGCGTCAACCTGCTTGCCGAACTTGATGTTGGTGATGCCGCCGAAATCGATGACGGCGCGATTCAGACTATCGACGTTCAGTTCGCCAACCTCGCGAATCGTGTATTCGACCACGATTTATTGGCGGGAATCCGTCCCCGACAGCAGGAGATTTGGAAGGGCTCCCAACTCGGCTATACGACCGATGTTGACCAGCCGGCGACTATCGTGGATGTCGACACCTTCGAGAACGCCGGGGGCGAAGTCGCCGGTACGATTAGTGGTGGTGTAGGCGCAGGCCGGCTCCAAGCGGGTGATGCTGAAATCAACGTCGTTGGTTCGGTCCTACCGCCGGCCCAGCAGACCGAACTCCATCCCTTTGGGATGGGAGATTATGCTGTCTCCTTCATGGGACATACATTGCTGTGTAACGCCCTTGGATTCGAGCAGCGTCGGTACTTCGAGGGCGAACTCATCAGAACCTACGGAGAAGTCAGATAAGCCCCACCCTTAATCCTCGTCGTTTATTTCTTCTCGCAGGCAACGGCGATTCACCGTTGGCCGCAGTGTGCTTATAGAGTACGACTGTTCTGGGGAAGTCCCAGCCGTCATTCGCGATACGGCTACAGGTTTCGACCGACGAATCGTATCTCGAAGTCAACTCAGCCACGTACGGACGCAACGCTCGCCTCCGTGGTCGAGGTAGTAACCTCATGTTCAGCCCGAAACGTCCGGTTGTCATCGCGGAGACGGCACCGAGTAGGCAAAAGAATATACCCCTCAACTGAAATCATGTCGTATGTCGTTCACAACCGAAACCATCCACCCTCGATATGGATTCTACGCGCTCGGGTGGCTCTGTTTCGGGCTTGGAATCGTCCACTCCTATGTCGAAGGCAGCGGGCTGGAATCGCTCCTCGAGATGCTCATGATTACGGGTGTCTCCACGATAATACTCTATACGGGGTATGAACTCTCCGGGCGACCGATATCCGAGGCCGGCCAATGGCGAGCGTTGCTGATTGGCACGCTCGTAGCCGGGTCGTTCGCGGTTATGGCGTTCGCCATCTGGATGACGTGGTCGCTGGATGGGCGTAACGACGAACTTTCCTTTCTCCTCTCGTTTGCGACGACTCTCGGCGCGGCAGTCGGCACCCGTGTGAGTCTCTTTGCGGTTGAATCAAACGAACAGTTGGCCGAAACACAAGAACTCACCAAACTGCTCAGAATAAATCAACGGGTCTTACGCCACAACCTTCGGAACGAACTCTCGGTCGTCCTTGGGCATCTCGGAAACATCGAACGTGCTACTGAAACCGACGACGTCACCGACGACCTCCGCGTGATTCGTGAGCATCTCGATGGGCTTCTCGAAACCAGCGACCGGACGCGAAAGATCGTCTCGATCTGGGATACTCCCGGGTCGGTCGACCTGGAGTTGACGTCGGTAATCGAAAACCAACTCCAGCAGGTCCGGCAGGAATACCCGACCGGGACGCTCTCTTCGACCCTGCCGGAGGAATGCTGGGTAACCGCCCATCCCGCACTTCCGATTGCGATTGAGGAGGCGCTCACGAACGCTCTCGAACACAACACGACCGATGTGTCGGTCACCGTTACGGCTGCGTTTCGAGACGACGACACGGTCCAACTCACGATTGCGGACACGGGGACCGGTCTCCCGGAGACCGACCGGGAGGCGATAACGCTCCCGGAAGAAACCCCGCTCTCTCATACCCGGGGGCTCGGCCTGTGGATTCTCTATTGGGCGACTCAGATGTCAGATGGAACCATCGCTTTCGAGGACAACGACCCGACCGGGACCGTCGTCAGAATCACGCTCCCGGCAGCATCCGTTCGTTAACGAGGCGGGCCCCCAAACCGTTGGGTCAGGCCCCTCGGCAGGATTTTGCGGTGGGGGTAACATTTTAGCCCCCAGCCTTGTCGTGCTGCGTCGTGCAGAACGGGCTACCGTGAACCCCGCTACTGGCGACGAGATGCGTATCGAGTGTACCGAGTGTCACTTCTCGGCGACCGAAGACACGGCCGGGAAAGGATTCCCTGCGGACATCATCACGGACCACGGCCGGAAGACGGGTCACAATCTCTCGGTTACGCCGACTAGCGAGGGATGAGCCGGGAATCGGTTGTGGAACGTATCCGGGAACATACGGGGATGTCACCAGCAAACGCGTCGGTCAATAGAACCCATCCGATGTGCGACACATCTACCGAAAATGCGCGATGAAATGGTCGTCAAGTGTACGGAGTGTCGATTCGATCAGGTCGTTGACGTGGATTCGGAGCCGACGCCGGCGGACGTATTGCTGGCACACGAGGACGAGACGGGCCATCGACTGAAACTATCGCCCCTGAGGGAGTAGCGGACTCGCTCTTGTAACTGTCCTCCCACTCCGTGCCGACCTGCCCACTGTTTGTGTAATACCGGTGATGTGGCCGTCGTGAAAGGGCACACTACGTGTCACCAACTGAGGCACAACGACCAGCGAGTCGATGCGAACGGTATCGACTCCATCGGCGATGGAGAAGGATGACGAGAGTTCTCAATCGGCCGCCTGACCGCCATCGACCGGAACCGTGTGGCCGGTGATGTACGAGGCATCGTTCGAACAGAGGAACGCCACCACGCCAGCCATCTCTTCGGGTTCGGCGATCCGGTCCATCGGCACCTCACGCATCGCCGAGGTATCGTAGTCGGCACGTAGGGTCCGAATCGCCGTCCGAATCAGTTTGACGGCCGTCTTGACGCGGTCACGCAGCGACGGCGTCTCGCCCGGGTCGCCGCCGAGCATGCCCGACTGGATGTTCGTCTTCGTCGGCCCCGGCGCAATCGCGTTAACGCGAATGCCGCGGCTGGCGTATTCGAGTGCGACCGATTTCGTCAGTCCGACGACGCCGTGCTTGCTCGCCGAATAACTGGATAGGCCGCCCATCCCGACCAATCCCGCTTCGGAGGCGGTGTTGACGATAGCGCCGTGTCCCTGCTGCTCCATTACCGGAAGTTCGGCCTTGAGGCAGGCCCAGATGCCTTTGAGGTTCACGTCGATAATCTTGTCCCACTGGCCCTCCTGAATACCGGTGACCTCGACGAAGTCGGTGAGAATGCCGGCGTTGTTGTGCGCGAAATCGAGGCTCCCGTACGTTTCCACGGCGACATCGACCATGTGTTCGACGGACGCGAGGTCGGAGACATCCACCTCGACGAACGTGGCGTTTCCGCCCGCGTCCTGAATCCGTTCGGCAGTCTCGCGGCCGGTGTCTTCGACGACGTCAGCGACGACCACGTTGGCGTCTTCTTCGGCGAACCGGAACGCCGACGCACGGCCGATTCCAGAGCCAGCCCCTGTCACGAGGGCGGTCTTCCCGCTTAACCCGTTCATGGCTGATGCCTCCCGGACTCGAACGAGCGAGTCACGAAGCGTTCGGGGTTCGGTGATTCAGTCGACGCCACCGCGATACGGGTTCGTCGCCGCTTCTTACGCGCGTCTTGCGCCATAATACAGAACGAGCAGTAACGGTGATGAATGTATTGCCACTCCCCCGTCTCGAGCGACCTCCCGCGCCCCGCTTGGAAATGTTCAAAAACAGATACGATAACTCAATCGGCCGTTTCAGTCGTCGTGGGGGCGGAAATTGTCTCATCCGGGACCTCTTCACCCCAGTCCCGGGCCCACTCGTCCAGGTCCGATAACACGTCGAGGAGCGCCTCCCCTTTTGTCGTAAGGCCGTAGTAGACAGCGACTGGCGCGTCTTCTTCCATCCTTCGGACCACGATATCGTTCTCGACCAGTACGTCGAGTGCATCCGAGAGGGTCTTCGAGCGGGCGCCCGTCGCCCGTTTGAGTTCGTTGAACCGCGTTTCACCCTCTTTGAGCGCATAGATGACGTTCATACGCCACGGTGTCCCGATCTGCTCGATGGCCTCTATGACGGGGCAGGCGGATGCGTTCTGTGTCTCGATTTCGTTCTGTCGGGAGTCGGTCTCAGCGGACATGGTTAATCAGCCGTGGGAACGGCACAGGCGGCAGTGGTTTCCGGGTACGATTCGACGCCGGCGTATTCGACGAGGTCCGTCCCAAGCGTCTCGATGCGCTCGATTAGACGCTCGTCGGTTAATCGGCCAGCTTCGAAGGCGCTGTGTGAATCGGGGATTGCGACTTGATGGGGAAGCACCCACGCATCGAGTGCCCGCGAAACGGACCGGAGATGCTCCAATGCAGGCGTGGGGAATCCGCCACCGGAGACGACCAGTAGGCCGACGGTTGTTTCTTCGAACTCGTCGAACCCACAGTAATCGAGTGCGGTCTTCAGAACCGACGAGTACGACCCATGGTACATCGGGGAACCCAGCAAAACCCCGTCAGCATTCCGGACGCGGCGGCGGAGTTCCGTAGCGTCCCCGGCGTCACTCCGATCGGGGTCAAAGACGGGGAGATCCAGCGCGGCGAGGTCAACGAGGTCGGTCGTGGCACCGTCAGCCTCGGCCGCTTTCAGGGCCCGTTCGAGTGCCTGCCGAGTATGACTGCCGTCGCGCTGACTACCGCATAACGCGACGATATGTTTGCTATCGGTTACTTTCATCGCTTGTCGCATTACACGTACTAAGGTTAGTTAAGCGCTCGGTGGAACGATTTCCAGTAAATTTTCTTATGCTATTCGGAATAACACTGCTTCTCGACAGCCACCCTGTCACCAACGATGGAGATGGCTGCCGCTGGGTCTAGAATTGGTTCGAGAAGGACCACTGTGGATGTTCGGAAAAGAACCACTATCAGGTGCCGAAGGCACCGAACCGCGGCGCCGGAGGCGTTCAAAGGTAGTTCAACGCTTGTTCGATATCCCGAATCAAATCCGTACTACTCTCGATACCGACCGGCATCCGCACGAGCGACTCCGAGATTCCTGCTTCGCGGCGGTCCGCCGCTGGCATAAACGAAGCCGACATCGTCCAGGGGTGGTCGACCAAGGATTCGACGCCCCCGAGACTCACCGCGGTCGTGAACAGGTCCAGTTCCTCGATTACCGCTCTCGTTTCTGCTTCGGTGGCATCCAGTTCGAACGAGACGATGCCGCCGAACCCGTCCATCTGTCGCCGGGCCAACGCATGCTGCGGATGGGATTCGAGCCCCGGATAGTTCACCTCGCTGACGGCCGAATGGTCGACGAGATAGTCCGCAATGGCCTGCGCGTTCGTTTCGTGTTGGGTCATTCGCAGGGGGAGCGTCTTCACCCCACGGAGGACGAGATATGCGTCGAACGGGGGGAGTAGATTCCCAAGGGTGTACTGCTGAAGTTCCGAGACGCGTTCGGCGATGTCCGAATCGTCGGTCGCAACTACGCCGCCGGTCGAATCGCTATGACCGTTCAGATATTTGGTCGTACTGTGAACGACGACGTCCGCACCGATTTCGAGCGGTCGTTGGAAGTACGGCGTAGCGAATGTGTTATCGACGCCGAGTTTCACTCCGTTCTCGCGGGCGATTTCGGCCGCTCCATGCAGGTCACAGAGCTTCAGTAGTGGGTTGGTCGGCGTTTCCAGCCAGAGGAGGCTCGTCTCAGGTCGAATCGCAGCCTCGATCGCGTCAGTGTTCGTCGCGTCCACGTACTCGATGTCGACGCCCATCTGTTCTCGCAGTAAATCGTCGAACAGGACTCTCGTACCGCCGTAGACCCCGTCGAACGCGACGACATGATCGCCGGAATCACAGAGGGCGAGACACGCCGTCGCGATGGCTGCTGTCCCGGAACTGAACGCGATGGCCTCGTTCGCTCCGATGAGTCGAGCGAGGCGTGTTTCGAGCGCGTCCCGTGTTGGATTCCCGAACCGGGAGTATTTGTAATCGTGTTCGGCAACCCCGGGAGAACGCATCGCGTGATGTGTCGCGAGATGAATCGGTGAGACGACGTCCCCCGATTCGGAGCTCAGTTCGGCCACTTCCTCACCGCTGTGAACCGCTTCCGTGATGAACGCCGTCGTGTCGAAATCAGCCATCGTATCGATTTGAATCCGAGAGCCGACTCGACGGCAACGAGCCAGCGGTCTCATTGGTTACCAAGGACGTGTGTGATGGTTCGAGATGGGGCGCCTTCGATTGGTACATCATGGTTCGGAATATGCCTCGTAGACGGCCTCGCCGAGCGCGTCCTTATGGCCTTCGTTCGGGCCACCGGCAATCGTCAGCAGTCGAGCGTCACGGAGATGGCGTTCGACGTGTTTTTCGGTCGTATAGCCGATACCGCCGTGGAGCTGTAACGCGTCGTTTGCGTTATCGACGGCCGCCTGAGTCGCGTATACCTTCGCCATACTGAACTCTCGGGTCGAGTCCAGATTTCGGTCCGCTTTGGCCGCTGCTCGGAGCGTAAGTAATCGAGCGACGTCCGCTCGCTCGGCCATCTTGCCGATTTGCCACTTGCTCCCTTGGAAATCAGCGATGGCATGCCCGTACTGTTCGCGTCGTTTCGTGTACTCGACCGTTTCATCCAGCGCCGCACGAGCGATACCGACGCCACGGGCGGGAACGTTCACGCCGATGTCGACCTCGCTGCGCTGTACGTACGCCTCACCTACGTCTCCGATACGTCGAGTATCGGGGACCTGTACGTTGTCCAGCGTCGCTTTCGGCGATTTCACCGTATTAGCTCCGAGCGTGTTCCAGACGGTCTCTATCTCGAAGTCGTCGGTAGGGACGAGAAACGCACTGATGTTATGTGGCGCTTCCGTCTCCGGGCCGGTTTTCGCGTACGTGAGGACGTAATCAGCGTGCTGGAGGTTCGTAATCCATCGCTTGTGTCCGTTCAGAACCCACGTATCTCCCTCTTTCTCCGCGGTCGTTTCCATCTCCAGTTTATTACTGCCAGCGTTGGTTTCGCTGAGACCGAGGGCGCCGACCGTCTCGAACGACGCCATCGACGGGAGAAACCGCTCCCGTTGTCGCTCGGTCCCGAACTTCTCGATAACCGTCGCGATGTCGAGATGCAGCGCCACTGCGCTGGCGACGGGCATCAGTGCAGCGGCTACTTCTTCGATAACTATTGCGAGTTCGACCAGTCCCTGTCCTTCGCCGCCGTACTCTTCCGGGAGCGTCAACCCCCCATAGCCTCGCTCTCCCAGTTCTTCCAAGATTTCGGTGGGGTGTTCCTCGTTCTGGTCGAGTTCGATAGCCTGCGGTTTGATGGTGGTTTGTGCGAACTCGCGAACGTCGTTTCGGAGTGTACGTTGTGTGTCTGTGAGTTGGAAGTTCATGACCATCTCGGCCGTTGAGCCGTATATCGAGTCGGTTGAGATGATTACTGCACAGTGCGACCGATTGCTTTCGTCTCCTTGCAGAGTCAGCTAGATAGACGTTCGAACCGTAATTAAACGCTCCGTGGAACCCGTTTCAGTAAATTCCGTTATGTTTCGGGAGTCGCCTCGCCGATGACGTCGATAGATGCATCGATAGTGAAGGCCAGCGACTCGGGAGCGTCTAAAACCGAGACATCGACGCACATGGGGTCGGTGTCCCGAACAGTAACGGCGTCGGCGTCGACCACGAAACCGAGGTCCCATAGCGGCGTCGCTCGGACGTCGATATCGGCCTCGTGGAGTCGCCCCGAAACCGCCGGACGCGTCAACAGGACGACGCCGACGGGAATGAAACTGTAGAAACTGCACCGTTCGCAGTCGACTGCCACGACTGCGGGATGGTCACGGGCGAAGTACTCGTCGTACCGGTCGAGTTGTTCGATAACGCCGACGCAAGCGCCTTCCTCGTGGACCTGACTGGTTAACTCCCGGTCGACGCGGCCAGCACAGAACGGACAGACACCGTCGAGAGCACACGACCAGATGAGTCTCGTCCGTCGGTCGAAGGCCGCGACTATCGCATCGTCGTCGCGGTCAGCGATACCACCGGGGTCGAACGGCCATTCTATCGCACGGTTCCCACAGTCTGAGCACCGAACTCGGGCGATGTAATCGGTGTCGTACTTGAAAGTCAGTTGTTCCCCACAGGCCCGGCAGTCGGTATCGAGTTCGACCGGTCCGACGGCGACCTGCTCGTGGAAGACGCCGCTCTGGATCGCATCGAGGACACGGTGTCCGGGGTATTGGAGTTCGTACCCCTCGTCAGTTTTAGCGACGAAGTGGTCCCGTAACTCCGAGAGGTGGTACGTGAAGCTCCCCGAGTCACGTTCACCCACCGTCTTCCGGAGTTCCGAGAACGACAACGAAAACCCCGGGGCGTCCCACAACGCGAGGAGAATTTCTAACCGAAGGTCGTGGCTCAGGGTCATGAACGCCGATTCGGCGTCAGTGGCCGCCTGCGTCCTGTCTGATGGGTCACTGGCCATGAATGCCACACGGACACAATGGCGTATAAATATTGAGCCCTATCAGGGGCGAGCGGTACGATGCCACGTTGCTCCGAAGGCGTCCGAAAAGAGGCGCTCTGGTCGCCTCAGAACCCCATGCCGACGGCCAGCGGCCACGTAACAGTCGAGAGCGCCAGGAAAACAAGTGCACTCCCGATGAGGCCGACGTTTTTCAGGAAGTGAACCTGTTCGTTCTGTCTGTCCTGACCCTCCATCGTCCAGAAGTCGTGCATGATGGCCGTAATCGGGACGAGGAAGGCGAGCACCGCCAGCGCACCGACTGCGGGGTAAACACCGGTGAGGACTGCGAGCGACCCCACGATTAGCCCGAGACTCCCCAGCGGGACGCTGACTACAGCCAGTGGCGCCCCCTTGCTCTCGGCGTAGCCGACCGACGATTCGAGGTCGAACAGGTTACCGAGCGCGAGGTAACCGATGGCGAGCGCGAACAGCACCCGACTCAGTAAGAAGGCCGCTCCGGATAGCGTCGAGGAGAAAACCATCAGCTGTCACCTCCCGTCGAGTCGTGCGTTCGCGGCCTGCTGTTCGTCCGTTCTCTTCCACCCGTCGCGTGTCGAATGTCGTTCGCTGACATCGTTGCAAGCGGAGAGACGGACGTTCGATAAATATATTTCAGGCAAGTTATACTATACCAGGTTCACCCTGCTATACTGGAGAGAAACGAGGAGCACACAACGAACCACGAGCAGGTTTTGCGGGTTTTATCGGTGAATATCAGGAATAGATGCTAGGTGCGTATCCCTATTCGAAGGGGGAAAATTTATCTGTCAGTACTTATATAAATGATTGGCAGTGGTGTCGAGGTGGCGGCTAGACGATTCCGGTTCGTCCCCACCGGACGATTAACAGCGTTCCAACACCGGCAGCCATTGCGAGCAAGACGTTCTCGGTTCGGTAAGCGACGAGGACGACGGCGATTCCGGCCGTCCACTCGGTCGGTCCGCCATCCAGCAAACGAACGGTGAGGATGGCGACGATGATACCCCCCGGAAGGACGTCGAGCGCCTCTCGAACCGACTCCGACGGGTCGATTCGGTCTAGGGCCCAGAATCCGCCGGCTTTGGTCGCGTACGTGACGATACTCATCCCGAACACGACTGCCAGCGCAGTCAGCGACACCTCATCGAACATTACGCGTCACCTCCGTCAGACTCGCGGCGAGCCCGCCAGCCAATATATACCACCGGCCGGGGAGCACGGTTTCGACGGCCACGGCGACGACGGCAGCCGCGACCCACGGAGCCAGGGATGTTCGTCCGTCCCAAAAACCGACGAGGAGGGCGAGAAAGATGGCTGTCAGGACGAAATCCAGCCCGTAGGTTTCCGGGTTGCCGATGCGACCACCAGCGACTGCACCGATAGCGGTGGCGACGACCCAGAAGACCCAGATTGCCAACCCACTACCCAGAAGGAACGCCCCGCGTCCGTTGCCAGCGCGGAGGTCCTGGATGGTGAGCGCCCAGTTTTCGTCGGCCATGAAAAAGAGGCTCGTATACGCTTGACGCGACGGGAGTCGGGTAAACCACGGGCGCAACGACGCACCCATCAGTAGATACCGGAGGTTCACCACCAGCGTCGTTCCGACGACGGCGACGGCGGGAATCGGCCAGTCCCACAGTCCGACGGCGATGAGTTGTGCCGCCCCCGCCAACACGGTCGCGCTCATCGCGACGGCAGTCATGACACTCAACCCGGCTTCACGTGCGAGAACGCCGAAAACGAGGCCGTACCCGCCGACGCCAAGCGCGACGGGGGCGCACGTGACGAACCCGGACCGGATACCGTCACGGGAGAATTCGAGTGCTTCGCTCTCCGTCTCGGTCGATGCCTCTCCGCTGCCCGACGACCTACCGAGTGGTTCCGCGTCTGTCTGAGTCATTCCCCGTTTTCTCCTATCGTTCTTCGTCCCGTGTCCACGACCGCTGTAGCCCTGAATCAGATGTGTCGGTCATCGTTCCACCTCGCCGAGACTGCTGTCCTCGTCGGACAGGTCGCTCCGACCATGAGGTACTGTCCAGTCGAGTTCGGGTCCGACCGGCACGAATCCGGTTGGGTTGATGTCGTCGTGGCTCCAGTAGTAGTGGGCCTTGACGTGGTCCATATTGCAGGTTGCACTGACGCCCGGTGTCTGGTAGATATCCCTGGCGTAGTCCCAGAGATGGTCGAAGTCGACCAGACGGCGGACGTTGCATTTGAAGTGCGTGTGATAGACGGCGTCGAACCGATACAGCGTCGGAAAGAGGAACACGTCCGCGAGGGTAAGACGGTCGCCAACGACGTAGCGACGAGTGGCGAGCGTCTCGTCCCAGCGTGCCAGAGCATCGAAGAGTTCCCTAACGGCCGTCTCGTATTCGGCCTGCGATTCGGCGAACCCAGCCCGATAGACGCCGGTATTAATCGAGGTATGGATGTCCTCGATGGCGTCGTCGATACGCCCCCGAATCGACTCCGGATAGAGGTTCAACGGGGTCGACGCGAGGTGGCCGAACTCGGTGGCGAGCATCCGAGCGATTTCCGCAGACTCCTCGTGGACGATGATGTCCGTTTGCCGGTCGTAGAGGACCGGGACCGTCACACGGCCCGTATACTCCGGGTCAGCCTCCTGAAAGACCTCGTAGAGGGTGTCGTGGCCGTGAACCGAATCCGGCGTACAGTTCGCCTTCTCGGGAGCGAACTCCCACCCCTGGTCGTGGCGGACGGGGGCAACGATATCGACCGAGATAGCGTCTTCGAGGCCGAGGAGCCGTCGGGTGAGCGCTACCCTGTGAGCCCACGGGCAGGCCCGCGAGATGTAGAGGTGGTAGCGGCCCACCTCTGCTGGGAACTCGGCACCTCGGAAATCCTTGATTCGGTCGTCGAAGGTGTCATGGTCGTACTGGTCGCGGGTGGCATCCGGTTCCCACTCGCCATCGTGGAGGAGCCCCATCAGTCGTCACCTCCCTGCTTCGAGTGCCAGAAGAAGCCATTGCCCCGCCGTTCGCGGTGTACCGTCCTGTCATCGACGAGGGATTCCAGCACTTGTCGCGCCTTTCCATCATCGAGTTCGTACACCTCGGCGACTTCCCGGGTCGCCACGGGGCCGTATTCGGCGATAAACCGTTGCATCGGTGGCGGAGATGCCGGTTCGACGGTGGGGTCAACGGTCGTTAGTGCGGTCATCAGTTCCTCGAACGACTTGAATCCAGACAGCCACTGTTCACCGGATGGCCCGTCGATGTGATACGTCGGAAACGCCCGAACGCCCGCTTCGCGGGCCCGAGAGAGGTCCGCCTCGAACGCCGCCGCTGCGGACCCGTCATCCAGGGCCGTCGTGAACTCGTCGACGTCGAGGCCGACTGATTCCGCGAGGTTCACCTGCTCCTCCCTGTCGTTGACGTTACGGACTTGCGTCGTGTACGCCTCGCGAAGCCGACGCAGATACCGATGGCCGAGTTCGGGCCCTTGCTGGCGTGCGGCGGTGAACGCCTTGCTTGCGGGATACGTCGACTGAGCCGGGTCTACCTCGAAGATTCGCGTATCGACGGGCATCCCGTGGTGTTCGGACGCCTCAATCCAGTGCGGAGCGACGTCGCCAGGTTCCGAGATGTCGTTGGCGGCGTCGTAGAACTCGTCGAAATCTTCCACCAGCCCACCCATGACGTATCTGATCCGTATTTGGTCGCCGAGGATGGCTCTAAGGCGTCGGATGATGGGTTCTGACCCCCAACACCACGTGCACATCGGGTCGGTAAACTGGGTCAGCGTTGGTCGCTCGCTCGCTGTGTCTGTCGACGACATATAGCCGGCTACAATCCGTCGGGGAATATATTTCAGGCAGAGTACAATAAACCAGGTATAGTACGGGAAACCAGGCCGCTTCCGTCGGATGCCGAGATGGCTACACACGTCCAAGAGACGACAAATCGAGCACTTCGTCGGGGTCGATAGGGCTTAGTCGAGAACGGTGAGAGTGTCGTCGACGACGAGTTCGAGTTCGGCACCGTCCTGTTCGATGTGAAGTGCGATTTCCCACGGGTCCGTCGAGCGAACGTCCACGAACCGGTCCGTCATCGCGAACTCCAATTCCCAGATTGGTGTCGTCGTGATATCGCGACCTTGCGCCTGGAAAAACGCGATTAACTCGGGATTGTAGAGCAGTGAGAGGCCAACCGACATGTACTGCTGTGCACCGCAATGGTCACACGACCGGTGAACGAACACGTCGAGCTGTTCGGACCCAGACACGCCCAGTTCTTCTCCGGGAAGAACTCGTGTCCGGAGGTCGTTGGCACAAATCGAGCAAACGCCCTTTGAAAACGCGAGAATCCGGTGTCGAGCGTACTGATTCATCCGGTTCAACAGGGCCTCGTGATTCCCCTCGACGATACTCGGCGGGGCCGTCGTATCGGAATACTCCCGGCCACAACCCGAACAGAGGACGGTGAACCGCCGGTCGGCATAGCGGGCTTCTATCGGTGCGTCACAGTAGTAGCAGTCGACACCCACCTGAAACCGTTCGAGGGACGCCGTTTCGGTATAGGTGCCGGCCAGAATCGTCCGGTACAGCGCTACTGCTTCGTGTCGTAACCGGTATCCGTTTTCGGTTTTGTCGATGAACGGCCCGACGAGTTTCTGGAGATGATAATTGAATTGGCTCGTGGCGATATCGACGTCGGCCTTCGAATACAGGTCCGAGAACGCTAACGTCGGTCGCGGTCCTTCCGTGCCCTGCTCTTCGCCGAGCGTTCGGATAATCTCCGCGCGATACTCGTTTCCGAGTATCGCAAAGGCGTCCTCCGACGTGAGCCGGTCTTCTGACGTACCCCCATCCGTGAGGAACATATGCTACACACGCGGTGGGTTGGGGGTTATCTCTTCGGGTCGATGTCTATCGATACGTTCGGTTCGTACATCATGTCAAATATCTTACGGGACTTGGATTTAGCGGCCATATTAGTGCCTCTATCCCCTGTTTTGCCCCTATGTTCGAACTGTCGAACGAGGAGATTACGTCCGCACCAATCCACCGCGTTCTGACGCTGTTATCGATTCCGTTGCTGGCCCAGAACGTCGTGGAAGTCGCATCGCTCGTGATCGACCTGTTCTGGATCGGTCGGCTGGGCGGCGACGCGGTCGCTGCCGTCGGTCTCGCCGCACCCCTGTTCAGTCTCCTGCTCATCCTCGTAATCGGCGTCCCCTACATCGGGACGATGATTCTGGTCTCCCAGCGTGTGGGGGCCGACGAGCAAGAGGCGGCACGAGAGGCGACGTTCAACGGCGTCGTTCTGGGAGCGATTCTGAGTATCGTCATCGGTGGCGGTGCCGTAGTAGTCGCACCGACGCTCGTCGAACTCCTGACCGTGATTCGCCCCGAACCAACCCCGGCACACGTCGTCGAACTCACGGTCGACTACTTCCGAATTCTCGCGCTTGGTCTCGTGTTCGCGGCGACCAGCGACGTAATCGAGGCCGCCTTCGTTGCGAGGGGCGACTCGCGGGCCGCTCTGTCCATCAGCGTTGCCACCGTCGGTACGATTCTCATCGCCGACCCCGTGCTGATATTCGGTCTGGAGCCGATTCCCGCGTTAGGCGTCGCCGGGGCAGCACTCGCCTCGGTACTGGGTTTCGCTGCCGGCCTCGTACTCGCTGTCGCGTTCGTCTTGCGGGGTCGCTGCGGTGGTGTCATGTCCCGGGCGGCCACCCGTGTCAGCCTCGACGAGTTTCGAGCGCTTGTCGACCGGGGGCTCGCGCCGTCGGCCCAACAGGCGAACCGCCGCGTGGCGGACCTCGTAATCGTCGTAATCGTATTCCTTGCCGGTGGGCCGGCAGCCCTGGCTGCGTACGCGGTCGGTACTCGCGTCTTCTCCGCCGCGTCGATTCCCGCCCAGGGGTTTCAGTCGGCGACCCAGAGCGTCGTCGGACAGAACCTCGGCGCTGGAAAGCCCGAGCGTGCTGCCCGCACAGCACGGGTCGGCGTAGTCATCCTCGGTGGGGTTCTCGCATTGCTCGCCATCATCCAATGGGCGATGGCAAGCAGTATCACGAACATCCTCGCCCCGCAACTCAGTGGCGAGTCGTTCGCTCTGGCGGTCGAATTCCTGCGGCTCTTGGCGGTCAGCTATCCGGCCTACGGTGCGATGTACATACTGCAAGGTGGATTCAACGGCGCCAGTCGGGGAGCGGTTAGTTTCCGCTCGTCTCTACTCCAGTATTGGGGCCTCCAGATTCCACTGGCCGGACTCGCTGCGACCCTCCTCGGGATGGGTGTGGTTCCAGTGTTCGGAGCAATCGCAGTTTCCCACGTCTTGACCGCAATCGTTCTCGCGGCGTACTACTACACGCAACGTGACGGGATGTTCCGCAAAGCGGCTGACAGCGTTGCTGAAGCTTCTGCCGATTAAGCATGTCGAGCGAATTTACTCGTCGGACCCCGGGCGACGACCGTCGAGATGAGTATCGATATAAACGCCTACTGTCTGTAGCGCTGAATCAGCAGCCAGCCGACCGAGAGGAATCCTATCAGGAGAAAGGCGACGGTGAAGAACGTTGCCTGGTCGTCGAGCAGGTTGGCCAGCCCAAAGGCCTCCATTCGGCTGAGGTACCCGACACCGACGAACACCCCGAAAACGACCGCGGCTGCTCCGATTCGCATGGCCAACTCTCGAAGCAAATTCTTCAGAGTCAGGTCGCGACCCATACCGTATCGCGACAGCAAGCACGGAAATGGTTGACGAACGCCTTCCGCTTCGGGTTCGTTACACCGTGATTGGCGATCACCCGAGCCAAGCCGACCCCAATAACACGCGTCGAACGCAGGGATGGAACCGGTTCGTGACCTCATCGTGGTCTGTCCCCCGACCGGCCCACCGGTCAAACTACGCTGTGAGTGGCTGTTAGAGCAGTTGGCCGAGATAGATGTCGATGAGAGTGAAGAATATCGGGAGGAAAAGCGAGGAGACCAGTCGGATGATGATACCCACCGAAAGCGGATAGAGGCTCACGCTATCGTACTCGTTGAACTCGTCACGGAGCCGCTGGATTTCGAGCCGCGTGGCCACCTCGTCGATAGTTCCCGTGTCCCCGTCGGCCTCTTCGAGATTGGCAGCTTGCGTCTGGAGTTGTCTGATTTTCTCCCGGCGTTTTTCGAGTTCCCGCTCTTGGATTTCCCCCGCACGCCGATTCACGTATACGGTAGGATAGACGAACGACACCGCAATCACGACGATGTAGACACCCACCGCGAGGTAGACGACGGCACGATAGCCGCCCTCGGTGCCCAGCAGGAACGCCAGCGGGAGGGCCAGCGAGCCGAGCGAAATCAGCATCGTCGTCCAGATCGCGAGGTGGCCGATCATGCTCAGCCCCCCGAGACCGTCCGGGTGCAGCGGATCGATCTGCAGGTCTAACTCCCCGACGGCTCTGATCGCCCGGACGGCGGTGACGGCACCGTGTAATCCAATACCCGTAATGAGGCCCCACCACGCCGCAAACAGCAGGTAGACCCAGAACGCGGGGTCACCGGCGCCCGTGATGCCGACCGTCTCGAAGAAGCCGAGATTCAGGACGGTCAGGCCGACGATTAGCGCGATCCACGGGACGACGAAATACCACGAGCGCGTGCTGAAGATGGCCTTGTACTTGTCGCCGACGCGCTGTACGGCCGTCGGATTCGCTGCCAGGTCGGCGCTCTGGTCGACGAACGTCGGGAAGACACGCGCATCCCAGTACCATATCGCGGCAGGGCCGATAACGGGCACGCCCATCGCCAACAGGTGCGCGATGAGGAAGTCGTTCGTTATCTGGCCGTCCGCCAACACGAAAAACAGCGCCGTCAAGACGACCGGCACCATCCCCAGCGTGACCGTCCCGCTCACGAGCGGTCCCACGCCCAGTCGGGCTTGAACGTTGTCAACGAACCGAGTCACCCATATCCGCGAGTCCATCCCACCCTGTTGTACCATCGTGTGGCTATCCGGACAGAGCCGTTTTCAAAGTATGGCACTCGGTGTTGCTATTCAATACCCGGCGTGGGAGACTCGAAAGTCCTCCGCGACACACCGCTCCCTTCGGTCGCGTCTCGCGTGTCCTCTCTCAGTTCGTAACCGGTGGGGTTCCCAAAAGCACTTGCACTAAAAAGCGGACGTTTCGCCTATGGATCGCCGCCGAGTAGCCCTCCTGCTCGTCGTCGCTGGGGTGGTTTGCCTCCCAGCGCCGCAGTACCTCGGTTGGGCAGCAACGGCCACGGCCCCGCCCGCACAGACCTCACAGATATACGCCGCCGAACCGATCGATCTCGGCAACGTATCCGACCAGAAACGGGTCGTCGACAGGTACGGCGACGACGTCACACTCGCGGACTACCAACTCACGACGCGGTACGACGACGAGACGTACCGATCACCGAACGCCACGCGCCGCGCCCTGCAGTCGGCGATGGCGAACGGTTCGGCGACAGTAACGGACGAAAGTGTTCGGGCGGACCTGCGAGATATCGCCGCCGACTACGAGTTCGCCCGTGATAGCGAGGCCGGGACGACCGGGTACTACCGAATCACCGTCGAGGCGAACGGCTCGACGGTTCGCGCCGAATCGGTCGCGCTCAGCGCAGTCGCCAACGCCACCGCCGACCAGGCGCCCCGCTACGAGAACCTCTCACCGGGCCAACAGCGGACTGTCGACAACGTGTTGGCCAACTCCACCTCGGACGATTCCGGGTATCGGCCGCGGGTCAACGACCCCTACGTCGACCAGTTTCCGACCGCGGTCTGGAAGGGAGAGACGCTGTACAGCATTTATACGTACGGCCACGTCGACGACTTCGGGCCGGGATTCGCCGGGTTCGTCGTCGGCCTCGGCGTCGCGGCGCTCGGCGTCGTGTTCGTGCTGGCAGGCGGCGGTCTGTACGCCTCCGACCGTTGGCTCGCGTGATGAACCGGTCCGAACCGCAGTGGTGTTGTTGATCGGTCCTCGATACTCGGCGCGGCACCATCAGGTGGACCGACACTGAACACGAACTGCTAGACGACGCGGTTTCGCGACTGATTATTCCGGCCGTGTGAGCGCAGTAGAGATCGGATGACCGCGATTCACAGCAGCAACACGAAGACGGGATACGAGGCGACAATCGCCAGCGACGGCGTCAACACCCACATCGTTACGATACGCTTGGCCGCCCTCGGATCGAAGAGACTTCGCTCGTCGAGATCCGCCGGCCCCTCCGCGCCGACGTCCGGAACGTCCGGAATTTCCTCCGGCTTTTCGGCCGGTTTCTCCTGTCGCGCGATATCCCCGATGGTCGGGCCAGCAGGCGCCTCCTCGACGCGTGAAGTGACCAATGCGCCCGTCGCGACGTCTAAATCCGGACGACTGGGGGCTGGCTTCGCTAACTCCGCCAGTGTCGCTGCCCGACTCGCCCGCCCCCATCCGAGCCCGATAATCGTCGACGTCGTACTTACCGCGAGACTCGCGGGAATGCCGAAATAGGAGAGAATCGTGATAACTGTCCCACCGACGATGGAGACGATGAGTGACGCGAGAATCGGCAACTCAGTAATATCGTCTCCAACCGTCTCCAGCGTGCGACGGGCGATCGTGAAACTACCTAACGCGAACGCCGCCACCGCGAGCAGGACGCCCTGATTGACGGTGAGCGAGCCCCCTGAACCGACGAGCGGGGCTACGGCGTTCGCCGCGTTCGAGGCCCCTGCAGAGAACGCCATATAGCAGGCGATGAGAACCACCGAGAACGACCCGACGACGTCCTGTGGTGTCGCGTTCGGATTCACGTACGGACGTGGAATCGTCCCCGAACGGTCAAGCTGGATGAAGTGGAGGTCGAACCTCGTGAACGCGATGTAGCGGTCGAGATACGGGTAGATGTAGCGCCCGACCACGATACCGATGAGGAAGCTCAACAGCGGTGCGACGATCCACGCCGAGACGATTACGAACATCAGCGCCTGATTGAGGGTACCGGACGCGAGGCCCAATCCCACGATGGCACCGACAGCCGTCATCGAGGTCGAGGCCGGAACGCCGTAGAGGTTCGATATCAACAGCGACGCGCCGGTGAAAAACAGGACCGCGACGCTCGCGATGGGCGTGAACTGGGCTGCCGGCACGATGCTGCTGCTCATCGTCGCGATGACGTTCCGGCCGACAGTCCACGCACCGACGAAGGCGAACCCGACGAACAGGGCCGCAGCGGTCGGCTTCCGAACGAGCCGTGAGCCGACTGCCGGGCCGAACGCCACGCCTGTCGATGAGCCTCCGATGTTGAACCCGACGAATGCAGCGACAGCGATACCGACGACAGTTAGCAGCATCACCATCGGTTCGTACCTGCATCAACATTACCTGACTCCTATTTATAATTCCTGCAGCCAGCACCGAGTTGATTCGACTCGGATTACACTACAGAACACATACGGACTAGTTCTGTAGGCGCGCAACCGTTTCGTCACCATGTTCTCTCAGTTCGACCAGGCCGTCCTCAGCAAGGTCAGAGAGGAGTTCATGGAGCCACTCACGGCCGTATTCACCGCCGGGAGAGTAATCCACTCGAATACGGGGCCCTAATTTGTCGAGGGGCAGTTCATCGAACTCCCGAAGCGTCGAAATCACCCGACCGCGCATCTGCCGTCGACTGCCTTCGAACTCTGGTTGTGTTGGTACGTCGGGCGCCGTGAAGTCATTGGTCTCGTAGGCGTGACACCACTCTCGCCATGGACACCCGGCTTCGTCGCATTTCGGCTTCTTCTCGCAGGCGACGCCACCTAGCTCCATTATTGCGTTGTTCCAGACTCGGGACTCTCCGTCAGGCATGAGTTCGGAGGCAACTGCCTCGAACGCCGGGTCCGAGTCGGGAACATCGAACGCCCGATAGAGGACGCGCTTGACGTTCGTATCCACGACGGCATCACCGTTATTGAACGCGAAGGAAGCGACGGCGTTGGCGGTGTAGGGGCCGACGCCCATCAATTCCTGTAGACCTTCGGGCGTCTCCGGAAACTCGCCGCCGTGTTCGGAAACGACTTCGTTAGCCGCTTCGTGGAGATATTTCGCGCGGTTGTTGTAGCCCAGCGAGTGATCCGTCCAGAAGCCGACCACGTCGGCCCGGTTGGCCGCCGCCAAATCCTCCACCGTGGGCCATTCTGCCAGAAACTCCTCCCACGCCGAAACCACACGGTCCAGTTGAGTCTGCTGGCTCATCACCTCCGAGACCAGAATCTCGTAGGCGTCGTCGGTCTGCCGCCACGGGTACTCGCGGTGGTCGGCCTCGTACCACTCGATGAGCGCCTCCCGGACCGCATCGGTGTCCTCCGGGAGGTACTCGGCGGCGTCGGTCATCGACTGCCCGTTTCGACGGACGGCGCTTGGGCCTGACGGTTCGGCCCGAGCGAAACGGACTTCCACCGTCCAGTTCCAACTACGGATATGGGACTCGACGACCTTTCGGCGGATATCAAGGAGACGTATTCGGACCTCGGCGAGGAACTCACGGTCGACCTCGACACCGAGACGCGCAACGAACTGGCGATGCTCATCAACGCCTACGACCCCGACGAGACGGACGAACTCCTCCGACGTGCCGTCCACATGCTCTTTCAGTCCGCCGTCGAGACCGGCAATCTCGATTTCCACCTCCGGAGCGGCTACGACGTCACCTACGACGAGTACCTCTCGGGGATGACCTTCGACGAGATGACCGGCGCCGCTGGCGGCGTCTCCGACCAGTACCCGCCGCAGGACGACAACGCACGTCGCTATCAATTCTAACGAACTTTTTGCACGGGTCGGAGAAGCCGATCCGGCAAAAACTTCGATGAAAAAGACACGGCGGGCCTCCCTCGCCTCACGGCTCACTTCGTTCGCCGTTCGGCATACCGAGACTCCTCCTTCGGTCGGAGTCTCGCAACCGGTCGGCCCTTGGTCCCGCGCCTCCCTTCGGTCGGCGCGGAGACCGCTCGGCGCGCTTCGCGCGCCTCACGGATGCATAAGCCCGCTTCACATCCCTCCCAAGCGATTCAGTACGGTGACGGCAGCAGTAGATGCCCGCCGTCGACCGGATAGTAACTCCCGGTCACGTACGCCGACGCGTCGGAGGCGAGGAAAACCGCGAGTGGAACACAATCCCGTGGCTGGCCGAATCGGTCCGCGGGGACGTGGTCCAGAATCTGCTCGGGGAGCGCACCACCGGCCGCCTCGGTGACGCCGGGCGTCTCGATGATACCCGGCGCGATGGTGTTCGCGCGGACGTTGTATTTCGCCCATTCGCTTGCGACCGTCTGCATCAGGTTGTGGATGCCGGCCTTGCCGGCCCCCGAGTGGCCGTGGAACGGCGCTCCGTGGACGGAATTGGTCGCACCCATCGAGATGATGGAGCCACCGCCGTTGTCTATCATGTGGTCGCCGACGCTCATCGTACAGTAGGCGGTGCCGTCGAGAATCGTGCCGACGACCGCGCGCCAACCGTTCGCCGAGAGGTCCTCCAGCGGCGTCAGGAAGTTCGCCCCGGCGTTGTTGACCAGAATCGAGATGTCGCCCAGTTCGTCGAGGACGGTATTCCGCATCTCGTCGACTTTCTCCTTGTCGCGGACGTCGACAGTGGTCGCACAGGCGTTCTGGCCCTTCTCCTCGATTTTCTCGGCGACCGGTTCGAGATGCTCCATGCTTCGGGACGCAACGGCCACGTCGGCGCCGTGGTCGGCGAAGGCCAGCGCCATCTCCTCGCCGATTCCCGTTCCGCCGCCCGTAATCAGGGCGGTCTCGCCCTCCAGCAGGTCGTCGGCGTAGATGTCGGTGCTATCCGGCGTCTGGGGCCAATCGTTCGGCATGAGAACAACCCCCTCGGGGAACCGGTATTAATCCGTCGTCTCTCACTACCGGGGGATTGAAGACGGAATCAGAACTCCTCGCGGAGCGACACCTTGTCGATCTTCCGCGTGGACGTCTTCGGCAACTCCTCGGCGAACTCGATGCGACGCGGCACCTTGTAGTCGGTGAGGCGGCCGCGGCAATGCTCCTCGACATCGGCTTCCGAGAGGTCGCCGTCGGCGACGACGACGGCCGTGACAGTCTCCCCCAGTCGCTCGTGTGGGGTTCCGATGACCGCAACCTCGACGACGCCGTCGAGTTCGTAGAGTACGTCCTCGATTTCGCGCGGATAGACGTTCTCCCCGCCGGTGATTATCATGTCGTCGATGCGGTCCTCGACGAAGAGGTGGCCGTCCTCGTCCATGCGTGCGATGTCGCCCGACCGGAGCCAGCGTTTGCCCTCACGCTGGACGAACGCCTCCTCGTTCTTCTCTGGCATCCGGAAGTAACCGGGCGTCACGGTGTCGCCGTGCCACAGCAGCTCGCCCTTCTCGTTGGTTCCGACCTCCTCGCCCGTTTCCGGGTTCTCGATGCGAACGTCGACGACCTCGGTCGCCGGCGGGCCGATGCTTCCCGCTTTCCGAACCTCCTGGTCGGGGCGATTGATGGCCGCAAGCGGCGTCGTTTCAGTCATGCCGTACCCCTCCAGCAGCGTGACACCGAACGTCTCCTCGACGGTTTCGATGCGCTCTTTCGGCATCGGCGACCCGCCGACGCCGAGCAACTCCAGCGACGAGAGGTCGTACGATGCGACGTCGCGTTCCAGCATGTCGATAACCATCGTCGGGATGAAGAAGGCGTAGGTCACGTCGTTGGCGGCCATCGTCTGGAGGGCAGTGTCGGGGTCCCATTCCGGGAGGAAGTGGTTCTCCGCGCCGACGGTCAAAAGCGGCGTCGTCGAGACGTTGAGACCGGAGACGTGGAACAGCGGACACACCGTCAGCGCCGTCGTATCCGTCGACCACCCCATCGCCTCCACGAGGCCGCTGGCGTTGGTCCCGAGGTTCCGGTGGGTGTGTTTGACGCCCTTCGGTCGACCGGTCGTCCCGCTGGTGTACATCAATTCCGCGAGTTCGTCCTCCTTGCGGGGATAGGGGTCGTAATCGGTGTCCGCCGCGCCGACGAGTTGGCGGTAACTGTGCCCGCGCTCGCCGTCGGCGACGATGAGGTGGTCCAGCGACGGGACGTCGAGTCCGGCCAGTACGTCCTCGAACTGCCCGTGTGTGACCGCCGCGACGGCGCCGGAATCCTCCAGCACGTATTCGATTTCCTGTCCCTGAAACCGCATGTTGATGGGGAAGGGAATCGCGCCGCGTTTCATGGCCCCGAGATACGCCGTCATGAAGCCGATACTGTTGGGGAGATACAGCGCGACCCGGTCGCCGGCCTCGACGTCCAGCGATTCGAGCGCGTTCGCGAAGGCGTTCGACTCGCCGGCCAACTCCGCGTAGGTGACCTCCCGCGTGTGGTCGGTCATCGCGAGACGGTCCGGAGTGCTCCGAGCGATCTTGTCGACATGGGTGGCGAAATTCATGCGGCATGGTAGTACTGCCCAAAGATGATTAGTGTTACGCCGGCAAGCCTGCGGCAATATTTACTACCACCGGCACGACTAAACTTTAAAATGTGTTTGTAGTTTCATGGTAAATTTCGGGTTCTCCGAAGAGGAACGTGCCATCCGACAGACCGCCCGCGAGTTCGCCGAAAACGAAATCGCGCCGGTCGCCAGACACCACGAGGAAACCGGCGAGTGGCCCGAGGAAGTCTGGGAGGAAGCCGTCGATGCCGGCCTCGTCGGCGGAACGTTACCCGAGGAATACGGCGGTGCCGGCCTCTCACAGGTGGAGACGTGCCTGTTCATGGAGGAGATTTGCCGCGTCGACGCGGGGATGCTCGCGGCCATCGGCACCGAGTTCGGCACTCGGATGATTCGCGAGTACGGCACCGACGAACAGAAAGAGTGGATTCTCCGCGGGGTCGCCGAGGGCGAACTCATCGGCGCGCTCGGTAACACCGAACCCAACCACGGTTCCAACGCCGCCGGCATCGAGACGACCGCTGAGAAGGACGGCGACGAGTACGTCATCAACGGCGTCAAGACCTTCATCACCCACGGCACCATCGCCGATTACGTTCTCACGATGTGCCGGACCGGCGACGAGGGCCACAGCGGCATCTCCGCCATCATCGTCGAGACCGACCGCGACGGCTTCGAGGTCGAAAGCGAGATTCACAAACTCGGCTGGAACGCTTCGGAGACGGCCCAGATTCGCTACGACGACGTGCGCGTTCCCGAGGAGAACCTCGTCGGCTACGAGGACGCCGGTTTCTACCAACTGATGGAGTTCTTCGAGGAAGAACGGGTCGGCATCGCCGCCCAAGCCCTCGGCATCGCACAGGGGTGTCTGGAGGAGACGGTCGACTACGTCACACAGCGCGAACAGTTCGACCGCGAACTCCGGAAATTCCAGGCCGTCCAGCACAAGGTCGCGGATATGGGTCTGAAAGTCGAACTCGCGCGTCGCCTCGTCTACGACGCGGCCCAGCGCGTCGACGACGGCGAAAAACCGACCAAACTCGCCTCCATGGCGAAACTCTACGCCAGCGAAATCGCCGAAGAGGTCGCCAGCGACGCCATCCAACTCCACGGCGGCAACGGCTACACGACCGACTACCCCGTCGAACGCCACTACCGACACACGAAAATCTACCAAATCGGCGAAGGCGCCAGCGAGATTCAGCGGAACATCATCGCGAAGGAACTACTCGACCTATAGCTCCGCGCGAATCCCGTCGTCGGTCACCGCAAGGTCGATTTTTCCCCGTTCTTCGAGGTGCCGCAAATACTCGTAAACCACGAGCGTGAGAAACGGCGTCCGCTGGCCGTCGACACCCAATTCCTCGATGACGAACTCCCGTGCGAACCGCGGCTCCGGTCCCTCGAGGAACCGCAACAGGCGAGCTTCAGTCCGCTCAGCGTCAGTCAACGATGCTTCGATGCGCGACTCAGGGTCGGTCATCTCCGGGCCGTGCATCGGGACGAGGGCCTCCGGGTCGAGGTCCCGAATTCGCCGGAGCGATTCCTTGTAGGCGCCGACGTCTCCCAGCAACGGCCCGTACTGGAACCGACCGTCCGAATCGACGAGGTCGCCCGAAAACAGGGTGCCGCTGGGCTCGTGCCAGAAGGCTAGATGCGGGTCTGCGTGGCCCGGCGTCGTGACGGCTTCGAGTTCGTAGCCGCCGAGTTCGACGGTCTCCTCATCACCGAGTTCCCGAGCGATATCGATGCGTTCCTCGTTGTACGACTGTACCGGGAAGTAGGCGTCCCACATACTCGCGTCGACCGGAAAACCCGCGAGTAATCGGGTCATCTCCTCGCGAGCCTGTCGGAGGTAATCGGTGTAGTCGTAGAGGATTTCGCGTTCACCCGCCGGAACGATGTGCGGGAGGTCCGCCAGCGCGTCGATGGTCTGTGAGCCGCCGACGTGGTCGATATGCGGATGGGTGTGCAGCACCCGGTCTATATCCGCAAGTCGCCCATCAAGTGCCTCTCGAACCTCATCTCGACAGACCGGTGCGACGTGGCCCGTATCGACGAGCGTGTCACCGATACGAAGGGCGTTGACGCCGCCGTACAGCGGCTGGGTGAACTCGTGTCGCTCGTACTCCATCACCCGGTAGTCGTCGTCGGACCACAAAAAGCGTCCCCTGCCAACAGGAACCACACTTATACCGGATGGTACCCAGCGTGTGAGCATGAACCTCTACGAGCGCTTCGCACAGCAGGCCAGAGCGCGCCCGGAGCGGCCGGCAGTCGTCGACCCCGACGGGGAGGACATCACCTACCGGGCGTTACAGGAACAGGCCGCCGCCGTCGCCGCGTTCCTCGATGAGCGAACCGAACCCGGCGACAGGGTCGCGGCGCTGATGCTCGACAACCCCACTGTTCTCGCGGTTGCTCTCGGCGCGTGGCGCGCCGGCTGTGCCTTCACGCCGGTCAACTACCGCTTCGGGCCCGACGAGGTAGCCCACGTGCTTGCCGACGTCGACCCCGCGGTCGTCATCCACGACGCGGTGTTCGCGAGCACTGCAACTGATGCCGCCGAACGGGCTGGATACGGTGACGTACTCGTCGCCGGCCATACCGATGGGTTCGATGCCGACGTATTCGGCAGCCCCGACGCCGCGCCGGAGCCAGCGACACGACTGGACGGCGAACCGGCCATCGTCATGCACACGTCGGGCACGACGGGCGACCCGAAAGGCGTCGTCCAGACCCACCGAAACGTCGGCGCACAGGTCGACGCCGGTATCGCCACCTACGACGTGACGGCCGGCGATACCGCCGTCGTTTCGGTCCCGCTGTTCCACGTCGGGGGCTTCCACGGCGCGACGCTGATGGGACTGTTTACCGGCGGCTCGGTCGTCATCCATCCCGCCTGGGGCGCCGCGGAGTGGGCACAACTGGTCGAGGCCACCGATGCGACGATTACGGGGCTCGTCCCTGCGATGATGGTGGACGCGCTGGATAGCGACGCCGCTCGCGAGCACGATACCTCGTCGCTTCGGATGTGCTTCTACGGCGGCAGTCCGGCGACCGAATCGACGCTCGATGCGTTCGAGGACGCCTTCGCCGTCGACGAACTACTGAACTACTACGGCCAGACCGAGGCCGCGGGGCTGACGGTCGCCGGAACGCCGGAGACGCCACGGGACGAGGGCGCCCTCGGCAAGCCGGTCCCGAGCATCGAGGCGCGTGTCGTGGACCCCGATACCGGCGAGGATGTCCCCGACGGTGAGGACGGGGAGCTGTGGCTCCGCGGCGACAGTGTCATGCCCCGCTACTGGGAGGCACCGGAGCTAACCGACCGCGCGTTCGACGGCGAGTGGTTCCGGACTGGCGATGTGGTCCATCGAGCGGACGGCATCCTCTATTTCGTCGACCGACTCGACGATATCGTCCTCTCCGGGGGCGAAAAGGTCGCTCCCTCCCGCGTCGAGAGCGTCCTCGCGGAGATGGACGGCGTCGATGCGGTTGCGGTCTTCGGGACGCCGCACGAACGTCTGGGCGAGGCCGTTACCGCAGCTATCGTCGGGGACGAGTCGGTGTCGGCCGACTACGTCGAAACCTTCTGTGCGAACCACGACGGTCTCGCCGGCTACGAGAAGCCCCGCCGAATCCACTTCGTGGATTCCTTCCCGCGAACGGGTAGCCAGAAAATCGACAAGACGGCGTTAGCCGAGCAGGTCGGCGAGTAGGCAAGCAGGCGACAGACACTCCGCGGCCTCCGACGCGTCCTGTCGCACACCCGCTGTGCGCGCCGGAGTGGCTCAGTCGAGCACGGGGCGTCTGCCCGCGCCCTGGTATAAAAAGACTCAGTCGATTCGCGTACCGGGGTGTTCACCGGCGATGAACTCGTCGAGGCCGTCGATATCGAACACGTAGGCGGGCGCAGCGAGACCGAGGAGTTCTCGGACTTTGGCGGCCATCCCGCCAGTCACGTCGGTCGCGTCGCTACCACCGAGCGCATCGGCGACGTCACCGAAGGCGTCGATGCGGTCGATGACGTTCTCGTCGGCATCGTAGACGCCAGGCACCGCCGAGCAGACGCCGACACGGTCCGCATCGAGCGCATCGGCCAGTGCGACGACGAGTTCGTCGCCCGAGAGAATGGTCGCGCCAGCGGTTTCGTGAACGACGACATCGCCGTGAAGAACGGGGGTGAATCCCTCGTCGAGCATCGTCGCCAGTTGGTCGGTAGGTAGGGAAAGGTCACCTGCCGAATTACGGCTGGCTGCCGAAAAAGGATGGACAGGAACAGCCGAAACGCCGGCCACCGCGAGCGCGTCCACGACCGCTTCGTTCAGGTCCTTCATCGCGCCGTGAATCGCCCGGACGGCTTCGGTGTCGTGGGTCCCATCCGTCGTCGAGACGCCGTGTTCGGCGGCGTGGTGGTGGCCGAAACTCCCGCCGCCGTGGATGACGACCAACTCCTCGTCGGATTTTGCAAGAGCATCGGCCGCACGGCGCAGGTTCTCGCGGTCGACCGTCTCCGGTTCGTCCTTCTCGGTAACGACGCTACCGCCGAGTTTCAGCACCGTCGTCATTCGGATTCCACCCGGACACCGTCCGTGTCGAGTTCCGCGCGGAACGCGTCTTCACACCCGGGCGTGTATTCGAGCGCCGTTCTGGTCTGTTCGGTGCGGTCCAGCGCGACGATACACCCGCCGCCGCCGGCCCCGGTGAGTTTCGCGCCGAGGGCACCGGCTTCCCGGGCCGTCCAGACCATCGAATCCAACTTCCGTCCGGAGACGCCGAGAGCCGAAAGCAGGCCGTGGTTGAAATTCATTAGTCGACCCAACTCTTCGAGGTCGTCCTCACGAAGCACGCCCTCACCGTTGCGGACGACATCACCGATAGCTTCGACCGTGTCCTCGGCGAACCCGTAGGTTTCCTTCAACTCCCGGACGCCAGCGACGAGTTCGCCGGTATCCCCGGAGCCGCCATCGTAGCCGACGACGAACGGCAGATTCGAGACCCCCTCGATAACGCGACAGTCGTCGCCTTGGACGCGAACGACGCCCCCCATCGCCGAGCAGAAGGTGTCGGCGCGGGATGCCTGCCCGTCCTGCACCTCGTGTTCGACCTGATAGGCTCGGTCGGCGATTTCTATCGGGTCGAGTTCGACACCGAGTTCGCGGGTCGCGGCGTCGATGCCGGCAACGACGACGGCTGCCGACGACCCGAGGCCGGCACCCAGTGGAATGTCGCTTTCGACGGTGATGTTGAATCCTGCGTTAGGCGCGTCAGCGGCGTCCCGCGCCTGTTCGAGGGCGTTATCGATATAGCCCATCGCGGCCTCGACCAGCGGCGTCGGGACGTTGACGTCCGGGCGGCCGCCGTCCTCGCCGCCCCACATGACGGTGAAGCCGTCCAGCGTGAGTTCGTCGGCGTCGACGCGGACACGGTCATCGTCGCGTTCCTCGACCGTAACGCGTGCCCGCCGCTCGATAGCGCAGGGGACGGCCGGCTCGCCGTACACGACCGCGTGCTCGCCGAAGAGGTAGACCTTCCCGGGAGCGCTCGAAGTGGTCATACCTCGTCGTTGCCCGGCGTCGGCAAAAGCGTAACCGAACAC